>NZ_CP009552.1:0-310135 GCF_000789255.1 Geoglobus acetivorans
CAATCTTGCTGTTTGGGGGAAAAATTTATCATATATCTTAGTAGCTTAGAATGTTTATGGACTTCAAGGATGATTTTAACGACCTGAGCTTAGATAACGGTGAGCGAAGTATCGATGAATTTGATATAATGTTTGTCATATCAATACTCTTAAGCTTGCTAATCTTTGCATATATTCAGCTTTCATCCTGATAACATCTGAAAAGGATACATTGGTGAGGATAAATTATAAATTCATTATCGGGTCTGAGTGTGAGAGGGATTGGACATGAGTGTTGAGAGACTGTTTCTGCACGAGAAGGCTGTGGACATCATAGTGAAGATCTACGAGGCGGAGAAAAACGGAGAACTGGCTTACCCGCTCAGTATATCCAGAGAGGTTGGCTCGCCTTACAGCTACATTTCCAAGGTTCTGGGAATTTTTGAAGATAATGCACTTGTGGAAAGCGAGTTCGAGGGTAGGATCAGAAAGGTAAAGCTGACGGATGATGGCAAAAAAGTTGCAGAGCTTTTGATTCAGCTGAAGGGTTTACTCAACAGAGATTTTGTTGCAAGAAAAAGATTGAAAATTATCGAAGATGTTTTCATGAGTCTCGACGGTCACAGGGGTGAAAAAGCCCTGAGAATCCTCTTGCCCCTGAAAGCCGAACTTGAGAGAGTTGAGAGCGATGATAGGGAGGTAATCGAAAGAGTTGAAGAACTGAGAAAGAGAATTGAGGAGATCATAAATGCCCAGTAGCAGTTTGGTTGATTCACTTAATTCTCTCGATTCGAAAAGGGATTTTGTCATAAATACTCTCTCGAGGTTAATTGAAATCAAAGCACTATCTCCCGAAAATGGTGGCAATGGTGAATGGGACAAGGCAGAGTATGTTGAAGGGCTGCTGGATTTTGCAGATGAAGTCAGGAGATATGATGCTGAAGATGAAAGGGCAAAAAACGGATTGAGGCCTAACATTGTGGCGAAAATAAAGGGCAAGAGCAGCAGAACTCTTTGGGTTGTAACTCACCTTGATGTTGTCCCTGAGGGCGATCTCTCTCTATGGGAAAGCAATCCCTTCAAAGCCAGAGTGGAGGGAGACAGGATTTATGGCAGGGGTGCTGAGGATAATGGCCAGGCAATAGTTTCAACTCTGCTTGCAGGAATGTTTCTTGCAGAAAATGAGCCTGACATCAGTTTCGGGATGGTTTTTGTTTCGGATGAAGAGACCGGCAGTGATTATGGTATTCAGCACCTGATTAAAGAAGGGGTTTTTGGAAGAAATGATCTTTTTGTCGTTCCTGATGCTGGCAGTCCTGATGGCTCTCTGATAGAAGTGGCTGAGAAAACGATTCTCTGGCTCAAGTTTGAAATATTTGGTAAACAGGGACACGCCTCAAGACCAGACACGTCATTTAACGCAAGCAGAAGAGCCATGAAGATGCTGCTGGAACTGGATGAGCTTCTCCATAAAAAATACGATTACAGAAATGAATTATTTGAGCCGCCCTATTCCACTTTTGAACCCACCCGAAGGGAGAAAAATGTTGATAACGTGAACACCATACCAGGACTGGATGTGAGTTACATGGATTGCAGGATTCTGCCGGATTACGACGTTGATGAAGTAATTGAGTTTCTGGAAAACTATTTCGAGAGAAAGAGGAGTGAAGATGGGTACGACTGCAGAATGGAAGTTGTTCAGAAATCGTGGTCACCACCTACAAATGAGGATGCTGAGATTGTTTCAAAGCTCAAAAAAGCGATAATGGATGTTAGGGGAATCAAAGCAAGAGCGATAGGTATTGGAGGGAATACCTGTGCATCGTTCTTCAGGAGAGCTGGCTTTGAAACTGCAGTGTGGAACACGAGTGATGAGACAGCACATCAGCCGAACGAATATGCCAGGATTTCGAATATAATTGAGGATGCCAAGGTTTTTGCATATCTTGCTTTTGAGAGGTGATGTGATTGTTTTATGATATCAGAGAAAAACCATTCATAATCTTCTGGGAATTAACGAGAGCCTGCATGCTTGCTTGCAGACACTGCAGAGCCAGAGCGATAAGGAAGAGAAATCCAGACGAGCTTACGACCGATGAGGCTTTTGGTGTAATCGAGCAGATAAAGGAGTTTGGCAGACCATATCCGCTCGTCGTTTTTACAGGTGGAGATCCTCTGATGAGGGAAGATGTCTTTGATATTGTTGAATATGCAACTTCCAGCGGTATCAGAGCAGCAATAGCTTTCAGTGGAACAAAGCTTGCTACGAAAGAAAGACTTGGGAAGCTAAAGGATGCAGGCATCTCCAGAATAGCAATAAGTCTCGATGGCAGCAATCCCGAGATACATGATCATTTCAGGGGTGTTGGTGGAACGTTTGAAACAAGTCTGGAGATTCTTGAGATGGCCAGGGAGCTTGAAATATCCCGGCAGATCAATACAACTGTGACGAATTTTAACATGGCCGATCTGCCGAATATAGCGAAAATCGGGATTGAGAACGAAATCGCTCTCTGGGATGTGTTCTTTGTTGTGCCTACCGGAAGGGCAAAGGCCGAGTACATGCCAACTTCACAGGAATTTGAGGACATTCTCAACTGGCTGTACGATTTATCTAAGGAAACACCTCTCAACGTTAAAAGCTCTGCAGCCACACACTTGAGGAGAATTGAGTACATGAGGGACAGCGGAACCTATGATTTGCCTCATGGGGAGCTTTACCACAGGCTTGCAGAGTCTCTGAGAGATATGCCTGAAGGAAGCTCCAAAGAGATAGTTTCCGGGGCGCATGGTAGGAGCATGGCAAGGGACGGCATCAGGAGAATGATGGGCATAACCGACGGGAGAGGGATGTTCTTCATCAGTCATGTTGGGGAGGTTTATCCGAGCGGCTTCCTTCCGCTGGTTGCGGGGAATGTCAGGACGAGAAGTCTGAAAGATATTTACGGAAATTCAGACATATTTGTCAGCCTGAAAAACCCGGATAATCTCAGAGGCAAGTGCGGAAAATGTGAATTCAGGCACATCTGTGGTGGTAGCAGAGCCAGAGCATATGCGATGACTGGCGATTATCTTGCAGCAGAGCCAAGATGCGTTTACAGGCCTAAAGGGACAGAAGTAATAATGTGACTGCTCATTTTTTGCTGATTTTTCTCTTTTATTGGCTTTTTGAATTTTTTCTGTTTTTAATACCATGCCCCAAAAATATCACGATTTTAAATTATAATAAATCCGGTCGATAAATTTAGCAAAACTTATTAATCATGGTCTTAATGGCTGGGGTATGGAAGCGGTTATCGTCCTTTTGCTCTCAGTGATTGCCTTAATCTTCGCACTGGGCGCATGGATCACTCGCGATAACTTCTATTCAGCACTATTCATGTCTGCAACGATGCTGGCCGTAGGTGCAATATATGCCTTCCATGGTATCTATTCGGTTTTCGTCCTGATTGCTTTCATATTCATTGGTGCCGTGGGTATTGTTACTGTGGCTCTTGCAGCAACATACCGTTTTGTCAACCCGAGGAAGGTCGATGAACGGTGGCTTGTCGTTGGTGAGGTTATTGCGGTAATTCTCGCTGTGACGGTTGGACTGAATACATTTATGGCAGGAGAGTTTTCAGATGCGTTTGATAAGATGCTCACGGATTATTCTGTTCTTGTTGCATTTCTGATCGTTCTGACGGCTCTACTCATGCTCTCTGCAATAAGCATGCTGAGGAGGGATAGCGCATGATTGAAACCGCAACGTCTGTCGGGCTGCTCGTAATCGGGTATCTGATTGCCACATCTGCAAAGGATGTTATCAGACTTCTGATATCTCTCGAGCTGATGTTCTCGGCAGTATTTCTGTCAGTTGTGCCTCTCTTCACCAACCCTTCTCTGATAGCTGAGGGCAATGCCATTACGCTGATAACGGTCTTTACGAGCGCAGGAGAATTGCTGATTATGATCTCGGCAATAATATTCCTCGACAGGAAGTTCAGAAAAACGACAGTGGATGTGATAACTACAGGAGGGGATGAGCTATGAGTCTTGCACTGTATGCATTTTTGATTCCGCTTGTGGCGATAGTTGCTGCGCCATTCATAAGGGGGAAGGGTGCATCGTACCTGTCCTCCATTGCCTTCATTCTGTCCTTCCTATTCATACTTTCGGATTTCGTAACGAAAAGCAGCTTTACTCTACCGCTATTCAATGCGCTTGAACCGATTGGAAAGATATACCTGCTTGGTGATGCAATAAGTCATGCCTTCGGGTTCACTATAGCTTTCGTTTCTGCAATGGTTGCTCTGTATTCATATCCGTATATGAAACACAGGTTCGAGGAGATGGGTCTCAACTCCGATGTGGAATTCAGGAAATACTGGTTCCTCTATAACCTGTATGCTGCATCAATGCTCTGGCTGGTATATGCCGGAAATCTCATTCTGCTCTACATCTTCCTTGAAATTTCTCTTATTGCATCGTTCCTCCTGATCTACTACTATGGCTATGGAAACAGGGTGTGGGTGGCGATTCTTTACTTTGTATGGACCAACATAGCTGGAGTTCTCGCGCTGGTGGGAATTCTGCTGATAGGTTTTGAAAACAAAACACTCGCGCTGGACAGCATCGCCGGAGTGAGCATGCTTGCGTGGACCCTGATTTTCATCGGCATGATGGTGAAGCTTCCTGGGCTGGGCCCGCATGTATGGCTGCCCTGGGCTCATGCTGAGGCACCCACTCCTGTCAGCGCTCTTCTGAGTCCTCTCACGGTCGGTCTTGCAGCTTATATTCTTCTCAGAATCTACCTGATCGATCCTTCCTTCATTCTGACTTACAGGTGGGAGATTTTCATATATGGTGTCATTACAAGCATTGTGGCTGGCTTTGGCGTGTTCAAGCAGACTGATCATAAAAGGCTGTTGGCGTACTCGACGATATCCCAGATGGGTTACATTCTAATTGCATTTTCACTCGGAACTGCTGGAATTGTTGGAGTTATCATTCAGTACATCAGCCACGCTTTCGGCAAGTCAATACTCTTCATGAGTGCTGGGGCAATCATAGCAACATATCATGGCCTGAGAGACCTCGATAAGATGAGCGGATTGCACGAGCAGGTTCCAACCATTGCAAATGCCGCTCTGATTGGCTTCATGAATCTGAGTGGTATCCTTACCATAGGAATGATTGGCGAGTTCTTTATTCTTAAGGGACTGGTTGACACCTATGGACTGTCTCTCGATACCATGCTCCTCGTGGTCTTCGTCTTCATAATTTCCGGGCTTTACAGCTTCTACACAATGAAGCGGATTTACTACGGCAAGGTCAGAGATTATGATAAAGTGAAGGTGAACAGGTTGCTTGACACGCCCCTCTACCTCATAGGTGCGATTTCGTTCCTCTTCATCCTGCCCCCACTTGCCACATGGTTTGTTGATGCGATATTAACATTCCTGGGAGGTGGAATCTGATGGAAGCGCTGATGGAGCTCGAGCTGAGTCCAGTGATCTGGCTTGCTTTGTTCTTCACACCCATACTTGCAAGCTTCCCTATAGCACTGATATGGCCGAAGAGACAGGATGAATTTGCCAGAAAACTGCCGTATCTCAGCGTCTTTGGACTGTTCGTGTCATTCCTGATCACTCTTTTTATTCTCTTCAGAGTCGAAGAAGGAAGGTATGTTTATCCCTGGCTTACTGCTCTGGGTATAAACTTCACCTTTGTTGTGGATTATCTCAGCAAATACATGGGCGCTCTGACGGGCTTTATCGCCTTTGTGATCGGAGTATATGGTACAGAATACATGAAGGAGGACTACAGGCTTGGATGGTACTGGTTCTTCTTCAACCTTTTCACGGCAAGCATGCTGCTTGTAGTTTACAGTGATAACCTGTTCATGCTGCTCATTGGCTGGGAAGGACTGGGCATTGCATCATGGGGTCTTATTGGCCACTGGTTCAGAGATGATGATGAAATCAGCTATGTCGGTGTGCTCAACAGGGTTGTTGGACCCCTCAAAATGTTCTGGAGCCCAAGCACGGGTGGATGGAGGGCCATATCGACGATCAGAGTTGGGGATATGCCCATGTTTTTTGCAGTGGCGGCAATTTTCGCTCTGACCGGGACCCTTGACATTTCACAGATCAACTGGGGTGGTCTGTTCGAGCATATCGGAACTTTGGGAACTGTGGTATTGCTGGTAGCGTTCCTCATGGGTCCATTCACAAAATCTGCACAGCTTCCGTTCAGCGAATGGTTGATGACTGCCATGACCGGTCCAACAACCGTTTCGGCATTGCTCCACTCCGCAACAATGGTCGCTGCCGGAACTTACCTGTTCATGAGGATAAGCTGGTACATTCAGCCATGGACACAGCATGCTGAGGGGCTTGAGTATGTGTATGCTTTTGTTCTCTTCCTTGGGCTTATAAGCAGCCTTTACGGTGCGCTGGTTGCTCTCGCGAGCCGGGAAAGGAAGGTGCTTCTCGCTGCCTCAACAATGTCGAGTCTTGGATTGATGTTTGCTGCAGCAGCATCCAGCATGTGGGTTGGCGAGTTTGCAATAATCGTTGCGTTCTGGTATCTCATCACCCATGCCTTTGCAAAAGCCACTCTGTTCCTTGTCGCCGGACACATAATCCATGAAACTCATGACAGATTCCTGTGTGGTGATAGGGAAGTTTTCAGCAAGATGAAGGTTACAGGCATTGTAACCCTCTTTGCGACCGTAACTCTCGCAGGCATACCTCCGCTCACCGCATACTGGGTGAAGTCGGGAATGGATGAGGTGCTGCACGAACTTAACCATGAGTTTGGTTTTATTCCCCTTGTCTTGCTGATAACAATATCTGCAATTTATGCAGCGTTCTTAGCCAAGTTCTTCGCTCTCAACTTCTGGAAGGGTAGGAAGGTACACCTGCACCTGCATGGTGGGAGGGTGATGACGACTGCATACACTGCAATGGTTTCCATGCTTCTCGTTCTTCTTGCCGCAATCTTTTATGGATTGGACAGTAATGCGGCGGAGTTTGTTCCTGCTGGCTTAGCCACGACATCTTTTGCCGTTGGACTGCTGGTTCTCACGACATATACGATAGGTTTCATGAAGCCAGAATACTACTCACCAGTTGGACAGGTTTTCTATGATAGGTTCTACATGATGGCCCTGAACGACTATATAGTGCCAAGAATCGGCTGGTTAATTGCACAGGTTGTGGATGTGTTCAACAGGACTCTTGACTTCATAGCTCACAGCTTCATTCCGGGGCTGTTTGAGGCGTTCTCATACGGTATAAGAGTGATTCAAAATGGAAGTCTTGAAAGGTATGCTAAGATAGTTGTGAGCTTGGTACTGGCTGTCTTGCTGATAGTTTCAATAACGGGGTGGTGGTAAAATGGAGTTTGTCATTTACTCGCTATTAATTCTCGCGGTTTCAGGAGCCCTGTCAATGAAAAACAAGTACATCGGACTTGCTGGAGCGCTGATAGCAGCTCTACTGACGGCCGTCAACAATCCACTTCTGCTCATGATCCTGGTCATTGCAATAATTAATCTTGCTTCCCTTGATCTGATGAAGGGCTTTTTGAGGGGAGTGGATTACACACTTGTCGGATTGATCTTTGTTGCAACAGTGTACGCATTCTACTCTCAGAGTCTCGCGTTCCTCCTCGGTATGTTTGTGGTGGCGAGTGTTCCCACGTACATGATGGTGATGGCCAGTGATACCGGAATGAGGGTCGAGGTGGGTATAAAGTACATGACCTTCATGGTAATTGCAACAGTTCTTTTCCTGATCGGAGCAGTTTTGATGGTTCATGCAAGCGCAACTTCGAGTCTCGCCCTTTACTACATAGGATTTACAATGCTTATCGTTGGACTCGCAATAGAGGTTGGAGCCGGCCCCTTCCATGAATGGGTTCCGGATGTTTTTGACACAGCCGATCCAATCCCCGTCTCTGTTATAGCGAGCATTGCAAAGTTCGTTCCCTTTGTGGTTGCATTCAAGATCGTGTCATCCACCCACATGGGTGATGAGGTCATAACGCTGATCGGAAGTATTCTTGCGGTCGTCTCTATGCTGGTGGGCAATATTGGTGCATTGACCAGCCAGAAACCTGCGAGGATTCTTGCATACTCCACAGTTGCAAATATGGGTTATATAATCGCAGCTCTGATTGTGGCCGTAAAGGAAGAGTTCATCTATCTGGCGTTTGCAGGAGCAATGCTTCAGCTTCTCACAAACTCACTTGGTAAGATTGGCTTTTTCATTGGAATTAAGGAGAAAGCCATGCCAACTGTAGAAACATACGTGCTGGCTCTATCCTTCATAGGCCTGCCGCCTCTGATGGGATTCTGGAGCAAGCTGTACATCCTTTCTTCACTGGTTTATGCGAACTTCATATGGGTTGCTGTGCTGCTCGTTTTGAATTCGGCCATGTCTGTCCCGTATTATGTCAGACTGATGAAAACTTTTGAGGGAACGAAGGGCTACCGGAAAGTAGCGGCGTATCTGATCACACTGACTGCGGTACTGATGTTGCTGACGGTTGTTCCGCCCAACTGGATAATCGAGTCGAGCAAGCTGCTCATGAGCTATCTTGCAATCGGAGGTGTCTGAAATGGAGGAAGTCATTGTCGTCGCATTTGTTGTGGTGGTCAGCTTCATTGTGGATGTGGCAGTGTATCTGCTTGCTAACCTACTCCCGAAGAAAAACCCCACTCCTCTGAAGTATGAGCGCTGGGAGTCTGGAAACATATCTGTTGGATTTCCAAAATACACTCTTCCAATGCAGTATTTTGGTTTTCTTGTGCTTTTCATGGCTTTCGAGCCTGTCGTTGTTCTGATACTGCTGTTTGCAATGTTTCCGGGTCTTGATTACCTGAAATTCCTCGCCATAGCGCTCGTGGCAATGCTTCCTGCATTTTACTTTGCATATAGGTTAGCTGATGAGGCTTCCCACAGGAGGGATGTGTATGGATGAAATGATTGAGTTCCTTCATAAGGGTCCACTTGCACCGCTCAAGAAATGGGGTACCAAGTACAGCATATGGCCAACTCACCTCGTTACCGCTTGCTGTGGTGTAGAGCTGGCCCATGCGTTTGCGAGCGGTTATGATGGTGAGAGGCTTGGAGTGCTGAACTTTGGAATGGCCAGACAGACGAACTGCATTGTGGTGGAAGGTGCGATAACGAGAAAGATGGCGAGAGCTCTGAAGATAACGTATGAGCAGATGCCAGATCCAAAGTTTGTGATTGTTATGGGCGTCTGCGGTATCAAGGGCGGCCTCTTCTGGAACGGATACAACATGGTAAAGCCTTTTGAAGTCGTTCCTGTGAAATACTATGCGCCCGGCTGCCCCCCAACTCCAGAGTCCCTGCTCAGATGTTTCAGAGCGTTGCAGAATGAAATTGATACGGGTGAGCCGAGAAACACAATAGTTTATCCCACTGTAAGGGAAGCTGTTGAAGAGGGTAAGAAAAAGAAGAGGCCGAAAAAAGTACCTCCTCCTCCAAAATATGTGGCAAGCAACCCGTCTGTTGTCGTTGATGTGCCGAGAGAGGACGGATGGCCCGAAGGAAAGGAAATCGTTGCAAAGCTTTCAGAGGTGTTGGGGGAGCTTGGCGATAGGATCACAATAACCGGCAGGAACAGAGTGGCTGTTAGAGTTAACAGAGATAATTTTGTTGAAGCTGCCAGAAAATTACTTGAAGCGGGTTTTGACCACATCAAATCCGTTAATGTGATCGATGTCCCTCATGAAGGTAAGTTCATTGTAGAATATGTTGCATCGAGTTATCTCAATCCTGAATTCACCACACTGCTCGTTACAATGATTTCTGAAATTGACAGAAACGATCCGGTTTTCCCGAGTTTGATTGAGGTATGGCCTGCCGCGGATTATCTTGAA
Organism: Geoglobus acetivorans; assembly: GCF_000789255.1. NCBI lineage: Archaea > Methanobacteriati > Methanobacteriota > Archaeoglobi > Archaeoglobales > Archaeoglobaceae > Geoglobus > Geoglobus acetivorans. The sequence goes on from NZ_CP009552.1 coordinate 9,881, forward strand.
CGAGAGCTACACGACCTCTTTGGAGTGTGGTTTGAAGGAAATCCCTGGATGGGCAGGAAGTTCCTTCTGGCTCCAGACACTCCGGAAACACCACTCAGAAAAGACTTCAAGCTTCAGGATGATGTTTACATAGGGGGTGAGTGAGATGAAAGAGTATGCGCTTGACCTTGCCGTTGAACCTCCTCAGGAATATCAGTCTTATTTCGTCCCGGTTTCAAAGGAATTTCTTGAGGATGCTTACAAAAGTGATGACTTTGTGGTCTTTGTAGGGCCCCAGCATGGTGGAAGCGGACACATGAGGCTTATTGTGAGGGTAAAAGGGGATTTCATTGTGGAGGTCATTCCGGATCCTGGCTATGTCCACAGATCCATGGAAAAGCTTGCAGAAACAAAGCTCTACGTCCAGAACATCCCTCTCTTTGAGAGGCCTTCAATAATCGATTTTGGAAATTACAACCTCGGTTATGTCAGAGCAATTGAAGATGCTCTGGGAATTGAGGTTCCGGAAAGGGCCAAGTACATCAGAACCATCCTCGCTGAGCTTGGAAGAATCGGAACGCACCTCTATGATGCAGGCATTCTTTCCGTGTTCATTGGCCATACAACCGGTTTCATGTGGCCCTTTGCAATGAGAGAGTTCATAGTTGAAATATTTACGAGAATTACTGGAACGAGGATTACAGGTTCCTTCATCGTGCCGGGTGGTGTGAGAAGGGACGTTGACGGGAAAACACTGGATGTCATAAAGAGGATGACCTATGCCCTTGAGCACAGAATAAAGAAATTCGAGAGAGTGTTCATCAGAAATCCAACAACGATTGCAAGGCTGAGGGAAGTCGGTGTGCTGAACAGAGAGGATGCGGTAAAGTACGGACTTGTAGGACCATTCATTCGAGCTTCTGGAGTCGAATACGATGTCAGAAAAATTGATCCGTATGAAGCCTATGAGGAAATAGACTGGGATATGGTGGTCGGAGAAGATGGTGATGGATACACGAGACTTCTCGTGAGAGCTGAAGAAATCGCTCAGAGCATTCGCATGATAAGGCAGCTCGTCGATAACATTCCTGAGGGAGATGTATTGAGCGACGATATTGTGGCATTCAATAAAAAGGATATTAGGGGCAGCTTTTTCGAAGCATATTCGAACATTGTGCTTCCTGAGGGAGAATACACAACCCTGACTGAATCTGCAAGGGGTACACTGCTGTTCTCCATTGTGAGCGATGGTGAATCGACGACTCCGTACAGGGTTAGAGTGGTGACTCCGAGCTGGATGTACCTAAAGGGATTCATGGAAGCCTGTAAGGGTCACAGGCTTGCAGATTTGCAGGCGATTTATGGCAGCTTTGGATATTTCCCTCCTGAAGCTGACAGGTGAGGTGGTAAGATATGGAATCTGACGTGATATTCGTACTGCTTGATAGGATCCTGAGCGTGTTCACTTCAGAGATGATACACATTCCAGCAATACAGCCGATTGTCGATAAGCTGATGAATATACCTCTGGTTAATCTGCTGGTGGCGTTCCTCCTGTGGAAGCCCATATTTCACATGGTCTTCTTCCCCGGGCTTATCGGCATAACGCTTGTGCTTCTGTGGATTGTTTACTTTGAGAGAAAGCTTACGGCAAGAGTTCAGTGGAGAATTGGACCAAAAGAAGTGTCCAGGAGAACAGGAGGGTTGATTCAGACGCTCGCAGACGGTATGAGATACTTCTTCCAGGAGGTAATCATACACAAGGGTGCCAACAAATTCTACTTTGCACAGTTCCCACTGCTGTCTTTCCTGCCGGTTCTGCTCCCCATACTTTTCATACCTGCCGGCGGCTCATATGGTATTGATACATCGTACGCCCTCTTCGCGGCTGTCGCTCTTGTATCACTCATTCCTGTCTTTATAATGGGTATGGGGTGGGCATCCAACAACAAATTTGCCTTCATTGGAACTGTCAGAGAGGCATTCATTTACTTTGCCTACGAAATTCCCTTCATTCTTGCAGTTGCCTCGATGGTTCTCGTTTATCAGACTGCCAATCCCTTTGAGATAGTTGCAAGGCAAACCATTCCGGGAGTATTTCTGAATCCGATAGCGTTCCTGGTGTTCTTCATAACCACTCTCATTGCAACGGGCAGACTTCCGTTTGATATTGCAGAGGCTGACCAGGAGGTAGCTTTTGGGCCTTACGTTGAGTATTCTGGCATCTTCTTCGGTCTTACAATGACTCTGCCATACGAGAAGGTTTACATACTCTCGATGCTCATGACTCTGCTCTTCTTTGGAGGGTGGAATGGACCATATATAGCGCCTCTGGGGGAGTTCTCTTACGTTCTCTGGTTCTACATAAAGACGTTCGTTATTGTGAGCGTGATTGCTCTTGCGAGATCGATATACGCAAGATACAGGATTGATCAGACCCTGAGGCTGGGATGGAGTGTTCTGTTCTGCCTCTCGTTAATCAGTCTTGTAATTTCAGCGGGGTGGGCCGCATGGTGAAGCGAGTAAAGGCACCGGAAAAAAGCATTATTCGGAGTGCAGTTGGACATTTGAGGGCGATTACTGAAGTTACGAAAGAGGCAATCAATCCCGGAACGATAACGATAAGCTATCCTCATGAGAGGAGAAAACTTCCTGAGCACTTTAGAGGAATAATCCTTTTTGAGAAGGAAGACTGCATAAGCTGTTTCAGATGCGCACACATCTGTCCTGCTAACGCCATTCAGATGTACCCTAACGAGGAAGGCAGATACTATCCGGGTGTGGATTATGCAAAGTGCATACTCTGTCACTTCTGTGTGGACTCATGTCCGACTGCAGCTCTGAGGCCATCCAAGATTCATGATGTTGCGTTCAAGGATGTTGAGTCGATGCTGGTTACCGCCAGACAGATGGAGCACGTTCCTGAGGTTGAGAGGGAGGACAAAGCAACCGTCGAGTACGATTTCGATGGGGATATCAAGCTGATAAAGCGAAAAGAGTTTGAGGAACTTACAGTTGAGTTTGACCGTCCAGATAAACCGGACTTTAAAGCTGCTCCACTGTATCCAGAAAACTGCATTGGATGCAGACTCTGCATGTTCTCCTGTCCTGTTGATGCGATAAAGTCGAAATTGGAGGGCAACAAGGTTACCTTGGAAACGGATTTTGAGAAATGCACTGGATGCGGAATATGTGCGAGGATATGTCCAACAGAAGTGCTTGTGCTTACGCCCGTGAGGGGAGGTGAGGAATAATGCCTGTGCCAAAGAACTGGGTATCCATCGAAGTCAAGGAACTTGAGGATCTGCCGTGCCTCAGGTATGCAGAAAAGCCTGAGAGGGCGAGCAGCTGGAGGCTGCTCAAGGAGAGGGTTGTTGAGGCGGGAATATGCAGTCACTGCGGGACATGTACTGTTTGTCCGGTGGATCTGATCATTCTCGAGGACAGACCGGTGGACTTTGACCCGAAGAAGGGTTGCATGGGATGCGGAGTATGTGTCGCGGTTTGTCCGAGATATAATTACTCTCCGTTAAACGGAGTTGGAGAGTATATTGAAGCTACTGCCGGGAAATCAAAGAGATTCATCGGCCAGGACGGAGCCATGGTCACAGAGTTCATGGCCACAGCCCTCGAAATGGGGGAGATAGAAGTTGCACTGTTTGTTGCGAGAGATGAAATGTTCCGGCCATACATAGTTCACGTCAGGAGTTCCGATGAACTTCTGAATACCAGAATCACGGGAACGAAGTACAGCTATGCTCCCGTCATGCCAGAGCTTCACAGAATTATCAAGAGATATGAAAGCATTGGTTTTGTTGGGACACCATGCATGATTTCAGGCATCAGGAAGCTTCAGCAGAAAATTCCACTCTACAGGAAGAAGGTCAGACTCGCTGTTGGTCTGTTCTGCACTGAAAACTTTTACTGGCACCAGCTTTACGACTATCTGAAAGAGAGAGGTGCTGATTTGAAGAATGCCGTGAAGACTGACATAACCAAGGGTAACTTCATTGTTACCTTCAGGGATGGTTCAGAATTCACCATACCGGTTAAGGAGATGGAGGAGATCGTTCCTGACGGATGTCATGTGTGCCAGGATTTTTCTGCTGTGGAAGCAGATGTCAGCATCGGAAGTGTGGGCAGCGATCCGGGATTTTCGACGGTTCTGATCAGACAGGAGAACGCAAAGAAAATTTTTGATTACATGGTTGAGAAGGGCTATGTGGAAACAGGAAAGGCGAAGATGAAAATAGTTCAGAGACTGTGCGATTTCAAGGTCAAGATTCACCCATATCCTCCAAAGGAAGAAGAGCCTGAAAACTCTGAAAGCACCCAGTAAATTTTTTATTCTTTTTCTTAATCAATCATGTTAACCCGCCGTTGCGGCTGGAGTCAGCAGTCGCTATGCGATGAAACGCCGTCGGCAAGCCGTCAATCACACTCTTCTTTCAGAGGTCTGTGGGAATATCCAGAAACTCAACATCTACTCCCAGCTTGTCCCCAGCGACGTTCATCAACGCCTTCACTCCGGGGGTTTCGCTGTTGTAGTGGCCGAGATATATGATATTCATTGCACAATCTTTTGCAGCGTGATATGCAGTATGCTCGATTTCTCCCGTGATCAGTAAATCTACACCTTCTTTTTTCGCTTCCTCAATGTATCCTGCACCTCTCCCGGAAATCACGGCTATTTTTTCCACGTAATCGTCGCCGAATTTCATGTATCCCACTTCGCCAAACCGGTCTTCGAGGATCTCAAGTATCTCTTCAAATTCGGAATTTGCATAGCCTGCATAACCTATTTTCGTGCCTTTATAATCTCCAAATCTGTCTTCGGGCTCGATGCCGATGTATCTGAGGATCATTGCATTGTTCCCGATTTCTGGATGGGCATCAAGTGGTATGTGTGCTGCGTAAAGAGAGAGCTCGTTTTCCAGCAGAAACTTCAGCCTCTCCTTCATCAGTCCGGTAACCCTGTCGACTCCGTTCCAGATTATGCCGTGGTGCACAATGAGCATCTCTGCCTCGCATTCGAGAGCATAGGTGAAGCTCTGCATCGAGGCATCCACAGCAAATGCAATTTTTTCGACGTCATGGCTGCCTTCAACCTGCAATCCGTTCGTACTTGCGTCAGGGAAGTCATGAACTTTGAGGTACTCATCAAGAAATCCTTCGATAAGTTTGAGATCCATAGGTAGAGACTGTCAGCAATTTAAAAACATTATCGAAAGATTTTTTTGCATCCATCACGATAAAAAAACGGGGTGATAATGTGAGAAAGGTTATTTTTATACTAACTGCAATTATGCTCGCTCTGGTTACAGATGCTGGGGCAGTCTCGGTCGACTACACGGTCAATCCTTCAACTCCACACCCCGGCGACGTCTTTACCATTGGCGTTTTTGTATCCTCTCAGGGGTCGGTTTTGAGAGATTTGAAAATAACTTTCATGGAACAGGAGGAAAATCTTGCGATTCTCAAGGATGGAGAGGAAGTATCCAGGCTTACCAGAGATGTTGGAGACGTTTACGGGAACGCAAAAACTTCAATAAATCTAATCGCCCACTCTGGCGGAGTTTACAACCTCAGGGTCAAGGTTGTCTACGACTACGGGACAAAAAGCTTTGAAGAGGTACTATCAATTCGAGTTCTCGAGAAGCCTTCGTTCAGGGTGTCTCAGTACACCATCCCCGAGCTGTTTCCGGGGTCCCAGTCAAACGTGTCCTTCAGCATATTGAACAGTGGGGGAAAAGCCAGGAACCTTGTGGCCGAGCTTGTAACGCCGAAAGGCATAATTTCTTCTGGAAAAATTGAGAAGGATGCGGTCGATAAGGGGGAGGCTTTCAATCTGATGTTCAATCTGAGCGCAGTACAGTCTCTGAAGCCCGACATATATCCGATGACTCTTTCCCTGAGGTTTGAAGACACCTTCGGGAATCCATACTCTGAAAACTACTCGTTTTCAGTCAGGGTTGAAGCAAAACCGGCAGTAATCATCTCTGACATATCCACGAACCCTGACAGCATATATCCCGGAGATAGCTTCACCCTTTCTGTGACAATCCAGAATTCCGGAAAAGGAAAAGCAGAAAATGTCAGAGCTGTGCTCTCATATCCGGCTGGCTTCTCGGGTGAGACTGAAGGATTTGCAGGAGACATCGAGTCCGGGACTGCAAAAACGGTAAACTTCAGGATTAAGGTCAGCAAGGATGTTGAAAGCGGAACATATCCGTTCAAACTTTCGGTGTATTCTGACAGCTTAGGCGAAGTAAAGGAATTCGAATTCAGTATTTTTGTTAACGACTTTGGGGATATAGACCTTGAAATTTCTGGAATTTACTTCTCTGAGAGACCTCTTACGGGTTCGGAATTCACACTTTCCTTCCAGCTCGAAAACGTTGGGCAGCAAACTGCAAAAGCCGTCAGCATAGAACTGGAACTTCCTGATGGATTCGAGGGACGAAATCAGTATTTCACCGGGACCATTGAAGGTGGAGACTCAGCAACTGCATCATTTGACCTCAAGGCTCCCGAAAATCCTGGAGACTATATTATCAGGGCAAAAATATCGTATCTGGATTCCAGGTATGAACGGCACGAAGTTGAAAGGACATTCACCCTGCATGTTTACTCGACAGAAAGCATGGGCGCACTTTATGCTGGAGTTCTGGCTGTTATTTTGGTCATTGCTGCCACACTCCTCTGGAGGAGAAGCAAAAAATGAGTCTGATCTCTCTCGAGGATGTCTGGAAAACCTACAGGATGGACAGAGTAGAGGTTCATGCTTTGAGGGGAGCCACCCTCGAGGTGGGTGAAGGTGAGTTTGTTGTCATTCTTGGACCTTCAGGTTCGGGGAAAACGACCCTGCTGAATATAATTGGCGGGATAGATCTGCCCACGAAGGGGAAGGTGTATTTCAGGGGTAGGGATATCTCGAAACTCGATGACCGGGAACTCACTCTCCACAGAAGGAAGAATGTGGGTTTTGTTTTTCAGTTTTTCAACCTTCTTCCAACCCTGACAGCGAGAGAAAATGTTATGATTGCTCAGGAACTTGTTGATAATTCCAGAGACGTCGATGAGGTTCTGGAGTTTGTGGGGCTTGGGGATCGAGCCAGTCATTTTCCCTCCGAGCTTAGCGGTGGCGAGCAGCAGAGGGTTGCAATAGCAAGGGCGCTTGTAAAAAATCCGCCACTCATTCTTGCAGACGAACCCACCGGAAGTCTTGATCTTGAAACGGGAAAGCGGGTTTTGAGGGTTATGAGGGACATAAACAGGGAAAGCAAGATAACGTTCATCCTTGTTACGCACAATTCAGTCATAGGAGAAATGGCTGACAAAATCGTAAGGCTTAGAGATGGGAAGGTTGCTGACATTAAAATAAACGAATCTCCGCTTGAACCGGAGGAGCTTGAATGGTAGCGATTCTACATCTGAAGGTATTTAGGGACATAAAGGCTCAGAAATATCAGTTTCTGGCAATTATCTTTCTGATCGTGGCAGGAGTTGGGCTTTTCTCAGCATTTTACATGGCCTATCTGAATTTGAGCACCACTTACCATCATTTTTATAACGAAATGGATTTTGAGGACCTTTCTGCCACGTTCCTTCCAATCAGTCAGGAAAAGCTTGAGAAGGTCAAGAGAATAGATGGAATAAAGGACTTTGTCATAAGGACGACGCTGTATGGCGTTTACGAAAGAGAAAACAGAGAAATCACTCTAAGAATCGTTACAATGCCTGATAAAATGGCAGTTAACAGACTGTACCTTGTGGAGGGCAGGTTTCCGGACAAGGGCGAAAACGCAATTCTGCTGCTGAAGAATTTTGCAGACTTTCACGGGATAAAACCCGGTGAAGTTATTGAGGCAACTGTGGATGGAAAGAAGGTAAAATTTACGGTTTCTGGGATAGTCTATTCTCCCGAATTTCTCTGGATATTTGAGTCCGGGAGCTGGATCACAACCCCTGAGAACTATGGTGTTGTTTTTGTCAACCACAGAACACTTGAAAAAGCGCTTGGGAAGGAATTGCCACCAACGGAAATTCACATAACTGTGGTTGATAAAAGCAGGGTGGAAGGGGTCATAAACAGAGTTTCGGATGTGATTGGCAAGGACAATCTGATCACAATTTACAAAAGAGAAGATCAGCCAAGCTATCGGGCGCTAAAAATGGATCTCGATGGATTCAGGGAGATGGCAGTAATGTTCCCCGCTCTTTTTTATCTCATCTCTGCCATGATGATTTACATACTGATGTCCCGTCTTGTCAGAGAACAGAGAAGAGTTATAGCAGTTTTGAGAGCCACTGGATATACTAAGACAGAGATACTTGTTCACTATTCCCTTCACTCAGTAATCTCAGGAATTGTGGGAACTGCTGGAGGAATTGTACTGGGCTTTGTGCTATCTTCCGTAATAACTGATGTTTATGTGGGTTATCTCAACATCCCGTATTCTATAGTGGGAATTTATCCTGATGTCATCATGTTCTCTTTTGTTATGGGTATGGGCGTCCCAGCATTTGCAGGTATATTGACTGCATTGACTGCGGCGAAGGTCGAGCCGGCTTCAGCACTGAGGGGCATAGAGGTCAAATCTGAAGGCATCAGGGCTGAAAAACTCTTTGCAATTTTTTCGAGAGCATCGCTTCTCACAAAGTTTGCAGTCCGAAATATGTTCAGAACTCCCCGGAGGACTGTTTACTCTATTTTTGCAGTAATGTCGAGTGTCGTGCTACTCCTTGTATCTCTTTCGTTTGTTGATGCGACCAATTATGTTCTTGACACACAGTTTAATGAAATCACAACCTACAACGTAAAGGTGAAAACAGGCAGCGAGGAGATTTACGACAGGATAAAGAAAATGGAAGAGGTTGAGGAAGCCATAAAATTCATTGAAGCAGGAGTTGTTATAGAGAAGGATGGTAAAAGGAAAGCGACTGTTCTTTATGCTCTGCCTGCTGACCAGAATCTTATCAATATATTTGATATGGAGGGGCGGCGGAGGTTACCTCCATCAGATGGTGTTGTTTTGCCAGAAATAATTGCCAGGGAGCTCAGAATTTCTCCGGGTGAGGTAGTTTACCTGACTTCCCCCGAATTTGGAAAAATAAAGGTTAGGGTGTCGGAGATCTATGATCAGCCAATGATTCCTGCAATGTATTCAGACATTGACTATTTTTCGAGAATTTCTGGACAGAAATTCAACACAATTGCAGTAAAATTCAGAGATGGCATGGTGAATGAAGGGAAAACACGTATTTCAGAACTTGAAGGAGTCAGGATAGATTCAGTGGATGAACTGAAGGATTACATTGATCAGGTTATGGGTCTGATGTATGCTTTTACGGGTTTTGCACTTATTTTTGGTGGGTCCATTGGTTTTTCGGCAATCTTCAACACCGTAACTATAAGTGTTATGGAACGAAGGGTCGAAATAGCAACCCTTAAGATGCTGGGATTTACGGATGGAGAAATCTTCAAGACTCTGGTACTGGAGGTCGTTTTAATGGGATTTGCAGGTATAGTTCTTGGCATTCCTGCTGGTTACTATGTGGCTGGAAAATTCTTTGAGTCATTTGAAAGCGAGCTGTATCTGATCCCGATGAGGATTTCTCTTGGAAGTTATGCGATCTCCGTGATCTTTGTTCTGATGGTCATATTGCTGTCAATGGTTCCTGCATTCAGGTATATCAGGAAAATGGATATTCAGAAAATTGCAAGCGAGTTTGTTGGTTGAAATAAATCAAAATTTAAAAAAGCTCAGGTTCTGTAAGCTTCACCAAAGTCGAAGTCCAGTTCCTGGCTTATCAGGTCTCCTACTTCCCCGAGCAAACTTACCAGTCTGTTGTAGGAGTCCATAAAGTTCCTGACACTCTCAAGCTCGTTCAACTTTCCCTGAATTTCGGTCAGGGAGTTCAGTAAAGCCTCATCTACTTCTCCCATGAGCTGTTTTGAGAGGAATTCCTGCTGCTTTTCCTGAAATTCTATCAGAAGATTCTGAGCAACTTCATCCTGCTTTAAAACTTCTTCTGTGGCAATAAATTCCCTATATTCCTCGCTCTCGGATATAGATTTTGCAAGGGCTATTGCCCTATCTCTAATTACGTCATTCATTTATTTCACCTTCCTTTCTTCCCCGCTTGCCTTACAAACTATTTTAATGTTTCGCTGTTATCTTGGCATGAGGTTGTGGATACGCTGTGTTCTCCGATATATTTATTAAGCCATTTAGAAAAGCTCGCTTAATCACGCTAATGGAGGGTTAAAAATGAAATCAGCTTACGCGTACATAAGGGATGCATGGAAAAGACCCTGGGATGGCTATGTTGGCCAGCTGATGTGGGAGAGATTGCAGAAGTGGAGAAGAGAGCCAGCCATAGTCAGGGTCGAGAGACCCACGAGACTTGACAGAGCAAGAGCCCTTGGATACAAGGCCAAGAAGGGAGTTGTAGTAGTGAGAGTCAGGATTAGGAGAGGTGGAAGGAGAATAAGCAGGCCTAACAAAGGCAGGAAGACAAAGAACCTCATGGTAAGCAGACTGACGCCCAAGAAGAATCTCCAGTGGATTGCTGAGGAAAGGGCAGCAAGGAAGTATCCAAATATGGAAGTGCTCAACTCCTACTGGGTTGGAGAGGACGGCAGATACAAGTGGTTTGAGGTAATTCTCGTTGACAGAGCACATCCAGCTGTTCTGAGTGATCCGCAACTTTCCGGAGTGGCGAATCAGAAGGGCAGGGTTTTCAGGGGGCTAACCTCTGCGGGGAGGAAATCAAGAGGTCTGAGGAAGAAAGGCAGGGGAGCTGAGAAGGTCAGACCAAGCTACCGGGCCAATTTCAGAAGAAAAGATTGATTCCCAATCTATTTTTATGAAAATTGACAATATCGTTCTTTCAGCGATTGTTTATTCTACGGAGGATCCAGATAAGGTTTCTCAGGCCTTATCCAACCTCATTCCATTTGAGTTTGAAATCCTTGTGAGCAGGGCAACCGGACACTTTGGAAACCCTCTGGAGTTTCTTGAGGTGGAGCTGAAAAGAAAAAGGGAGATAAAGGAATTCTGGAACAATCTCGTTGACCGTCTTGGAGATCAGAGGGAAGTTCTTGTGGAATTCATTGAAGATGTTGTCGATGAGGAAGGTGTGTTTCACATAAGGCTCAACAAACAATCTGTGTATCTTGGAAACGTTGAGCTTGATTTTGGTGGGGACTCAATACTTGTCAGAGCAAAACTCGTTACGTTTCCAGCAAGAAGGGAAAAAATTATTGATTTCGCAAGGAAGATAATCTCTGAAGGTTATGATTGACTTCATAAGGTTTGATTATAAGGGAAATGTGGATTTCGGGTTTAAAACATATGTTGTTTTTGGAGAAGAGACTGAAAGCAATTATCAGGGCTGCATGATTTATGCATCTTCCACAAAAGAGCTGAGAGGGAAGCTAAGGGGTGTGGATGGATTAATAGGCGTTATGAGTGAGAGGGTTGATGTTAACAGGTATGCGGTGATGCGAAAGAAGGTGGATGTTCTGCTGGATTTTCCGGGCAGAAAGCTTGATTATCCAACTTTTAAGCTTGCAAGAGAGAAAGATGTTCTCGTTGAGATATCTCTTTCAACGCTCATGAGTTTTGAAGGATGGCGAAGAGTGGGTTATCTGGATGAGCTGAGGACGATGTTCAGAGTTATAAACAAATTCGACACACCCTTTATACTTACAAGCGGTGCGGAGAATATTTACAGCATGCGGAAAATGTCTCAGATTTATCATGTGTTTGATTTTCTCGGGGCAGATGTGGAAAGGGCAAAATTCTGGGCGGAAAGGCTGTACAGAAGGCTATACGACGACAGTTACATTATGGATGGAGTTGAAATCCTATGAAAGCACTACCCCCCTCACTCAGGAAGAGAAAAAGATATATTGCTTTCAGATTTATTGGAACTGGAAATATAGAAAAATCTGAAGTTTCAGATGTGCTGAAAAATACCACGATCCAGCTGTTTGGGGAATTGAATGCCCCAAAACTCCGTTTGATTGAGTTCGACGGTGAAGCTGGAATGGTAATGTGCGAGCATAGTGAAGTGGATAAAATAAAAATAACCCTAACGCTGATTGAGGAAATAAATGGTAAAAAAGTAATCCCGCTGATATTAGGTGTCGCAGGGACAATTAAAAGCTGTAGAAGAAAATATCTGGAGGTGTTAAGAAATGCAGATTCCGCAAATGGGATATGACCGGGCGATAACGATTTTCAGCCCAGATGGTAGATTGTATCAGGTTGAATATGCAAGAGAGGCTGTGAAAAGGGGGGCAACCGCAATCGGAATTAAAACAAAGGAAGGAGTAGTTGTTCTGGCGGATCGGAGAGTGGGTAGCAGGTTGCTCGAGGCGGATACAATTGAAAAAATTTACAGGATCGATTCTCACATCTGTGCTGCAACTTCCGGACTGGTTGCAGATGCAAGAGTGCTTATAGCAAGAGCGAGGCTCGAGGCTCAGATTAACAAGCTCACCTATGATGAGCCAATCGGTGTGAAAGAGCTTGCAAGAAAAATCTGCGATTTCAAGCAGCAGTACACTCAGTATGGTGGAGTCAGGCCTTTTGGTGTCTCTCTTCTGATAGCCGGTGTTGACGATGAACCCAAGCTTTTTGAGACTGACCCAAGTGGTGCTTTGTTAGAGTATAAGGCCACCGCAATCGGTTCGGGAAGAAATGAGGTTATGGAGTATTTTGAGAAGGAATACCGTGAGGACATGTCTCTGGATGATGCAATCCTTCTCGGTCTGGTGGCGATGGGCAAGGCCATAAACAGCGAGCTTGACGCTGAGGGAATCGAGGTGGGAACCGTAAGGGTCGACGATAAGGAATTCAAACTTCTGACGTATGAGGAACTCGGGAGCTACATTGAAAAGGCAAACCAGATAATCGGCGAGGAGCTCGGCAAGTAAAGGGGGCTCCGGCATGGTATCCTTAGAGAAGGCAGTGATTGCAAGGCTTCGAAAGGGTGGCGAAAACTTCGAAGTTCTTGTGGACCCATACCTTGCGAGAGATCTGAAGGAAGGCAAGGAAGTGAACTTCGATGAACTTGTGGCGGCTGAAGAGGTGTTTCATGATGCAAAGAAGGGAACAAGGGCATCTGTGGAGGATCTGCAAAAGGTCTTTGGCACATCCGATATAACCGAGATCATAAGGACGATAATTCTTGAGGGAGATGTTCAGATAACTGCAGAACAGAGAAAGGAGATGCTTGAACAGAAGAAACGGCAGGTTATTGAGTACATCCGTAGGAACGCAATTGATCCGAGAACGAATGCTCCCCATACGTATTCGAGGATAGAGGCTGCTCTTGAGGAAGCAAGGGTGAACATAGACATTTTTAAGCCTGCTGAGGCACAGGCGAAGGAAATTGTTAAGGCTTTAAAGCCAATTCTGCCTCTGAAGTTTGAGGAAGTTGATATAGCAATAAAGATTCCTCCAGAATATACTGGCAAGGCCATATCAGCTCTCTATAACTTTGGAACCGTTATTAGGGAGGAATGGCAGAGAGACGGGAGCTGGGTATGTGTGATGAGAATTCCTGCAGGAATGCAGGCAGATTTAATGGACCTGCTCGGCAGGGTTGCAAAAGGGGAGGCGCTGACAAAAATACTGAGCCGGAGGTGAAATGATGACAAGGCCTATAGTGTTGCCCGGAGAACTGCTCGCATCAAATCCAAAGGTTGCGGGAGCCGGCACGTATGTTGATAAAGGGAAGGTTTATGCAAAATTCCTGGGATTGCTTGATAAATCGGAAACGTCTGTAAGGGTAATCCCTCTGAAAGGCAGGTACATCCCATCTGTGGGGGATGTCGTTATTGGTATTGTCAGGGAGGTTACGTCCAACGGATGGGCGGTGGATATAAATTCGCCCTACCAGGGGTTTTTACCCGCTGCAGAAAACCCCGAGATGAGACCAAACAGAAAACCGAACGATATCCTTGAGATAGGTGATATAATAATTGCCAAGGTCGTCAATATCGATCCTAAAATGAAGGTTACGCTCACGATGAAGGATAGAATGTGCAGGGCGGTCAGGTTTGGGAGGATAGTTCCAATAAACCCTGCAAGAGTGCCAAGAGTCATCGGAAAAGGAGGTAGCATGATTAAGCTCTTTAAAACCGAACTTGGAGTTCAGATTATCGTTGGCAAGAACGGACTCATCTGGATAAGCGGTGACAGGAGGAAGGTAAATATTGTGGAAGAGGCAATATATATTATCGAGTCTGAAGCCCATACTGAGGGGCTTACAGATAGGATTACGGAGTTTGTTAAGAGGAGGAAAGGTGAATTAAATGGTCAGTGAGGATTTGAACAGGCTTAGTGGAGATATTCAGCTAATTGTTGATGGGAAGAGACTGGATGGTAGAGGCTTTGATGAACTCAGGCCAATAAACATCAAGGTCGGCGTTCTGAAGAGGGCCGACGGTTCGTGCTACCTTGAAATGGGTAAGAACAAGGTTGTTGCCGCGGTTTATGGGCCAAGAGAGGTCCATCCGAGACATCTTGCCGATCCCGTCAAGGCTGTTGTGAGGTACAGGTACAGCATGGCTCCGTTCAGTGTGGAGGAGAGAAAGAGACCCGGTCCTGACAGAAGGAGCATAGAGATATCCAAGGTGAGCAGAGAGGCCATAGAGGCGGTTGTAATGAAGGAACTTTTTCCGAGAAGTGGGATAGATGTCTTTGTTGAGGTCCTTCAGGCAGATGCTGGAACAAGGACTGCATGCCTTAATGCAGCAAGTGTGGCTCTGGTTGATGCTGGCGTGCCAATGAGGGGACTGATTTCGAGTGTTGCAGTTGCGAAGGTGGATGACGTTCTCGTTTTGGATCCCATGAAAGAGGAGGATAATTACGGTCAGGCAGATATCCCCTTTGCCTTCTTCATCAGAAATGACAAAATCGAGTCCATTGCACTCCTGCAGATGGATGGCAGGGTGAGCAGGGACGAGTTCAAAGAAGCACTTGAAATGGCAAAAAGAGGGGCAATGGAGATTTACCAAATGCAGAAAGAGGCGATAAAGGCGGAGTACATGATTGAGAGTGAAGAGGTGAACAGCGATGAGTGAAGACATTTTGCTTGACATAAAACGAGATTATATCCTGAGCAAGCTTAGAGATGGGGAGAGGATTGATGGCAGGGCTTTTGATGAATACCGGAACATTGAGATAGAAACGGGACTTGTGGAGAAGGCCGAAGGATCAGCGTTAGTCAAAATCGGAAACACTCAGGTCATTGTTGGAGTGAAAATGCAGCCTGGTGAACCCTTCCCCGACACCCCCGATAAGGGCATCATAATCACGAATGCAGAACTTGTACCTCTTGCATCACCCACATTTGAGCCGGGACCTCCAGACGAGCATTCCATTGAGCTTGCAAGGGTTGTTGACAGAGGCATCAGGGAGAGCGAGGCAGTTGATCTGTCAAAGCTTGTTATTGAGGAAGGGGAGAAGGTGTGGATGGTCTTTATAGATGTCTGGGCTCTTGACGATGATGGCAACCTGATGGATGCCTCAGCCCTTGGAGCCATTGCGGCCCTCCTTAATACAACGGTCCCCGCTGAGAGGTTTGAGGCTGGAGATGACTTCCCTCTTCCGGTCAGGGATCTGCCTGTGGCAGTAACCACCCAGATTATTGGAGACTATGCAGTGGTTGACCCGTGCAAGGATGAGGAGAATGCGTCGAAAAACTTTATAACCGTAACCACCGACAGCGAGGATAACATTGTGGCCATGCAGAAAAGCGGAAGCCATCTGCTTGATGAGGACAGGCTGATCGAAATAGTTGATATGAGCATAAGAAAAGCCAAGGAGAATAGAAAACTGCTCAAAGAGGTGTGAGGAATGGCGAGAACAAAAAAAGTTAAAATGGCTGGGAGGTACGGGCCCAGATATGGTCTCAGAGTTAGAAGAACGCTCATCGAGATTGAAACCGCTCAGAGGAAGAAATATGTGTGCAAGAAGTGTGGGAAAAAGGCCGTGAAGAGAGTTGGGACTGCTATTTGGGAGTGCAGAAGCTGCGGATACAAATTTGCGGGTGGGGCATACATACCAACGTCACCCTCAATGAAACTTGTTGAACAGGCTCTGAGCAAAGGTAGAAGCCTATGAGCGTTTTTATCTGTGTTTTCTGCGGGTCCGAAGTGGATATCGATCTGGACAGGAATCACATCCAGTGCACGAAATGTGGTAGCAGGGTTGTAATGAAACCCAAGCCACCCGCATTGAAAAAACGAGTAAAGGCAGTATAAAAACAGAAACCATTTTCTAACCCATTTTCAAAAATAATTTTATGGATACGAAAGTATGTCCGTTCTGTGGAGGGGAAATGCTGAAAGGTAAAACGAATCTCTATGGTCATGCAAGATATTTCTGGATGAAACCCTGGGCAGGATTTTTTTCCATGTCGGTAAATGCTCACCCCTGGCTGTGCATCCGATGTGGAGTGATTCTGCCTTATGTCGAGGAACGGGAGCTTGAAAAAATAAGAATGGAATATGAGCGTCAGAGAATGGGATAAATCCATCAGAGAAATCTCGGCACAAGTCCCTGCAGCATCATGAGGTCGAGGATTGCTATTGCTGTCATCGCCTCTGCAACAACAACCGCTCTCGGTACTATGCAGGGGTCGTGCCTCCCCCTGACGGATATTTCCTCGTTTTCCAATGTTCTGAGATTCACGGTCTTTTGAATTTTTGAAATGCTTGGGGTTGGTTTTACTGCGAGCCTTATGAGTATGTCCTGACCGGTTGTTATTCCACCGAGGACGCCACCGGCATTGTTCGTGAAGAACCCGACTTGTCCCTTTTCCACATACATTTCATCGTTGAATTCACTTCCTTTCAATCTTGCCGATTCAAAGCCTGCTCCAAACTCAACTCCCTTCACGGCCGGAATGCTCATGAGTGCGTATGCGAGGTAAGCTTCGGCCTTCATGAATACTGGCTCTCCGAGTCCTGCGGGAACCCCTTTGACAACGATTTCGACAACCCCTCCAACACTGTCTCCCTCTCTCATTGCTTCCCGGATTCTCTCCAAAGCAAGTTCTTCTTTTTCGGCATCTGGAAACCTTATTTCGCTCTTCTCTGCTTTTTCGAAAATTTCCTCGATTTCACCATCGACCTCTGCTCTCACTCCAGCAATTTCTCCGGAGTAGCCATACACCCTGATTCCGAATTTTTCGAGAATCTTTTTCGCTATCGCTCCGCCAGCAACTCTTGCAACGGTCTCCCTCCCTGATGCTCTGCCTCCCCCTCTCCAGTCCCTGATGCCAAACTTTGCGAAGTATGTGTAGTCTGCATGGCCCGGTCTCGCAAGGTCTTTAATTCCCTCATACGCTCTGGAGTCTGCATCTTTATTTTCTATGATGATTGCGATAGGGGTTCCGAGGGTTTTACCTTCAAACACGCCAGAAATTATTTTTACCTCGTCTTTTTCCTTTCTTGGCGATGCAAATCTGCCTCCTGGCCTTCTTCGCCTCAGCTCCCGGTTTATGTCCTCTTCATCGAGGCTCAATCCTGCGGGGCACCCATCGACAACACAGCCCACAGCATAACCGTGGCTTTCACCGAATGTCGCAACCCTGAACACTCTTCCAAACGTGTTTCCAGTCATAACACCTCAACTCCTGCACCGAGTTTTTTCAAATCCTCAAAGTAATTGGGATATGATATGCTCACGCATTCAGCATTTTTCACAGTAACCTCCCCTACGAGACCGAGCAGAGAAAATCCCATTGCAATCCTGTGGTCTCCATGGCTGTCAACAGTGCCTTTACTCACACCACCACCTCTGATTATCATCCCGTCTTTCGTTTCTCTCGCTTCGACGCCAAGTCTCTTCAGGTTCTCCACCACTGTTTTTATTCTGTCTGTCTCCTTTATCCTGAGATGCTCCGCGTTGTAAATTACTGTCGTCCCTCTCGCCACAGCACCGAGAACCGCAACAGTGGGTACAATGTCGGGTGTATCCCCTGCGTCGAATTCAATCGCCTCAAGTTCAGAGTTCTCGGCAATAATCTTATTGCCCCTCTTTTTTACTGTGCCGCCCATCTCCCTTGCAACTTCTATGAATCTTTTATCTCCCTGTTTCGAGTCGATTGCATTTTCAATAACTACTTTTCCGGCCAGAAGCCCCGCTGAGATTAGGTAGCTCATCGAAGAGTAATCCGGTGGAATGGTGAACTCTCTGAGCCTGAATTCGGATGGATATATGTAAAATGTGCTACCTTCGGTTTCTATACTTATGTTACTCTGTTCCAGAACATCCAGTGTTATGTCGATGTATGGTCTGGATTTGATTTCACCTACTTTCAGTGTGGATTCTCCCTCGAGGAGTGGAAGAGCAAACAGAAGTGATGTTACAAACTGCGAGCTCTTACCTGAAATCTCCAATTGGCCGGGATTGATTTTTCCTCTGACCCTTAAAGGGGCGTTGTAGTCATGGCTTCCATGAATTCTGGCCCCGAGCTTTTTCAGCACTGAAACAAGCTCCCTGTTTGGCCTTTTTCTCAGAGACTCATCTCCATCGATAACCGAGCTGTGCGGGATTGTTGAGAGCAGAGATAGTAAAATTCTCAGAGTAGTGCCTGAATTCATTGTGTTGTAGTACCCCGGCTTAATGGTTTCTGTGCCGAGAAAGTAGACGTTTCTGTTTTTTTTAACAAAGTCTGCTCCCATTTTTTTGCAGGATATCAGCGTTGCAATCGTGTCTTCCGATATAAGTGGGTTATAGATCACAGATTTTGGTGAAAGCGATGATGATATGAAAGCACGATGTGTGTAGCTTTTTGATGGAGGGGCAGTAATCGTCCCATTTATATTGCTTTTTGATATCTTTACGTTCATCACACCTCTTTCCCGCCCTGCCATAATATCTTTTTCGCAAAAATCACAATCTTTTTTAGGGCTTATCCGAGATTGGTCTGTATGAGCATCCTCAGGTTTTCGGATGACCTTTGCCTCATTGATCTCCCGCAGAAGCTTGAAGGATTCAGGAAGTTTATCAGTGCATGGGTGTACACCGGAGACGAGTACACTCTTGTGATCGATCCGGGGCCCAAAAGCACGATCCCCCTCCTTGTGACGTCATTGAGGGACATGGGTATCCGGGATGTGGACTACGTTCTCATCACTCACATTCACATCGATCATGCTGGTGGGCTGGGAGAGTTTCTGAGACACTTTGAAAATGCAAAGGTGCTCGTTAACGAAAGGGGGAAGGAACACCTCATAAATCCTGAAAAACTCTGGCGTGGTAGCCTTAAGGTTCTGGGAAAGGTGGCCGAGCACTACGGTATTATTGACCCGGTCCATCCTGAAAGGTTTGTGGACGCCATAGATGGTGTTGAGGTCCTCTACACTCCCGGTCATGCCGTGCATCACCAGAGCTATATTGTTGGGGATTACCTCTTCGTTGGAGAGGCCTTTGGAGTAACTCATGAAGTATGGGACGATGTATATCAGAGGCCTGCAACTCCGCCGAAATTTGTTCATGAAATTGCCATGGACTCGGTTAAAAAGCTGAAGTCCGTCGGAAAGAAAAAAGCATGTATGGGACACTTTGGAATGCTTGAAAACAGTCTTGATGTGGCAGAATATGCTGAAAAACAGCTGGATCTCTGGACAGATGCAGTTTTCGATGCCATTTGTTGCTCATCTGTTGAAGACTTTGAGTCAGTTTATGGAATCGTTGTGCATGAATTGCTTAATAAGGATCCCAGATTTTCTAACCTGGAAAAACTCGACGCCGATGTGAGAAAGCGAGAAGAGTATTTCATAAGAAACTCTATCAGGGGAATGTATGAATATGTTAAAGAAAACAGGATATGATTACTTCCCTCTCCTCTCCTTTGACTTTGGCCTCAAACCCTTGTACCCGCACTTTCTGCAGACCTTGGCCTTTATGGGATTCCTTGCATTGCACCTCATGCATATCTTGACGTTGAATAGCCTTGCTTCAGCCTCTGGGAATCTTGCCATAATGGCAGCAAGGGGGGAGTGTATTTAATACTTGCGATGTTTAAGGCGTTAAATATGAGTAGCTTAAAATAGCGATAATCCGAGAACAATAAAAGGGGACATGATTCTCGATCTGGAATTCTCCTGTTTTATTCCTCAAAATTCTCCAGAATCACCTCTCTTATCTCTTCAAAGACCCATCCATCTATAGCCGGTTGAAATCCGATATAGGTCAGATTGTCTTTTTCTCTGGTGTACTTTACATAGAGGATGGGGAATTCGATTGTTGCATTTTTGGCTCCATTGCTATAGGAGATGGTAAGGTTGGCTTTATAGATCATTGTTTCATTCTCCATCAACCCATCTCTGGCAAAGAGCTTTTCATTTGGAGCTAATGAGATGTTGTGGTTTTCTGCAAAGCTCAGCTCTTTCTCTGTGTCTTCAATAGATCTATTCATTTTTATCCTGTCAGAAAACATTTCGTAGAGTTCTGTTGCATTTCTTTCGTTGTAGAATTTGATGAAATCCATAACAATCTTTCCCGGATGGATTGGAGTCATAACAAGTGGAGGAGGGGTGAGGAGTGGTGCTGGTTTTTCTGGAGGTAGAGGCTGCCTCTTGTACACAGTCCCTATATTCACAACCGTTTCGTTCTCTATATCGACGTAAATGTAGTTGATGGAACTTTTTGTATCCACAACGACCACAGGATAATCTTTGGAAATTCTAACACCCTTGTAGATCCTTTCTAAGTGGGACATCGTCACATTGAGAATTCTGTAATTAGTGCCAATTATCTTCTTAACCTCACTATCGTTTAGGGCTATTTCAAGAGCTTTTTCACTAATATTGATTTTTTCACTTTCATTGCCTTTAGTATGTAAATTTGATTTCCTTTCACTATCCAAACAGCCAGATAAAGTTAACGAGGACAAAATAATTAAAATTAATAATGAATGTTTTATTAAATCCACGTCCAGTACGCCCATGAACTCACCTCCAGTTTGTGGTATTCTTTCACCGGACACGGGTCTGGAGAATGCCACCAGTCCGTATTTACATTGTCGTCCCACCACACAGCGTAATCTTGGATGTATAGGAATGGATCGTCGTGCTTTGCAACGCCGTAATCGTCTGTATAGCTTCCGGTATCTGTCCACACTTCATTCGCCTGATCGATGTTGTTCTCTCTGTACCATAAATGCCCACTTCTAACCCACTCTCCGTTAATCCAGATATTGTATATGTAACCCCACGCACCAACTTGATCTGTCACGTAGACCAAGTAATTTGTGAAAGCGGAAGAATTTGTTGTGCCGTGCCATTTCCACTGCCCCTCGTCGTTGTCATAGGTAAATATGTACATTTCTGTTGGTTCTCCATCAACGAGCCACCTAACAACACCAGCTTCAGTCCAGTAATCTTCGCCAACAAGCTTTCTACCGACATGAGTTGTTATTACGTGCTGAACAGTCCCATTTGGCTCAAGTCTCATTTCGTTCGGCCTCAAATTCGTGTTTATTCCTCGATAAACATTATCTGGAACCACCTCCATAACCTGATTGGCTTGACTGGATGTCTGACTTATGCTTGCAGAATTCTTGTTTGGAACTCTGAGTGGCTTTAAGAATGACATCTCTTTTGTAGATGGTTTTTTGAACTCTCTCCAAGCCGCTCCTGTTTTGGGATCCCAACCCAGATTATATTTTTCTAATATTTTCGATAATTTCTCCGTCACTCAATCCCCGAGCTTTTAGAGCTTTAACTATTTTAGTTACTGGATTTACATAGATGTTTAGCTGTTCTATTTCTGCCTTTGATGGAATTTTGTCTGATTGGATATTTATTTTAGTTTCTTCACCCAAAATTTTTTCGACAATTATAGTTATGTCTGCCGGATACTCGTTCCCTGCTGTAATTCCCATACATAGTGTCACCAAAACCAGCAACATCGCCAATGCTCTTCTCATCTAACCACCTCTTTTACCACATAACAGTATTACATCATACTGACATATAACAATTCTGACCATATTTTAAGAAAATATTATTAATTTTATATTCTCAAAACATGGTCAGAAAGTTTATATTCCTTTAACGTGAATGTCAAATAACTTGACCGGGGCTGTCAAGAATAACATTAAAAAATAAAAAATCCAAATAAAACACATGCACCCCGCAATAACCCAGCTAATAGAAGAACTCAGGGTTAAAAAAGTCTTTCGAAGGAACAAGAAGAAAGTTGAGCTAAAATACTCTCAGCCCCACTCTACTTCTACGGACTCTCTTTGGGAAAAGCACAGGTGGGCTTTATAAAGACTGGAATTATGTTACAGGCATGAGACCTTTGGAACAAGAAATGCTGTTGAGGGATTCTTTTCTATTATGAAGGGGAGAACAAAGAGGTTCTTTAACAGGTTTCCCTTTAACAGTTCCTTTGATTCCGTTCAGAGCTGGCTGGAGAGCTTTGTTGGGTTGTGTAATCTGGGGGTGTTAATTTGACAGTCCCCACCAAACCTCTTTTGGAAGTAGTTTTGCCTTTAAGTATTTTTCGAATATGTTAGATATGAATGTAACAAAATCGTCGGCTTCAAATGCTCATTCAACAACGATGCCTTGGATGAAATTCATCAATCTTGATAATTTGGGCTGGAGGTGCTGCACATGCTGTTGAAACGACATCGCCTTCTTCTAATTATGTCTTTAACAGCACTAATGATTTTTACATTCTGGAAAGTCATTTCTCCAGCAGCTATACCAGTCATGTCGCCCATAGGCTTTGTCAAGCTCAAAACCACGTTTCCGGAAGCTCCTGAAAGAATGCCAGTTTACAGGGTCGTTGGAGGGGAGATCATTGAAACAATTTCGAATTCGAGTCCGGAGTACTGGAAAGTGAGGAAAAACCTGCCGTCGGAAGAGGAGGCAGTCGAGATCGCCCTGAAAGCCCTTGAAAGGTATGGTGGTGTTCCCGAAGATGCTGTGCTGCGTGGAGTGAGAGCAGAGTACGTTTCGTACATGGACTCTTCAGCAGGAGAGGTTGGACGAGAGCCGACACTCGTTGTGGTCAGCTTCAAGCGAGAAATAAACGGATTCCCGGTTGTTGGGCCGGGTGGAGAGATAACCGTGTTCATCGGGGAAAACGGAACAATCGTGGACCTCGTAAAAATATGGAGAAAGCTGGAATACACTAAAGATGTGAGGATAATTTCTCCGCAAAAGGCCTGTGAGCTTCTCCAAAATGGAGAAGTCCTCAGGAAGCCAATGGGTAAATTAAATCTTGAGGTTGTGAAAATTGAGCCCGGATACTACGCAGGAGGGATAGGGGAAAGGCAGGAGTACTATTATCCAGTATGGATCTTCCACTGCAGGGATGGCTTTGGAAAGAACATTACTCTTGCGGTGAGTGCATTGGCCGAAGTTGTAGGGAAATAACTACTCCTCAATATTTTTTAGAAGACTCCTGATCGCTTCTGAAGGATTCCACACCTCTATCAAACCCGCCTTCTTGATCGGATCAAAGTGTTTGTCATTTGTAATAGGAACTGCATTTGTTTTAAGGCATTTGGCAGCATGAACTGCATCAGCAACCTCATTTTCTGGAAAATACTGCCTGCACACTTTGATCTCCTCATCTTGAAGGATTTACGATAATAACTCTGAGCCTCATAAACTCAAGAAAATTCTCGGCATCAAACGCCTTGGCATATTTTTCATACTCTGCAAGCAAAACGTCATTTGCCACCAGAACAAATTCTGGATTGGGGAGAAGGCATAGAACTAATTCTGTTGTTTTCGTCCATCCTTTTTTAATCGCGGCTATGAAAACGTTGGTATCAATCAGAAATTTTGTGTTTTCTTCTTGCAATTCTGTTCCCTTCCTCTTCTATTTCTCTTTCCAGCTTTTCCAGATCAATTGATTTTGCTTTTTCTATAAGATTCTCAAGCATCTTTCTAACGTCAATTCTCCTGAGCACAACTGCATTTTCATCTAAATCTGCCACCAGAAACTCCTCTCCTGGTTTTATGTTCATTCTATCCCTTATTTCTTTGGGCAGCAGAATCCTGCCCTTCTCGTCAATTTTTGCCACTGGCATTTTCCCACATTTCCCACTTGGTTTGAGAGGTTATAAAAGGTTTTGTAATGGTATGAATTTGGTTTACTGAACTAAATTATGAGAGTAAAATCTTTTAAAGTTGTCTGAGAATATTGCCCTATGGCCTCTGATATCATGAACAGGATAGAGCGACTTGAGAATAAAATCGATAGGATTCTTGAGTTGCTGGAAGACCTTGTTATTACCGAAGAAGAGATCAGCCTGATCAAAGAAGCTGATGAAATTGTATCCAGAAAGGAGTTTGATAGGCTGGTCAAATTATGAGTTATGAAGTTTACATGCTTCCAAAAGCAAAGAAAAAGCTCGATAAGTTTCCGGATTCCCATAGAATAAAACAAAAGCTTGAAGAACTTGAAAATTTCCCCAACGTTCGCAATGTTGTTAGAATTTCCGAAAATATTTACAGAATGAGGATAGGTGATTACCGAGCGCTTTTCAAAGTTTATGAGGAGACTTCGGTTATTGTTGTGGTAAATGTGGATGTCAGAGGAAGGATTTACAAAGGATTGTAGATTTGAGTTAACGTGGAGGCTTGCACTAAGCTGTTAAAGTTTGTTTGCTTCATGGTCCCTGTCTATTTGAAAGCAATTCCAGAATGAATTTTACCGAACTTCTTCAAAAGTAATTTATCCATTCACGAATTTCTTCTTTCAATGGGCATTCTCGAAAAGTTCGAAGAATTTGAAGGTGAGGGTGCGAGGAGGTACGATAAGGCTGTTAGCAGGGTATCGTCGATTCTCTACTGGCATGCGATCAGGGATCTGAAGAGGCTGGGGGTGAAAGGAAAATATCTGGAAGCTGGCTGCGGGCCCGGAATTCTCGCCGTGAGGGTTGCGAAGGAGCTTGGGGTGAATGTTACAGCCTTTGACCTCTCTGAAGATATGATAGCGATTGCAAGGGAAAGGGCGAGAGACACGGGCGTTAATGTGCAGTTCAGGACCGGAGATGTGGAGAGCGATTACTTCGGCGAGTTTGACGTGGTCTATTCCACCTTCTCCCTGCATCACTGGAACAATCCGGAAAAGGGGCTGAAGAATCTGTGGAGGATGGTGAAGTCAGGAGGTGTGCTTTACATTCTGGATGCGAGAAAGGAGGGATTTATAGGGCACGGTCTGAGTTTCGATAGGCTCAGGTCGCTTTTTGAAAGTCTTGAAAATGCCGAGAAACTTGAGATCAGGAGGAGGTTTCCGCTGATGACTTCTGCGGTCGCTGTGAAACGGGTTTGACTTGGTTGATGCAGTTACCTGTTCGTTATGTGCCTATTCTCTGGAGAATAATTCCGGCGGGAATATATGGGCTGGAGTGTTCACTCCCTTCAAGATTCCTTTAAATCTTAGGCCGTCCGGTTTTACACATTCAGGTTAAACTTAAATACCCTAAGTTTCCCCTCAACACTATGGCAAGGAGACCAGCAAAGATGTGGAGAAGGCTGGAGAGACCATACACGAGAACAGAGTACATTGACGGTGTGCCAGGAATAAGGCTCAGACAGTTTGAGATGGGTAATAAAAATGCTGAATTCCCTGTCATGCTCACACTTGTAGCAAAAGAGTCTGTTCAGGTAAGAGATACTGCTCTGGAGGCTGCGAGAATTGCTGCCAACAAGTACATTGCAAGGAGAGCCGGTTCGAGCAACTACTTCCTCAAGGTCAGAATCTACCCGCATCACGTGCTGAGGGAGCACAGAATGGCTACCGGAGCAGGAGCAGACAGAATTTCGCAGGGTATGAGGAGAGCCTTCGGAAAACCGGTTGGCAGAGCAGCGAGAGTCTTCCCGGGAACAAGGATCATCAGCATCTGGACGAAGCCTGAACATTTTGAGGTTGCAAAAGAAGCTCTGAAGAGGGCCGGACAGAAGATGCCAACTCCCGTGAGTGTGGTGGTGGAGAAGGGTCGCGAGCTTCTTAAAGGGAAAGTTTAAATTTTTATCTTAACTAAACTTTCGTAGTATTCCACTATCTCTTTTCCCCCTACAAACGGGATTCCGTGCTTCTCTGCATATTTTATTGCATCGGCTTTCGGAAGCGCTTTTCCGGTCCTTTCATCAAGCATTTCACATATCGTGACTGCCGGGACTATGCCTGCCATCTCCGCTACTGCAATGCTCAGCTCTGTCTGTCCCACCCTCTCAAAGACCAGACCTTTCGATGCCTTGAGTACTGCAACGTGTCCCGGACTCCTGAATTCTGCACCAAAATCGAATTCTTTCCCTTTTTCAACCGCAGCAACTGCCTCACCAATCTTCCTTATTGTCAGAGCTCTGTCGGTATCTGTAATGCCGGTGTATGTGTCTCTGTGGTTTACCCACAGGCTGAATGATGAGCGGGAATCGTATTTTATGTCAAAATGGGCGAGTTTTTCAAGGTCGGGAAATCTGCTTGATGAAGCTTCAAGAATTTCGTGCATGAAGGGCAAGCCAAGTTTTTCCGCTGCCCTGAATGGAATTGAGACACATATAAGCCCTCCACCATCTCTTCTCAGCATGGCAACATCTTTTGGCCGGACCTCAACGGCGGGTATTGCTATGTCTGTCTCCCCCTCCCGGTGGTCAAAATCGTAGATCAGCACGGGTTTTCCTTCCCTGAATGCATCTATTGCTTCCTCAATCATAAGATCACCTCTATTTCCACATTATCTCCGTCCCTGAGACCGAGCTTTTCCCTCAGTTTTTCGGGGGCGATAATCTCGAGAACGTCCTTGCTGTAGTGAGTTCTCTTCGGGATTATGACTGCCCCTTCAATTCCATCAATTCTGCATCTGAACGCCTTCACGTCCCCAAATGTTCGGTCTTCGGTTTTGAAACCCTCTATTAGGATACCATCTTCTTCGTCAAGAACTCTCCTGAAATACATCTGCTCTTTCGGGATTTTCAGATTCAGAGTTCCAGGATATGGGGCGAATCCAAGTTTTTCTTCAAACTGCCTTTTATACCCATCTAAGCTGACGTAATATTTCCCTTCGCCGACTCCGCTCATCACTCTGCCGGTTATGCAGATCTTCTCCTCACCTTCGAAGATTTTTTTCAGTTCGAGGTATTCTCTGTAGAGCAGTTCCTTTCCCTTTTCTGTAATCACAACATACTGGCCGTCACTATCGATTATCCTTTCTATGTATCCGTTTTCTTCCAGTTCTTTGAGCTTTCTTGCTGCCGTTTGCAAGCTCTGATCTATCTTCTCTGCAAACTCCTTGGAGCTTATCTTGACGACTTTTCTGGTGGCATTCATCATTGCAAGCTTTTTAAGCTCGGTCAACATCTTCTCAAAATTGAGAAGCTTCTCATATAAACTTATTGGTGGAGTGAGCTATGCAGAAATCATGGGGTATTCTCGAAAAATGAGACGATCCTTTCAAAAACGTCCTCCCGTGTTCCGGAGGATATGAGTACGATCTTTCTGGCTTTTATTCTCATGAAATTCTCTATCATCGCTCTGAATGTATCGTCGTCCAGCCCTCCGCCTGAATACTCCAGCTCATGGAGATCCTGACCGAGATACCAGATCACTATTTCTGGACTGTCATCCTTTATCAGATCCACGACTCTCGAAAATCTTTTCAGGTAATTTTCTTTATCCAAGCCTCTCGAAATTCTGCATTTCATTTCCTGAACGATTTCGCACTTTCTGTCTCCGTTTATGCAGTAGAATGAGGCGCTGCATATTCTGTATGTGTCGCTGTGATGAGCATCGGTCTCAAGCACTGCAATTTTTTCGTATCCCTTATCTTTGAGCCTTTCAACTAGAACAGTTATGTCATTAAAAAAGCTGTACCCCTGCCATTTTTCCCTTCCGGCCTGATGACCTGTGGCGGTGGTTGGAACGATGACAAGATTGTAATTTTCAATTTCCTCTGCTGAGGAGAGAACACACCTTATGGATTCATATGCAATTTTGAAAAACGGAGTATTCTTAACTTTCTCGTAATACTTTCTGGAGTGGATTTTGAGTATGTAACTTTCGGGATTGATGTGGCGTGCTGCGAAATGCACCGGACCCTTCACTCTCTTTGAAGATGGCATCCAGTCCGATTCGATTTCTTGATTATAAATTATAACAAATTCCATACTACATTCTTCGGGAAAACCAATAAATAATTTGTGATGGATGCAGGAATGATGATTAAAGTGGTTTTCCTACCCTCTGGCAAGAGAATTGAGTGTGAAGCTGGAAAGTCCATTCTTGAAATTGCTCAGAATGCCGGTGAGGGAATCAGAAGTCTTTGCGGAGGTAAGGGTGCCTGCGGTAAGTGCCGGGTTATTGTAAGAAAAGGTGATTTCAGAATAAATCCCGAACCGCATGAAAAGTTTCTTTCCGAAGAAGAGAGAAACGAGGGAGTTGTTCTGGCGTGTCAGGCCTTTCTTTCCAGTGATGCTGAAATATTCATTCCTGTTGAATCCCGCCTTGA
Source organism: Geoglobus acetivorans (assembly GCF_000789255.1). Classification (NCBI taxonomy): domain Archaea; kingdom Methanobacteriati; phylum Methanobacteriota; class Archaeoglobi; order Archaeoglobales; family Archaeoglobaceae; genus Geoglobus; species Geoglobus acetivorans. The sequence continues at coordinate 38,369 of NZ_CP009552.1, forward strand.
AAAGCAGCAGATTCTTTCAGATTTTATTGTTTCGGCCGGTGAACTGTCCCCTTACGTCTGGAAGGAGTTTTACCGGGATTCTTTCCTTCCTGAGATAATCTCACAAAGGGGTTATGTTCTCTCATGCAATCCCGTGGTTGAAGATGGCGATTTCACTCTGGTTTTGAGGGGAAAAGAGGTCATAGCTGTTGAGGAAGGAGATACGAGAGATGAGTGCTTTGGGCTTGCCATTGACATTGGTACAACAACTCTTGTCGCTGCCTTGATAGACCTCAATACCGGAAAGGTGGTGAACATAGCTTCGGATTACAACGGACAGATAGTGTACGGTGAAGAGGTACTCTCAAGAGTCGAGTTCGTCTTCAGCAGAAAGGATGGGCTCGATATTCTCCAAAGAGCAGTTGTAGATTCGGTAAACGCTCTCATAGATAGATTGTTAGAAGGCTATTCTTCTCCGGAAAAAATCTATGACGTGGTGGCAGCCGGAAACACGTTGATGACTCACTTCTTCCTGAAAAGAGATATCGATTATCTCTTCAGATCTTCCAGAGTCAGGGTGGAAAAGAAAGGTTTTGTTGACAGGGCGAAAGGGATGGGATTGAACGTGAACGAGAACGCTCTTGTATTTGCACTGCCGCCGGTAGGACGGTATGTTGGAGGAGACATAGTGGGTGACGTTCTCGCGGCAGGCATCGCCGATTCCCCCTATCTCTCACTGATGGTCGATCTCGGCACGAACGGTGAAATCGTTCTGGGAAGTGAGGGCTGGGCAATCTCCACGAGTGTCGCCTCTGGCCCCGCTTTTGAGGGTTATGAGATAAAACATGGCAGCAGGGCGGTGGAGGGCGCGATAGATCACGTCGAGATAGACAGCAGTGGGGTGAAGTATACTGTAATCGGCGGGAAAAAGCCCAGGAGTATCTGCGGGAGTGGGCTTATAGATCTGCTTGCAGAGCTTTTCAGGAACGGAATTGTTGATTTTCAGGGCAATCTTGACAGAGAGCATGAGCGTGTGAGGAAGGGTGAGTCCGATTACGAATTTGTTGTTGCTTACGCCGATGAAACCGAGACAGGAAAGGATATCGTTCTTACCCAGACCGACATTGACACACTCATCAAATCGAAAGCGGCGGTGTGTGCCGGGATAGCGGTGCTGATCAAGAAGGCCGGAATAAGTCCTGCTGATGTGGAGCGGTTTTACATTGCCGGTGGCTTTGGATACTACATCGATTTCGAAAATGCTATCACAATTGGGCTTTTTCCGGAGCTGCCAAACGCTGAGGTGAAGCAGATAGGTAACGGCTCACTGGCAGGAGCGTATCTTGCTCTGACCTCACAGAAAAAAAGAAATCTTGCCGAAACAATGGCTAAGCTTATGACTTACTTTGACCTCAGCACAGATGCGGATTTCATGGATGAATACAATGCTGCTCTCTCGCTGCCCGGAAAACCTGAACTCTTTCCAACGATCTATGACCGATATGTTTGAAAAGCTTTATTTTCTTAAATCAGCATTTGAATCATGGATGTCGATATAATCCATTTTAAGAGGCCAGAAAAGCACAACGCTCTCGATCTTGACCATTTGAAGGAAATCTATGACGAACTGTGTAATTGCAGTAATCCTGTTGTCATTTACGGGGAACCGAGCTTCTCTTCCGGGCTCGATCTGAACTTCGTCCAGCATGCCAGCGAGCCTGAAATAATCGAATTCGCAGACATCGCCAATGATCTGATTCTAAGGATAGCATCCCATCCAAAACCGGTTGTTGCTTTTGTTAAAGGTTACACCTTTGGAGCTGGATTCAGCATAGCTCTGGCGTGTGATGCAATAGTGGCGGATGAAAGTGCAGTCTTTTCAACCGGATTTGCCAAGCTTGGAATTGCACCGGACATGGGAGTGTCTTTCCTCCTGCCCAGGATAACGGGATTGAAGAGGGCGCTGAGGCTGCTCAGCACTGCCGAAAGATTTGGGGTTGATGAGGCAATCAGACTGGGGATAGTTGACAGAAAGGGAAATCTGGATGATGCTGTGGATCTTGCCAGGAGAATGGATGGGAATTCAATAAAATACATAAAGGAGCTGGTTTATTCAGGTTTCAGAGAGCATGTAATGAGAGAGAAGGAAATGGCTTTAAAGTCAATCGAAGATATGAGGAATGTCTAAATCTCTTCGTTTTACCCAGAATGGAGGTGGAAAATTGATACATGCAGGAATAATTGGAGGTACAGGATACACGGGTGGTGAGCTTTTAAGGATTCTCTCAAAACATCCCGAGGTTGAAGTTGTGGCCGTAACATCAAGGAGAGAGAAGGGCAGAAAAATTCATGAGGTTCATCCGCATCTTAAGGGATTTTACGAGATCGAGTTCATCGAGCCTGATATTGATCACCTTTCCGAATGCGATGTGGTGTTCACCGCAGTGCCCCATGGAGAGGCAATGAAATACGTTCCCGAACTTTACGAATCCGGTTTAAGGGTGGTGGATCTTTCGGCAGATTACAGGCTCAGCAGGGATAAATACGAGGAGGCTTATGGGAAAAAGCATGAGGCGTACATAGAAGCAGTTTACGGACTTACCGAGCTCCACAGAGAAGAGATTCCGAAAGCCCGGCTTGTCGCAAATCCCGGATGCTATCCCACCGGAGCAATTCTCGCAGCAGCTCCGCTTGCAGAGCTGGAGCTGATTGAAAGGGTTATTTTCGATTCCAAGAGCGGAATAAGCGGGGCGGGAGTAAGCCCGACGGAATTCACTCACTATCCCAACCTTCATGAGGCGATCGTTCCATACAAGATCACAGACCACAGGCATTATTATGAAATGGAACAGGAGCTGAGCAGATTTCAGGACGACGTGAGGGTCTCATTCACTCCTCAGGTTTTTCCCGGATCGAGGGGTATACTGACCAACGCTCACATATTCCTGAAAGGAGAGCTTGAGCAGGACGAACTGGAGAAAATTTACAGGAAATTCTATAATAGCTCCTATTTCATAAGATTTCAGAAGGCTGTGAGGCTCAGCTATGTCCGAGGAAGCAATTTTGCTGACATTTCCATAAATAAGGGTGCTGACAGGGTTGTCGTCGTCTCTGCAATAGATAATCTTGTTAAGGGGGCAAGTGGACAGGCTGTGCAGAACATGAATGTAATGTTCGGGCTTGATGAATGGATCGGACTGGATTTCCCACCACTCTTCCCGTAGAGGTGAGGTTTTATGGGCGAGGTGTTTCAGAACGAACTGGTAAAAGAGCTTGTTGAGAAATACAGGGTTCTTTGGGCAATAAACCACGCGAAAGCCCTCATGGCATGGGATAATGAAACATACATGCCGAAGGGCGGAGTAGGAGAGAGGGCAATGGCCATGGCCAACCTCAGCACACTTGAGCAGAAGCTGATGCTCGACCCCGACTTTGTATCTTTGCTTGAAAGGGCAGAGGGAATTGAAGACCTTAATGAGTATGAACGGGGCGTTTTAAGGGTATTGAGGAGGAATATAGACTACCTCAGAAAGATACCTCCCGAGATTGTCTTTGAGATAGCCAAAACGTCTCAGGAAGCTGTGCAGGTTTGGGACGAGGCCAAAAGAAAGAATGATTTCGAGAAGTTCAGACCCTACCTTGAAAAGCTCTCCAACCTCGCAAGAGAGGTTGCTGAAAAGCTGGGGTATGATGACAATCCATACAGTGCTCTGCTCGATCTTCATGAAGAGGGACTGGACATCAAAAAGGCTGACAGGATATTTGATAAGGTCATTCCCGCATCCAAGAAAATACTCGAAAAAGTCAGGGAAGATGATCTGTTTCCGGATTCGCACCCGCTTGAGGAGGTAAAGTATGAAACAACTGTTATGGAAAAAGTGAACAGAGAACTTCTCGATTTGCTTGGCTATTCCTGGGAAAGAGGACGACTTGATGTCAGCCCGCATCCGTTCACGATTACTCTGGGAATAGGTGACGTGAGAATCACGACCCGGTATGAGGGGTTTGATTTCAAGAGAGCGATGTTCTCGACAATCCATGAATTCGGACATGCTCTGTATGAACTTCAGGTGGATGAGAGGCTGAAAATGTCCCCCATCGCAGGTGGAGTGAGTCTCGGAATTCACGAAAGCCAGAGCAGACTAATGGAGAACATTGTGGGGAGAAGCAGAGCCTTTGTATCACTTATAAGGCCATTGCTGGAGAAACATCTTGATTTTGTGAGGGATTACGATGATGACGAGCTTTACAGGTACTTCAACACGGTGAAGCCGGGCCTCATAAGAGTGGATGCAGACGAGCTTACGTATAACTTCCACATTTACCTCAGGTACAAGCTTGAGAAGCTGCTCATTGCAGGCGAAATTGGTGTGGATGATTTACCAGAACTCTGGAATGAGGAAATGGAGAATCTGCTTGGAATAAGACCGACAACTTACAGTGAAGGGGTGCTTCAGGACATCCACTGGAGCCATGCCTCCTTCGGCTACTTCCCGTCATACACTCTGGGGAACGTGGTTGCAGGACAGATCTGGACAGAGATTGTAAAGGTGATTGATTTCGAGGATACAATACAAAACGGAAAATTTGAGGAAATTTACGGTTTCCTGAAGGAGAGGATCCACAGGTGGGGTGGCACCTACTCGCCTCAGGAATTGCTGAAGAGGAACTTTGGAAGGGACTACGATCCGGAATCACTGATAGCATACCTCAGGCAGAAGTACACAGGTTGAGAAACCTTTCATTTTCTTTTTAACCCGGACAATGGATTCGGTAGCGCCGGGGGTGGGATTCGAACCCACGCGGGCATAGCCCACGCGCTCTCCAGGCGCGCGCCTTACCACTCGGCAACCCCGGCCTGCCAGCGACTATGTGGAGTTGAAATATAAGTATTGTGCTGAGCAACCATTGCATGCATCTGCAGCATTTATTTATTGTCACGCCGGCAAAAATTGGGAATCTCAGAATTCTCTGAACATCTCTTTGGAAATGCTGCAGAGCGGGCATATCTCGGGAGGAGTACCGGTAAAAATGTATCCGCAGTTGGGGCACACGTAGATTCTATCATCGAATGCTTTATCTCTGCCGCTCTCCACGAGGACTCTGAGCTTTCTGTAAACTTCTGCATGTTCTTTTTCGGCTTCAAGAGCCCATCTGAATGATGTTGCAGCCCTTTTTCTGTTTTCCCTTATCGCAGTATCGTAAAATTCAGGATACATTGTCTCGATCTCGTGGGTTTCACCCCTTATCGCTTCATCTATGTTCTTCAGAGGATCTTCGATCTCTTTTTCTTTCAGGGCTTTCAGGTGGTTCTTTGCATGCACGAATTCTGAAAATGAGAACGCTTCGAAAACTCTTGCGAGGTTTTTCAGACCCTTTTCCTTTGCCACTTCTGAAAAGATTCTGTACTTTATGCTGGCCTGACTTTCTCCAGAGAAGGCATTTTTCAAATTGTCCTCGGTGGACACTTTTATCACCGCAGATTGATATGAAAAATCCTGATAAATAGTTTTCGCGATCATTTCATGTACTGTAAAATTTGCGTCCTCAGCTCTCTGTAGCTCTCATCGTCAAACCCCTTTTTGTATTCTCTCAGAAGCTTTTTCAACTCCTCATTTTTCATGAGTCTTAGCCTTGAGTTCAGATACACTGCGAACTGCGTGAGATTGGACGGTCTGCATTTTATGACGCCCCTCTCGAAGTCTATGAACACGATTCTGTCAGAAATGATTATGTGTCTGTCGGGGTGGTTCATTTCTTCCTTCTGGATTCCCAGCACGTCCAGTTTCCTGCAAATATCCAGTATCCTGCCGATGGTTTCGCTGTTCAGCTCATTGATCACGTCCTTTATTGGTCTGCCTTCTATGAACTCCATTTCGATTTCAAGTTTTTCCGGATTTATTGAGTACAGCCGGGGTACAAAATCGAACTCCTGCAGAAGGCTGAGAAATCCTGCCTCCTTCCAGAAATTGTATCTGTACGCTGGAAAGAACTGCTTTATCGCTCTGTCTCCCTCCACCCTTACTACTGAGTGTCTGCCCCTCATACTCTCATTACATGGATGCTCTCGGCGATTTTCTCGTCTATGGCAATCTGGGAGTTTCCGAGCTGTATTAAATAGGCAGGATAGACTCTCATAACTCTGATTCTTTTTCCTGGCAGGATTCCCAAGGATATCAGTTTCTTGATGGTCGATTCATCTCCTGAAATATATTTGATCTCACCATGCTCTCCAGGGGATAGAGAGGTGAGCCTTACGACAAGGCTCTTGACTTCTTCCTCTCCCCTCAGACAGCACTCTCCCCTGGGTATCTCTCTGCCGTGAGGGCATATGGATGGGTGGCCGAGAAGCGTGCAGATAGCCTCTTCAACCTCCTCGCTGATGACATGCTCAAACCTGCATGCTGAGCTCTCCACTTCCCTGTCGCTTGCCCTCAGCACATCGTGTAAAAGCCTTTCAGCAAGTCTGTGCAGTCTGATTATTTTCTTTGCCCTTTCATGGCCTTTTTCAGTGAGTGTCTTCCCGTCGATGTATTCTTTCTTTTGCAGCTCAGACAGGGTTTCGCCGTCAAGTTCGGGAAACTCCTCATTTCTTTCAACGGTTCTGACATAGATTTCCTTCAAGGCATTTTCAATTCTTTCGTCATTTCTCATAACAGCACCTCAAGAATTTCTCTTACTATAAATCCTGCTGTGAATGCTATTGTCAGTGCAGTTAATGCGGTTATGACTGCAAACTTCCAGCCCCTTTCCTTTCCGATTACGGAGAACTGGGCTATACATGGTACAAAGAGAGTTAGAACGACCATTGAAACTATTGTCTGATTGTAATCGAGCAGACCTCCTGAGACCAGATCGTAGAGACCTGCAGTGCCGTAATCTCTTCTGAAGAACCCGTACAGAAATATTTCACCCATTTTGGGTGGGAGCCCGAGAACTTCAGCGGGTCGTCCAAGGAGTCCAACAACCAGATCGAAGACTGTTGTGATTCTCCCCACCCATATCGCAACGCTTATGAGCAGAAATATTGGCAGCACCTCTTTAAAGTACCATTCGAGTCTTGATACGGTTTTCATCATGATGTTGGACAGTGACGGGATCCTCAGAGGGGGAATTTCCATGTAGAATGATGGCGCCTCACCGGGGAGATATTTTCCTGCAAGCAATCCAATCGCGAGCAGTATGGTGAATACCGAGAACGCCCATACGGCAAGAGCGAAAGAATCTGGAACGATTCCGAGGATTATTCCAAGCTGTGCCGAACAGGGTATTGCGACTGCGAGCATGAGTGTTGCGATTATTCTCTCTCTCCTCGACTCAAGCACCCTCGTAACGATTACGGCCATTGTCCCGCAGCCGAGACCGAGCACCATGGGTATGATTGCCCTGCCACTCAGGCCTATTTTCTTGAAAAGCCTGTCAAGCAGCATGGCCATTCGTGGGAGAAATCCTGAGTCTTCCAGTATTGAAAATGCAAGGAAGAACATTGTAACGATGGGGAAAATTATCGCCAGAGCATACCTCAAACCGAGTGTTACCACCCCGTATTCCCCACCTATAAGTTCTCTTATCCAGTAATTCGGAATGCTGGACTCCAGCCAGGTATTGAGCGGCACGTTTATGATTGTTTCATACCAGGATTCAATTGCATCAACCATTATCTGGGCGCCTATGACGCCAGCAAAAATGTATAGGAAGTACAGCGCCGCTATACTCATCGGAATTGCGGTAACCGGGTTGAGGCTCAGCTCATTTATTTTGTCGTATATTCTCCTTTTTTTCTCGATCTGAACCACTGCGTCTTTTAGTAACTCTTCTGAGAGTCTCTGGTATTCCATCGCCAGCAGGTATGCTATAGACCTTCCCATCCTCCTTCTCAATTCGGAGAGTTTGTTTTCGTCTATGTTCAGTTTTTCTATCACATCTCTGTCGTTTGAAAGGGCGAGAATCGCCAGCAACTTCTTGCTGATGGTGCTCTCCTGACCAATCAGACCTTCGGCCTCTTTTATTGCCTCTTCCAGTACTGGTGAAAATTTAAACGTTCTTTTTTCGAGCCGGATTTTGCTCAGCTCTTCAATTTTCTTCAAAAGCTCTTTTATTCCTTTCCCCTTTACAGCGACTGTTTTTATCACCGGAATTCCAAGTTTTTCCTCAAGTTTTTTTTCGTCTATTACCATTCCGGCCTTTTCGGCTTCATCCACTGCATTCAGAACAAGGATGACGTTAAAACTCGTTTCAAGTAACTGCAGTGTCAGCGGCAACCCCCTTTCGATATTCTTGGCGTCAACGACGTTTACTATGACTTTCGGCTTTGAATTGAGGATTATATCTTTTGCAACTCTCTCCTCCTCTGTTATGGAGAACAGAGAATACATTCCGGGCAGATCCGCAACTGTGAGGTTCAGACTTTTTATCTTTCCTGTGAGGATATCCACTGTCGTGCCAGGGTAATTGGAGACATCTGCGTATCTCCCTGTGAGCTTGTGGAAAATTACACTCTTTCCAACGTTCGGGTTCCCGACAAGAAGGACATCGTAATCTGGGTGTGTGTGCTGTGTGGACTCTGTGCCGTGACAGTGCATATTTTAGGGTAACCTAAAAATTATATAAACTTTATGGCTCCACACCCCTGTTCGTAATTTTGAAGAAACAGTAAATGCCCTCTGGCATGGACCTGTGCTTTACGAGCCTGGCTATTCTTTCATCTCTGGTTTTTTCCAGCGAGATTATAGTTTTTGATAGATGGTCAATACTCGGACCACCTATTGGTCTGATCTCTCCGCTGTTTACGTCTGTGAACATTTGATTCGTGAATACCACTGCCAGGTCGTGTTTTCTCGCCAGTCCCAGCAGGAATGTCAGCTGGGATGTGAGCTCCCTTTTAACCCTGATCTGCCGGCTCTCGTCTTCAAGCTCTGAACGATACAGGGCTGTCAGCGAGTCGATGATTATTAATTTAATCTCCCGGCTCTTCAGCAGTCTTGCAAGCTCCTTTACGGCTGTGCTTTGCTGCCTGAAATCAAAAACCTCGTAAATGTAGATGTTTGACAGCACTGATTTGTCCTCAAAAATCTGATCTATTCTTTCAGCCGAAAGCCCCTCTGTGTCAATGTATGCAACGCTGAACTCTTTTGCGGTGTTGTATGCGAGCATCAGGCAGAGCGACGTCTTGCCTGTTCCACTCTCACCGTATATCTGGGTGATGGTCCCGGTTTCGACTCCTCCTCCGAGGATATCATCGATGCATTTACTTCCCGTTTCAAGCTTCATTGATTTTCTCCTCTATGATTTTTCTGACCTTAATAACCGGAATTCCCGTTTCCCGGGAAATCTGCTTGATGTCCTCGAATTCAGGCTTGGTTCTGTAATCGGAAACCTTGACTCTTACGATATACTTTTTTCCACCCACTTCAACTTCAATTTTTTTGATGTGCCTGCTCGCTTTAATCCTGTGGTGGACAGGAATAATCCTCACCCCTATGCTCGTGGTCTCTTTCATAATTGTTTCTGCTACCTCTTCAGCCCTGCTGTGGTCTGCAATAGCTTTCAGTATCCATGCGGGTCTGCTTTTCTTGCCAGTTGCGGGGATCAGGGAGACATCGTGGCAAATCTTCGAAAGAATCTCCATGGCATTTGCTATGTCTTCCCCACTCATGTCGTCTATGTTGGTCTCCACAATCACCACGGAATCTGCTTTACTCCCTTCTGCAAGTATCAATCTCAGAAGATTCGGTTTCTCCAGTTCCCTCGTTCCAGCACCATAATTTATGTTTTCTACGCGGAAGGGCAGGTTTGGGACTCCCTCTGAGAAATGAGACAGTATTGCCGCACCTGTGGGAGTCAGGAGTTCTCCTTCTCCATCCATCAGCACTCTCAGTTTGCTGTTCTTAACGATTTCAAGAGTCGCGGGAGCCGGAACCGGAAGAATACCGTGATGTGTTTCGGCAAAACCTCTACCTGCGTAAACTGGAGTCGTAAAAATCCTGTATCCCTTGTTTTTCAACCTTGTAATGCCCGTTACGGCACAGACGACATCGAATATGGCGTCATCGCTCCCAACTTCGTGGAAAATGGCGTTTCTGTAATCTGTCCCATGTATTTTTCCTTCAGCCTTTGCAATACGCTCAAAAATCTGCAGGCTTTCTTTCTTCACGACTTCTTCGATATCTGCCCCGGCAATGAGCTTAACGACCTCTGAATACCTCCTGCTCTTTCCTCTTTCTTCCACTTCGACGAGATTGGCTTTTATTCCGTTTCTCTTAACCTCTTTCAGTCTGAGCTCAATGTTCAGACCCATGGAGTTTACCACATCCAGCAGATCATCCTGACTAAGTGTAACGTTCAGGAGTGAGCCAGTAATCATGTTGCCGCTCGCCCCAGAGAAGCAGTCAAATATGGCCATCTTCATCCTATCACCACAACACTTTTTACTCAGTTTCCTTTAAATTGTTACCATGGAAGAAATCGCACTCAAGGTTAATCAGGCTTACCCAAGTGATTCAGGAAGGGGTATAGCCAGACTTGATCCCGAAACAATGTTCAGGCTCAACATTTCACCGGGAGATATAATTGAAATAGAAGGCAGGAAAAAGACGGTTGCGAAAGTCTGGAGGGCTCCGAAAAGAGACTGGGGTAAAGGAATAATAAGGATTGACAGGTTCATCCGGGAAAATGCTGGCGTTGGTATTGGTGACACGGTCAAGGTCAGGAAAGCAGATTACAGCATTGCAAAGCAAATAATCCTCGCCCCGCTGAAGAAAATAGATTACCGGCTCTTTGGTGCAGACCCGGAAAGCTATCTGAAGCATCAGTTTCTCAAGAGGCCTGTTGTTGAGGGGGACATCATCCCCCTTGTTGGTGCAACAGTGACGTTTGGGAGGCAGCCCCAGCAGCCGGTTCTGCTTGCGGTTGTCAAGACCGATCCGAAAAGTGCAGTCATCATCGATGAAACCACGAAAATAGTCCTGAGAGACAAGCCCGTGAGAGGTTTTGAAAGGTTTGGGAAGGCAGGAGTTACTTACGAGGACATAGGCGGCCTCAAGAAGGAGCTGCAGAAGGTCAGGGAGGTTATAGAGCTACCTCTCAAGTATCCTGAGCTGTTCCAGAAGCTTGGGATCGATCCACCAAAGGGTGTGCTGCTTTACGGTCCACCCGGCACCGGAAAAACGCTCATCGCAAAGGCCGTGGCGAATGAAATCGGGGCAAGCTTCTTTACCATTAATGGACCCGAAATCATGAGCAAGTTTTACGGTGAGAGTGAACAGAGGCTCAGAGAGATTTTTGAGGAGGCGAAGGAGAACTCTCCAAGCATAATTTTCATAGACGAAATTGATGCAATAGCTCCCAGGAGAGATGAGGTTACAGGAGAGGTTGAGAGAAGAGTCGTCGCCCAGCTCCTCACTTTGATGGACGGCCTCGAGGAGAGGGGGCAGGTAATAGTCATCGGTGCAACCAACAGAATCGAGGCAGTCGATCCCGCTCTCAGAAGGCCCGGAAGGTTTGATAGAGAAATCGAAATAGGTGTGCCTGACAGGGAAGGCAGGTATGAAATTCTTCAGATACACACAAGAAACATGCCTCTCGAGCCTGATTACTCTCTTGAATTCGTTATCCCCTCCCTTGAGAGCCTGAGAGAGATACTAAGAGAGAACGGGGATGTAAGACATGCAGACATCGAGTTCATAATCGAAGAGGTAAAGGACCTTGAGAAAAGGGACGAAATAAGGTCTGCGATAGAGAGCATACTGCCAGGGGATCTCAGAGAGGAGCTGGAAAGGGAGATTGTAAAGACGATGCTCCGGTATCTTGCCGACCAGACCCACGGTTTTGTTGGTGCGGACATAGAGGCATTGTGTAAGGAAGCTGCAATGAAGGCTCTGAGGAGGATAATTCCTCATATAGATCTAAACGAAGACACCATACCTCCAGAGCTTCTTGAAAACCTGAGAGTTACCATTGATGATTTCAGGGAGTCTCTGAAGGAAATTGAACCTTCCGCAATGAGGGAGGTGTTTGTTGAAATTCCAAAGGTTACCTGGGACGACGTTGGTGGGCTGGACGACGTAAAAAGGGAAATCATTGAGGCTGTGGAGTGGCCATTGAAGTATCCTGAGAAGTTCAAGAAGTTCGGCATCAAACCACCAAAGGGTGTGCTGCTTTACGGTCCACCCGGCACCGGAAAAACGCTCATCGCAAAGGCCGTGGCGAATGAAAGCCAGGCCAATTTCATCAGCGTTAAGGGAAGCGAACTGCTCTCAAAGTGGCTTGGTGAGAGCGAGAAAGCCGTGAGAAAAATCTTCAGAAAAGCCAAGCAGGTCGCTCCGTGTATTGTGTTCTTTGACGAGATAGACGCCATAGCTCAGATGAGGGGGTTCGACGAGGGCAGCAGAGCTGTGGAGAGGGTTGTCAATCAGATTCTGACTGAGATGGACGGCCTTGAGGACCTTGATGGTGTTGTGGTAATCGGAGCAACAAACCGCCCCGACATTCTCGATCCTGCTCTGCTCAGGCCCGGTAGATTCGACAGGCTGGTTTACGTGAAACCGCCAGACAAAATGAGCAGGCTGGCCATATTCAGGATCCATACGAAGGGTATGCCTCTTGCGGATGGCGTGGACCTTGAGGAGCTTGCTGAGGTTACAGAGGGCTATGCCGGGGCAGACATAGAGGCAGTCTGCAGGGAGGCGGTTATGCTTGCTCTGAGAGAAAACATAAACGTGGAAAGGATAGAGATGAGGCATTTCCTTGAGGCCATCAGAAAGGTGAAGCCCAGCATAACGGATAGCATGCTGAGCTTCTACGAAAGGTTTGAGGAGAAGGCAAAGGAGGTTAAGAGAACACAGAAGGCCATGCTGGGTTATGGTTAGCGAAACATTTATACCTTTTTTCATTTCAATTTTAAAAGGTGGTGATAATGGTTTTTGCAAGAGAAATGCTCAACAAGGTGGTTTTGCTGAGCGATGGAACTGTTGTTGGTGTCGTGCACACTCTAACCTTTGACTTCAAAACAGGGAGTCTCGTCAATGTTGTGGTGAGGCCGAAAAATGAGGTCGAGGGATTGAAAAAGGAGGATGGTTACTACATCATTCCGTTTGAAAGTGTTAGGTCCGTAAGTGATTATGTGGTAGTGGACAGGAAGAGAGTTTGATGAGGGAGTATCTCTTTCCGCCCCTGATTTTACCACTATTTATTGCAATCATCCTGCTGCCATTTTTTGCGATCCTCTTTGCCTTCGGTGCCACCTCAGCACTTTCAATAGTTCTCGGAATGTCCGTTAATGAGGCAATGATAATATTCACCATGATCGTGATTGGGTCCCTCATAAATATCCCTGTTTATGAAAAGGCAGGCAGGATCATTGAAAGGAGGTTCAGCTTTTTCGGACTTATTTACTCTGTAAGGCGAAGGGAAAAGATAGTTGTGGCGGTAAATGTCGGTGGGTGTCTGATTCCATCGTTCATTTCTCTCAAGCTCCTTTCGGAGATGGATATCTCCGCATTTCTTCTGGCGTTTTTCATAACTTCCGCTGTTACCTATGCCGCTGCAAAACCGGTGCCCGGTGTGGGCATAACAGTTCCAATGCTCGTACCTCCCCTGACTTCGGCTCTGGCATCCTATCTTTCGGTTCTCCTCTTCTCTCTCCCCCTGATGGATGTACCAAGGCTGGCCTTTGCGAGCGGAGTCCTTGGCTCACTTTTCGGAGCGGACATATTTCATTTAAGGGATCTTGAAAAAATAGGTTCCGGGGTCGTGAGCATAGGTGGTGCCGGCACATTCGACGGGATTTTTCTGACCGGCCTGTTTTCGGTTCTGTTTGCAGTGTGGCTCATGTGACCTACGGTTTCAGAATTTCTATATCCAGGACGTATCTGTTGACTCGAGGAGCAAAGTTTCCACATTCTCTCCAGAACAGAATCCTGGCATTGTAACCCGTGTCCTCAATTTTTCCGACAATCTCCTTTTTTTTGTTTTCAATTTCTTCTTCCCCGCTGAACGTGTAGAAATGGAGTGTGCCACCACTTCTGATTTTTTTGAGTGCGATGTCGAGGAAATCTCCGGCATTGTAGGGGGCAGGCATTAGAATTCTGTCAAATGCACCGTCAAGCTCCGGCACGACTTCCCTCACGTCTCCTTCAACGACCTTTACGACATTCTCGACTTTATTGATTTTCACATTCTCTCTGAAATACCTTACCGCTTCCGGATTAAGCTCGACGCCGATAACCTCTGAGGGCCGTGCCAGCTTTGCGATGACGATTGCGTATGGCCCGACGCCTGCAAACATCACGAGAACACGCTCTCCATCTTTTACAAGCCTTGCGACTCTCTCCCTCTCTCCAGAAAGCTTTACCGTGTAGTAAGCTTTCGTCGGGTCAACTCTGAATCTGCAACCGTGCTCTTTTGCCACCGTTTCGGTCTCTCCGCCATAAATGACCTCGTATCTTGCAACCCTGAATTCGCCGCTGACCTCTCCGGTTTTTCTGAGGATGGTTTTGACGTGCTTGTGCTTCAGCCTGACCCATTCAACGATATCATTTTTCAGATACATCAGCTGTTCCGGCAGATCGATTATCATCACATCTCCAATAATTTCAAAACCTCGTCTCAGCAGGGCTATGTCCGAATCCCTTGCTTTACCTTTCAGATAGTCTTTCAGCGTCATTCTCTCCATTCAGGACTACCTTTAAGGTTCTGTTAATTACACTTTTCGCCATACTGTTCATCTGCCAAAACCGGTAAAGCTTAATTATTGCCCTCTGTGAATGGGATCATGGTCAAGCTTGCCGTGTCTGGAAAAGGTGGTGTTGGAAAAACTACTCTCACAGCTGTCTTGGCTCATCTCTTTGCGAGAGATGGTTACAATGTCATCGCGATTGATGCTGATTCTGATATGAATCTGCCATCTGCCCTTGGCGTGAAGCAGGTGAAACCTCTCTCCGGGCTGAAAGATGTTATTGAACAGCGGGTTAAGGGCCCTCTCGGAACTTACAAAGTAAATCCCAGGGTTGATGACGTTTTTGAGGCATATTCTGTGAGAAATGAGGATGGTGTTAGGGTTGCAGTTCTTGGAACGATTGAGAAGGGCGGAGATGGATGTTTCTGCCCTGAAAACGCTTTTTTGAGGGCAATACTGAGGCATGCCATCTTCAGAGAAAAGGACGTTCTGCTCATTGACATGGAGGCAGGAATAGAGCATCTGGGCAGGGGAACAGCTAAGGGAGTTGATCTGCTAATTGCAGTTGTTGAGCCTGGAGTGAGGAGCTTTGAAACTCTTTCAAGAATAGAAAAGCTTGCTGAGGATATAGGGATAGATCGGGTCGGAGTGGTGGTGAACAAGTATATAGAGACTGAAAGGTCTAAGGAGCTTGTTGAAAATCTGGATAAACCATTGCTTGGAGTAATTCCATACAGTCAGGCATTTATAGAGGCAGACCTTGAAAATCTGCCCCCGTACAGGGTTGTGGATCTTGAACCCTTCATCGAGATAAAGAACAACATAATGCGGATGGTGGGCAGATGAGGGTTGCAATCCTGCTCAGGAAAAAATATGGGAAAAGAGCTGTGGAGCAGATTTCGAAGAAATTTGACGTAGTAACATTCAGGCTACCCGATGAGCTGCCGGAGCTGATTGATGAACCTGAAGAGATAGAATTGCCGGATGAAATTTTTGATAGTGACATCATTCTGAGCTATGCTCTTCATCCTGATGTGAGCTACGAGCTGATAAGGAGGTCTGAGGGGAAAAACGTGAAAGCTGTAATTCTGCCTGGCGGGCCAAAAAGTGGCTCAAGAACTCAGCTAAAAGAACTTGGTGAGAAACACGGTGTGAAGGTAATATGGGAGGATGTGTGCTGCGCTACACCATTCATGGACGATGAGGGTATTGCAGAATTCTTTGCAGAGTTCGGCCTTCCTGAATTTGAAGTTGATGTCGAGGATGGAAAGATCAAAGACGTCAGGGTAAAGAGATCTGCAATCTGCGGTTCAAGCTATTTTGTTGCTGAGAAAATCAGAGGGCTGGACATTGATGAAGCCCCGGCAAAGGCAGGATATTTCACCCAGATCTATCCGTGCTTCGCTTCAAGGGGCATTGATGGAAAAATCCACCGCGCTGCACACATCCACAAGAGACAGGTGGAAAGGGCAATTGAAAGGGCTAAAGAAAAATATCAAGAATGATTGAAATCAGCAGGACTGAGCTTAAAACGGCGTTCAGATAGAAAAACGAAATCTGAATTGCTTTTTCATCCTTCCAGAGCCAGACTATGCTGTGTTCAATTAAGAGCAGGATTGCAATGGCGATCAAACCGGCTTTTGCAAAACTCCCGGGAGTGTAGATTTCGATGACTGCATAGCTTAAAAGTGTGAAAAATATTGCGTGGTTCATGGCGGAGACGATTTTGCCTGTCGTTATGCCAAACCTGGCCGGAATGCTGTGCAGACCATGCTTTATGTCAAATTCGTAATCCTGAAGAGCGTATATGATGTCAAAGCCTGCCACCCAGAAAATCACCGCCATACCGATTAAAAAGGGCAGGAAATCCTTTCCGAGAAAATCGAAGGAATTGGTTACGGCGATCCAGCCGCCCATGGGGGCGTAGGCAAGGTTCAGTCCCAGAATGTAGTGCGAGATGGCAGAGTATCTTTTTAGATACGGGTAAAGGTAGGCTGTGAGGACGGGAATGGGAGACAGGATGAATGTGAGCTCATTTATCAGATATGCTGAGAGAAAGTAAACGATCAGACTCATAAGGGTTATCGCATATGCCTCCCTCAAACTTATCAGACCTGCGGGCAAATGTCTCTTTGCTGTTCTCGGGTTCAGTGCATCAATCTCTCGATCTATTATCCTGTTCAGTGTCATGGCAGCAGTCCGCATGCTGGTGAAGGCCAGTGCTATCAACACGAAAGTTCTGATGTCAATCATTCCGCCTTCTGCCAGAAACGCTCCAAGGTATGCAAACGGTAAGGCAAATAGAGTGTGCTCTATTTTGATGAAATCCATGATGAGCCTAAGTTTTTTAACCATGCTTCCAAAACTGATTGACGATTTAAAAAGGTGATAGGATGGATGAGGAAAATATCTCATCAAAGGCAGTGCTTTCGATGCTCCTCGAGGTGTCTGCCAATCCCAAACCCGGGAATGTGGACAGGTTTCACAACTTCGATGATCTGAAATATGAACATTTCCTTGTTTCAGCATCATCAGCCTTTCCTGTCTTTCTCAGAATTGCTGAAAACAGAGTCTCCATTGGCAGAGGTGTTTACGATCTTGTTGCTACGACAAGAGAGTGGCATGAGGCTGGAAACGTTCATTTTGGAGCTTTCCTCCTTCTAACACCACTCGTCTATTCTGGGGGGGACGTTGACGAAGCCTTCAGGGCCGTCAGGGATTCCACATACGAGGATTCTCTCTGGGTGAAAAGGGCATTTGATATGTCTGAGGCAAGGGTTATGAAAGCGGAAAAACTCGACCTGGTGGATGACGTTGAGGAAGAAATTGTGCGGGAAAAGCTGAACCTTTACGACTGGATGAAGCTCGCTCCTGAGGAGAATTTCATTGCCAAGGAATACGTATCAGGGTTTGAGCTTTGCAACAGCGGAAAAGAAATGCTGCTCTCATACCATTCGGAAACAGGCGATGTGAATCAGGCGATAGTTCTGACCTACATGTCTTTTCTGGCAGAATTGCCCGATCCTCTGATTGTTGCCAAGAAGGGTATGGATGAGGCATGCAGGGTTAAAGCTCTTGCTGAGGAGGCAATGAATGTTTACAGAGAGACAGAAAACTTTGCTGTATTCGAGGAACTTGATGTGCTGCTCATCTCAGAAGGAATTAATCCGGGAAGTGTGGCTGATCTGACAATAGCGTCCATTTTTCTCGCTCTTGTGGAGGGGTGGAGATTTTGATCGAGAAATTTGGGCTGTATGAGGGGATAAACGAGGTCATAGGAATCACTTTTGGCGAATGGATAAATACGGCGCCTGTCGGACTAATCGTTGGTGATGATGTCCGGGTGAGGCTGTACAGCAACCATACGAGAGAGTTTGTGGATAAAAGTGGGACGCTCTATGTGAACGTCATTTATGACCCTCTCGTTTTTGTCATCTCTGCTTTTGAAGATCTTGGTAAGGAGTGGTTTGAGAGCCTTGATCCGCCAGTTATAAAGGGCAGTCTGAGCTGGGTGAAGTTTAGAGCAATGCTTGATGGAAATTTTGCCGTTCTCGAGTTTCTGGAAGGAGATGTCCTGAGAAAGGAGGTGAGGGCAGTTAACAGAGGATTCAACGCCCTCATTGAGGCAACGGTCCACGCAACGAGGTACGTTCTGACGGGAAGTAAAACTCTGGCGGATAAAATCCGGTATTACGGCAGGATAGTGGAAAGGTGTGGAGGCAGCAGGGAAAAGGAGGCTTATCGCCTGCTTGTAAAGTATGCCGGACTTGACTGATGTTATTTAAACAAAGTCCAGAAAAGAGAATGTAAAAAGTGAGAAAACAATATCAGACCTTCGGGTGTCCTGAAACGTCTTCGATGTTCTTCGCTCCGCTTTCGGTGTGGCAGCTCGAACAGTGCATTTTTCCTCTCGTGTTCTCAATCAGGCTGCCCTTGTTGGAGTGGCATGATCCGCACGTGTTCAGGTCATCATCCATTTCGTAGTACACATAGGCGAAGGTTCCGTCGTGCATGGCATTGATAAGCTCAACAGCCTTTCTTGCAACATCTGCCGTAAGTCTCGCGCACCTCTCGCTTCTTTCTGGTGAGAATGCTTTGTATCCAGAAACTTCGCACCAGTTTGTGACTGAAGCGTGGCACAGCGGTGAGTTTGCCACAGAACTGGGCATTGGGTCAAGCTCAGCCTTCATGGCCTTCGGTGGCTTGTATTTGGGCAGTTCCTCGACCTGATACCATGCATAAAGCTCGTTCACGACCTTGTCAGCCTCTTCTTCAGGCAGGCACAGATATGCGGCCCATGCGGCACCGTTTAGGGTTCCACAGAGTGTACCCCATCCCACAACTCCACCCTTTCCAACCGTTGCTATGCTTGCCACTGGCAGGAATTCTTTATATGGTGAACCGACCTCGTCTGCAAGAGCCTTTACTATTGCGTAGAATGAACCGAAACAGCAGTGCGCTCCGGGAAGCTCTTCCCCGTCGAAGGTCTTTCCGCAGTAACCCTGGTATCCGAGGTCTGCAACCTTGTCCAGGTCGAGTTTCTTGTATGTCCATGGTGGCTCTGGCAGTGACGGGGCTTCTTTCTCCACAACCTCCGGGGTTGGTGTGCCTGCTGGCTTTGGCGTTGTGGATAATCTTTCCTCCTCCTGCGCACACCCCATCAAAGCAGTCGCAAAAGCGGCCCCCATCATCCCGAGGAAACTTCGCCTGTACATATTATCACCATTATGATTGTGGACATCGATGCATATAAACATTTTGAATGTTCGATATGTAACATTTAACAATGAATAATAAAAACAGGTGGATTAATGTCGCAATTGCGCTCCGACTCGATTGTGCCAAAATTAATTCCAAAAAAGTGTGATTAAACTATGAATTCTCTCAGATCCCACAGAAGTCTTGGATGTTTTTTAAACAGCTCGAAAGCAAGTCTCCTAACACTCATCTCTTCGATTGGCATACCTTCAAGACTTTTTGCCAGCCTGTCCAGTGTTGGATCATCGAGTCTCATCATTTTTTCCTGAAGCTTTTTGTTTCTCACGAGACTCTCTCCGAAGTCCGACTTCCATTTTTCGTCGTACCTTTTCAGAGTCTCTTTGCTGTAGTCCTTTGCTTTGATAGCTTCATAAGCGGCTATGGCCGCGTGATGGCCAGCACTCATTGCATTGATTATTCCACCTCCTGTTATTGGGTCCGTGTGCCTGGCAGCATCACCTGCGAGCATGACGTTGTCTGCCACTGCAGTATCGATTGCCCCTTTAACCGGCACACCGCCAACAACAACTTCGACTATCTCCCCTTCAGGAAAATGTTCCTCGACAAACCTGTCAAGATACCATTTTGCACTTTTCTCTGCGAGACTTGGCATAACGCCAATACCAACATTCGCTGCATCTTTTCCCTTGGGGAACAGCCAGATATAGCCACCCGGAGCGTACTTTCTGCCAACCCAGAAGTAGGTCGTGTCATCATCGAACTCTATGTTGGTCATGAGATACTGCACGCAGCTTTCTATTTCATTCAGCTTCAGAGTGGTGTCTATCCCGGCCCACTTCGCAACCCTGCTCTCTACACCATCTGCACCTATAACAATCTTTGCGGTAATCTCGCTGAACTCGCCCATACTCCTTATCCCGAGCTTTACTGTACCGTTTTCTCTTTTGAACGATACTGCGGATGTCTTCGTCAAAACATCTGCACCGGCTTTGGAGGCGAGTCTTGCAAGATATCTGTCAAAAATCTTTCTTTCAAGGACGTATCCAACCTCATTTCCGGCATTTTCAGCGGAGAGAACAACTTTATGGTTTGAGGGAGAGATGATTTCTGCATTTTCTATCTCACTGGCAATCCACTTGCTGTCGGGATTTACAAACTTTTCAAGTCCTTCTCTGCTCACACCTTCAGCACATCTTACTGGAACGCCTATCTCCTGCCTTTTTTCAATCAGCAGGACGTCAAGCCCCTTCTCAGCGGCAGTTTTTGCAGCTATGCTTCCGGCAGGCCCTGCTCCAACGACAACAACATCGTAGTCAGTCATTCGACCACCTCTAAAGCGTTCATCGGACAGGTTCTGACACAAGCCTGACATAATGTGCATTTATCTTCATAAATTTCGAGATATGTTTCAACAAGCTCGTTGGCGTTGAATTTACAGACTGCAACACACGCTCCACAGTAGCCACACCTGTATCTGTTTACTATGAGCTTTTTCATGATTCGGAAATAGAACATTTATTAAATAATCTTTTCTGCTTTTGCGGTGGCATAAGCGAGCAGGAGAACTATCTGAACAAACTGATGAAACATGACATAAACTGCGTAGAGGGGTGAAAGTGCGAGTGTTAGAATTGCTATTACTGTGGAATTGTTTTTTCCAGTGCTGAGAAACACGTATGAGAGATGCTCTTCTCTTTTAATCCTGAACAGTTTTGATAGCATCTCTGAGAGGAATATTGACGAGAGTATGAATCCGGCTGAATACGGAAGCTGAAAAATAAAGCTGGTGGGGTGAATCAAACTGGCCTTCGACAGAAATATTGTGAACACGAGAGCACTCAGGCTGACTTCGGTGAACTTTGAAACCATCTCCCTTGAGGGCGTTACAAATTTTCTTAACACCTGTCCGAGAAGAAGGGGCAGAACAATCACAATCAGGAGGGTTTTTGAGATCTGAAATGGATCAATTCCGAGGTTGTGAATACCGGAGATTGTGGAGAGGAGAAGAGGATATAGCGCCACTCCGGCGAGAAAGTTTACTGCCATGAGTGATACGGTCAGTTCGAGATTTCCTCCTGAAATGATAACATATGCTGAATTCATGCTCGGAACGGGCATGAGCAATGATGCGGCGAGAGCTACCTTCATTATGTGGTTGCCTCCTGTTTTGAGGATCATCAGGGCAAATAGGGGAGAGTAGACGAAATTTACAAGCAGTGAAGCTAACATGGGTCTTTTCGATACTCCTGCAGATTCGAACCTGAATAGGATCATCGACGGAAATATTGTTGTGAATACAAGGGCTGTTATGAGTGTGGACAGCAGGCCCTGAACTCCGCCCGTATCCACAAGCCTCCCAAGGGTGTATCCCGTCAGGGCAGAAATGAATATGGGCAGCAGCTTAGCTATCAATTCTCAATTCCTCCAAGTACGCTCCCTCCCCCTCCTCAACATGACCAACAACGTCTCCTTCAAGCTCCTTCCTCAGCTCTTCAGCTGTGCTTTCACCGCATATCAGCATGAACCCCATTCCCATGTTGAACGTCCTGTACATCTCATCCGTCTCTATGTTTCCAAGCTCCTGCAGGAAGGTGAAGATTTTCTGGGGTTTGAGGGGGCTATCGATCACGAATTTTACCTTTTTCAGCCTTTTCAGGTTCAGCAATCCTCCGCCAGTGATGTGGGCCATTCCGTGGATGTCGTGTTCCCTTGCAACACCAAGCACCTCAGAGTAGATTCTCGTTGGAACCAGCAGCTCCTCGCCAATGGTGTGGTTCTCGAATTTGTCGAAGTAGCTGAGACCATTTTCCTCTACGAGCTTTCTTGCCAGAGTCAATCCGTTGCTGTGAATTCCGGAACTTGGGATTGCGAATATAACATCTCCCGGCTTGATTTTTTCACCGGTGATCATCCTTTTCTTGTCCACGAAGCCTATCACCGTGCCGGACAAATCCCAGCCGTTGACTATGTCGAGGGTCGCTGTCTCACCACCAACCAGCGTGATGTTTGCCATCTCACACCCCCTGTTCAGCCCTTCTCCGATTTCGCCCATTATTCTCTCGTCCGGTTTGTTTGTGGCTATGTAGTCCACCATCGCAACCGGCTCGGCGTTTATGGCGTAGAGGTCGTTGACGTTCATGGCGACGCAGTCAATGCCTATGGTCCTGAAGTTGTTCATGATCTCGGCGACCTTTATCTTCGTTCCAACTCCGTCCGTGGTTATTGCAATGCCCATACTGCCAGCGTCAATCACGCTTGCATAGTGGTTTGTGAGGATGGGCTGCCCCGGTCCCTTTCTGATGAATTTCAAACCAGAGATCAGGCTTTTTACGGCTTTTTCCTCCTTTCTTATGTCCACACCGGCATCAGCGTAAGATTTCATGCTGAGACATCTACCTAAACCTTAAAAAATCTATGCACAAGTAGTGGCGATGGAAAAGCTTGAAAGGCTGAAGTCGTTCATAGCAGAATTTGAAAGTGTTGCGGTTGCCTTCAGCGGTGGGGTTGACAGCGCAACACTCCTTGCGGTCTCGAGGGAGGTTCTCGGTGAGAGAGTTGTTGCTGTTACTGCCAGAAGCCCCACAGCACCCTCCAGGGATCTGAAGGATGCGAGGATGTTCGCGGAAGAAATCGGGGTGAGACATGTTTTCATCGAGCTGAACGAGCTTGAGGATGAGAACTTCAGGAAGAATCCTCCCAACAGGTGTTACTTCTGCAAGAGGATGCTCCTCTCGAGGATAACCGAGTTTGCAAGAAAGGAGGGGATACAGGCGGTCTTTGAGGGCACCAATGCTGATGAGCTCAGGGGGCACAGGCCGGGATATAAAGCAATAGCGGAGTTTGATAACGTCTATTCTCCCTGGGCGATGTTCGGCTTCACCAAAGACGAGATAAGAGAGATAGCAAGAAGCATGGGTTATGAGTTTGCGGACAAACCGTCAATGGCATGCCTCTCGTCAAGAATCCCGTTCGGAATGGAGATTGACGAGGAGAGGCTCAGAAGAATTGATGCAGCCGAGAATCTGGTCATCGCAATTGCCGGGGTTAAGCAGGTGAGGGTCAGGGATTTCGGCGAGAACGCGGTAATCGAGGTGGGCAGGGAGGAGAGAAACAGGATTTTCATTGAGGGGATTGCAGACAGGATTGTCGAGGAGCTGAGAAAGCTCGGCTACAGGAATGTGCTGATGGATCTGGAGGGGTACAGGACCGGGAAGCTTTCTGAGGGCTCTGCAAGACCGTAACCTGCAATTCTGCTGACCTGTGACAGGGTTGGGGGACAACAGCCTCAGAAAAGCTGATTTATATGCGTATTGCCTGATTGAAGGTTTGGTAAGGCCATAAACTGAATAAATGAGTTACAGCAGCTTTAAAATGTTCCACAACTGATACGCTCCGAACAGCGCAGTCGGAATTAAAGCACAGATGAAAGGTTTTTCCAAACCCGATCTACCTTGAGTGTTTAATTGCCAAAGTCCATATTACGAGATTTCAGTCCAAACAATTTAGACACATTCAATACTTTTGGAAGATTTCAAAATTTTTAGACAAGAAAAAACTTTTATATGAGAACAGTAAAGAATAAGTGGGACAAAAATTGAAGGGAATAATAAGATGTATGCTGTAAGGAGGTGGGATGAAGAAGTTGTGAAGTGGCTGGCTGTGGGAATGGTTTTAGGGATGGTTGGGTTGACGATAGTTGGAGGCACTTTCCTTGATTTGTACGGGCAGTATTTATTGGTAAGCAAGGATCCGGCATCAGCAGTGCCTACACTCGGCTTCATGATTTCAGATGCGGCTACTTTTGGGGTTCTCATTTACGCAGGTTTAGCAGCCGGACCTGCAGGATGGGCTGCAGCAGGGATAATTGCTGCAGGGGCAGCATTATGGTGACGCACGACGTTAAAATAGAGAAAATTAAGGAATGGAGAACGATTTCAGCGATAATGTTTCCGATCTCTTTTTTATTTGTTTTTTTAGCGTATTTCATAGCTTATATTTTTAAAGATAAGCTGCTTATTTTGTCACCATATTTAACGACTTACGTTATTGGTTTTGGTGTGGGATATTTCTTCACGGAGAAATTTTCGAAATTCAGTGAATGGCTGACTCATGCGGAAGGTCAGCCCAATATGCGATTTTGGTTTTTGTTTGGAGTAACCATCAGTTATTTCATTGCAGTATCTGTTTCGTTCATATATGCCACTTTGCTCAGAATAGAGTACACTCTTGACAAGTGGTTGATAGGTTGGGGACTGTTGTTTGGAGTTACAACATTCATGGGATATTATGGTGGTGCATCTCTCTACATATACAAGAAAACTGGAGAAGTGATTGATGTTGTATGAAATCATTGCTTTATTTTTTGCCAATAATCGTTTTTTTATGGGTTTTATCGTGGGATTAAAAAATTACAATACAGTTGATCTTCCAAAATCACGTATTATTATAATACCTGAATTTGACAATTTTACACATGAAAGTTTATCTTTTGGACTTATTCTTACCAACAACGTCAAAGTTGTGTTAGTCTGCATTTTTGGCTCCCTATTTTTGTCAGTTCCAACCTTATTAACGCTCTTTAGAAACGGATTTATTCTCGGCTATCAAACTGCCAGTTCCTTATCTACAATCGGTTTCCAAACGTTTGCTTATGTTTTTCCCCACGGCATCTTCGAAATCCCAGCAATAATCATAGCGGGAGCAGCGGGCTTCAAAATCCCCTATGAAATCATCAGATACTTAGCGGGAAAAAAGGAGCAAATACCTACAAGAGGGGAAATAAAAGAGTATCTAACGCTTGCATTAATCTCAATAATCCTAGTCGTAATAACAGCATGGATTGAGGCAAACATAACGCTGAAAATAGCCAGATCAATGCTCAATTCGACAAAAGGTATTTGAGACATAACGTTGTAAGCGAGTATTATGGAGAGGATAGAAGTTGATTTAGGAAAGCTTGGCGGTAAACCGGTAATAAAGGGAACGAGGATTCCCGTGCATCTTATTCTTGAAATGCTTGCCAGTGGTATGAGTATCGAAGATATTCCGAAGGAGTATCCGGAATTATCCGAGGAAGACGTAAGGGAAGCGATAAGGTACGCCTCAAAGATTCTGAGCAGAGAGGAATCATATGAAATTCCTGTTGGATGACAACATTCCGTTAAGCGTTAAGATTTGGTTTCAGAAAAGAGGAATTTATGCCATTAAGGCATTTGAAGTTGGATTGAAGGGGGCAGACGACGAAACTGTTTACAGATACGCTTTAGAGAACGGCTTTAAAGTTCTGACTTTAGATTTGGACTTCGGTCATCTCTTTCTAAAATTTGGTAAAGGAACGATAATCGTTTTAAGACCTCGTGTAGCTGTACCTAAGGAAATATTAAAACTTCTTGAAAGTTCTTTCGATGTTTTAAAGGATAAGGAAGGTCTGATAATCGTCAAACCCAACAAGATAAGAATTATCAAACCGCTGAGATAGCCCGGCTCAGGAGTTCTGTGTCTGTATGTTTTGTAACCTCCTGAAGTGTTTTTTTAATTTATATAGCTTTTTGATGAGAATCACGACATTTTTAGGATTGACCAGATCTGATAAGCTCCAAAAATCAGCGTTGGAATCAAAGCGCAGATGAAAGCTTTTCTCAATTCAATTTCTCTTGCGTGTTTAATTGCGAAGCTCCAAATCGTAAGACTCCAGATTGTTACCGCTATGTTGATTATCAGATTTGAGTGAACGAAATCCTTAGGGATGAGGGAAAGCATTACTTCTTTCATCACGTCGGGATTTTGTTGTAGTTGAGCAAAGCTTATTTTAGGGATTTCTGCCTGAGAGATGTAATGGAGAGACATAGGAACTGTTATGGCTGAACCGACTAAAGACGGAAGAAATCCGTAGCCGGCAAATTCGAAAGTTCTTCTAAAGCTTCCTTTTTCCACCGAAGAAAGCAGATAAGCCGTGCATTATCACAGCCAAGATTAACCAGACTGCAAACATCCCGATGAAAGAGCCCATTATTCCGATGTAAGCGCCAATGACGAAAAACCTTGCAAGCTCTTCGGGGAAAGCATGAGATATCTTCGTTACGAGCAGATACTGATACGATGAAATCAAAACTGCTAATGGAACGACTATCGTCAGCAACGGAATTCTTATTCTTGTATCTTTCTGCTTTAGATCTTCGAAAAATGCATTGGGGTTAGTTATCAGCTTCATGCCAGCAAGTTAAAATCACATCTAATAAATTTTACTTTTTTGTCGAGAAAAAAAACATGAATATAAAATATTATATAGGAGGAGAGTAAGGCATAAGTAGGATTGAGTTGAGGTGATATCAAATGGATGTGTATGTAAGGAGGTGGGATGAAGAAGTTGTGAAGTGGCTGGCTGTGGGGATGGTTCTGTCGTTGGCAATCGGGCTTTTTGTGTTGAACAGTGTTGAAATAAACCCTGTGGCGAAGCTGTATCTTGAGTATCAGCATGGAACTCTTGACTGGGGGACTCTGATCATGGCACTGCCCGAACTTATTGAATTTATAGCTATTGTCGGTGGAATGGCTGTCGCGGGAGCTCCAGCATTGGCAATATTAATTTGGGCTGCCATGCTTGGCTCGCCTTTAGCAATCGAGTAAAGGTTAGACGTATGAACTGGCGTAAGCACTTGACAATTTCGACAGGAATCGGTGTTGTTATTAGTTTTATTTACTCTATTTTTGTTCCGTATTTGATAGGAGTACCTGAGCAATTCTATCTGTCGTATCAAAGGTGGACATTCTTTATAGGATTCTCGACAGTGGCATATTTTTTCATCTTAAGCGTGTATTTCCTAAAAATCCAAGAAAGTGGTAGAGAGACAAAAAAACACAAATTCTTGGCAATAATTTTTGCTCTAATCGCTATATTTGGATTTCCAGCCTTAATCATCTTGTACGAGAATATTGAGAGTATTTCATTAAACGACTTACAGTTTATGGTGATGGGTGGAGTGATTTTGCTCTCACTCCTGCCAATAGCCGTAGTTTCAACCTACGCTAGCTTTGAACTGAAAAAGTGAATTTATGAAAACAAGAAATTTGGTTTATCTATCCTTAGTTTTTTATAGTATTAGTGCTCTCATCGGGTACTCTTTTTACTCGACCTCAATGGAAGCTCTAAAGAATAACAGAATTATCGATAACACTAAAGCAGGAAGCTTTATTTCCATTTTGAATAATAATTTGCCAATAATTCTGTTAATAGCATTAGGAAGCTTCATCTTTTCATTAACGACAGTAAAAATTTTGACTTTCAATGGAGTTATTTTGGGCAGCCTTTTAAAGCATGCGGTTGAAAATGATCGGATAACATATTTTATGTTTGCAGTCATACCCCACGCCATCTTCGAAATCCCCGCCATAATCATTGCCGGAGCAGCAGGCTTTAAAATACCCTACGAGATTATCCGTTATTTAGCAGGCAGAAAAGAACAAATCCTGACAAAAGAAGACATAAAAGAATATCTAACTCTCGCATTGATCTCGATAATCTTAATCGTAATAGCCGCATTTGTTGAAGCTTACGTAACACCAAGAATAGCGGAATACTTTTTAAGATGAAAACAAAATAATCAAAGCTGAAAGGGTGAGAGTATGGAACAGTTAGAAGTGAAGAAATTGAGGTTTCCCGTTATAGTAGAAGTCGACGAAGATGGCTATTACATTGTCAGCTGTCCACTGTTCAAGGGCTGTCACAGTTACGGTGAGACGATAGAGGAGGCTTTAGAAAACATAAAGGAAGTAATTGAGATGTGCTTGGAAGAAGAGGGATTGGATGAGGGTCTGAAATTCATAGGCTACAGAGAGGTGGAAATAGAATATGCAAAAGCTTAGGGTTCTCAGTGGTAGAGAAGTTATAAAGATTCTATCGAAGTTTGGTTTCGAAGTCGCAACGCAGAGGGTAGCCACGTAAAGCTGAGAAGAGTTTTACCAGACGGGACTAAACAGACTTTGACCGTTCCGCTGCACGAGGAACTCGACAGAGGAACTTTGAAAGCAATAATCAGACAAGTCTCGAGTTTCATCCCGGAAGAGGTGTTGAAACGATACTTTTACCGGTAATCTTTATTAAAAATGAAAATGAATGAGAAGAGAGATTGATAAGTGCGATTCCAAGGGACTTTTTGGGTATAATGTCATTGAGTGTATTGAAAGTTAACGTGGGGTTATAGCAAGTTTACAGAAGGGGTCTTGGTCACTAAGACTTGATTGGTGAGTTATTTCGATAGTGTCAGAATCATATCGCTATAATCTATGTCTATTTCAGACTCTTCTGATGTTTTTTTGAGGTAGCTTAGTGTAGATGCGATCAAGCTTACATATTTTCGGGGAAGGATTTTGCCGTTGAGCATGGGCTCAACAAGATACCTTGGGAAAGCTTTAGATCCGTGAATTGCGCCGATAAAATATCCAACGATGGCACCTATGGTATCGCTATCTTTGCTGTATGTAATTGCTTCAGTCAGTGCTGTGTAAGGCGTGTCAGCATGCATCATTAATGTGTAAAGAACAACTGGGATAGTTTCGAGCAAGTAAGCTCCCGATCCAATTCTGCTACTCAATTCTTTCAGGCTCCATTTTTCTTTAGAGGCATCTTCCAAGACTTTTTCGATAAAATACCATGCTGGGCCTTTGTACTTCAGTGTACCGTATCTGGTTGAATATGTGGTGTTGTCTCCCTCAAGCTCTCTTGCGACTGCCACATATTTTTCTATCCACCAATCCGCTTCGAGAGGCCTTTGAATTCTGAAACACTCCCACAATAGACTTACAAAAGCAACTGCAGATGCGATAGCAAGCCTGTCGTGATATATCAGATATGTCGTCACTATCGCATCACACCAGAGCTCTTTCGAGGGGTTCAGGAGGTGCGGAATAACAAGGGGGGATAACCTCATGAGAGCACCATTACCGGCGCTGTTCACCCCTGCTAAGTACCACGGAACTCTTAGATCCTTGTAGTTCTTTATAAATGCTTTCATCGTTTTTCCTATTCCGGTAATTCTTTCCTTTGTGTATCTGTCTGCCAACTTTTTTGGATCAAGCCATCCCTGATTCAAGAATACCTCTAAGGTCCAGAATGTTAACTGGGTATCGTCAGTAATGTGTGCTTTTTGATGAAAGCCCTTAATATGTCCGTATTTATTAAGAATGTATTCTGGTGGGCGTGATTCGAATTTTACACCGAGCGCATCACCTATTGCTGTTCCGAATAGTATTCCCTCTACTTTATTCAGGTACACCGTTTCAATTTTTGGCGGGGTAGTGTAGAGGAACTCTATGCGCTCCACATCCAACAATCCGCTTTCAAATAGGGCATCGACTATGCAAGAGTTTTTTCTGCATTTTCCCAAACGGGACTCTATGTCGAACAGGTTTCTTGCCATTTTTTAGACGTGACTTTAAAACGAAAGTTAAATTTTATCTTTACTTTAGGAAATCAGCTCCTCACCATCACCAGAAGTATCTTGAATTTTGTCACTGCTTTCAGGGCGTGCGGCTCGTTGGCCGGCATCACTATCATGTCTCCCTCCTTCAGGCGGTATGGCTTGCCCGAGATCTTTACCTCAACCTCGCCCTCAACCACGTAAACCATCGCGTCGAATGGGGCGGTGTGCTCGCTCAGCCCCTGCCCCTCATCGAAGGCGAACAGCGTTACGGTGCCGGTTTCCCTGTCTACTATGGTTCTGCTCACTATTGAGTTTTCCTGATAGCTAACAAGGTCTTTAAGCCTGTAAACTTCCAACTCCGACGGCATTCAGGTCACCGGTGTTTTTTGTTGTTGGAAGTTTATATATCTTTTTTACAGGCACTCAGAGGTATTTGTTTGTCTCAGCAATTGGGCAATCTGGTTTCAACTGGATGAAATGCGGGTTACTCACAGGGAGAAAAGACCTTTATATCTTACCCACAAATGGGTAATTATGTCCATAACCAGGATGGATCGAAGGGGCAGAATTACAATTCCCAAAGAAATCAGGGAAGAATTGAAGCTTAAAGAGGATGACGAACTCCTCATCTTCAAGCTTGCCAACAACATCCTGATTCTGAGAAAGGCTGACTTCAGCCATCTCATAGCTGAAGCGCTGAACGAGTTTAGAGAGCTGAGTGAAGAGGACATTGAAAGAATAAAGAAGGAAGTGAACAAACTTGCAGAAAAGAAAATTAAGGGTCTTTCCTGACACCAACCTTTTCATCTCCTCTGCAAAATCAGGAATTGCAAAATCCACAGCCTTAATGTTCAGGCTATGTTTTTCCGAAGAGATTGAGCTTATCGGAAATTCGATTTTGCTGGAGGAATTCAAAAAATACGAAAAACTTCTCGGAAAATCAGGAAGAATTCTGCTTGAGATTATCAGAGGCAGAATTTAACTCATCGAGCCAGATTATGGAAGCATAGAGGTCTGCAAAAAATTCATGCCAGAAAATGAGTTTGCGGATCTTTACCATGGCTTCGACCTGCCTTAAGGCTGAAGCGGTAATGATTACAAATGATAAGCATTTTGACAAAATAAAGGAGGCAGGATTAATCAGGGTTTGGAGCATCAGCGAGGCTATCAGGGAGCTTCTTTAGTGGGTCTTTTAGGAGTTTCCGATACCTTGCCGGTGGGTTAGGAGACCTGTATCTATTCTCCCAACAAATCTGTTTCGTCATGCTGGAGGTTATAAAGGCAGTTTATGGGGGTGGCGTGTTCAAATCTCTTGAAGAGGTAAATCTAAAGGAAGGAAACGGCGATGAGGGAGTATAAATGAGAGTGCGGTCGAAAAACAAGGGAAGTCTCCAAATAGAGGAGAGTGAAAGTGGAAGTTCTGCATAGTAATTGCTTTACCTCCCTACGAACTGAAAAGGAGAAACAACGAAAATTGAAATCGATTTCACTCCCGAATGATGCGCTTATTGCGGCAACAACGTTCGACAGAGGCTTTGAAAGAGTTGACTTTTGAAAGTCCTCACGCTGTGAGGGTAAAAAATGTGGGGTTTGAATTTTTCAGACCCTTTCAAACACAGCAGCAATCCCCATTCCGCCGCCTATGCAGAGCGACACTAATCCGTAATCTGCCTTTCTCCTCTCCATCTCGTGGATGAGAGTCACGGTAATCCTCGCTCCTGTTGCCCCAATCGGGTGTCCCAGGCTTATCCCGCTGCCGTGCACGTTTACTCTTTCGAGATCAAGGTTCAGCTCCTTCACCACAGCCAGAGCCTGGGCAGCGAAAGCTTCATTCAGCTCTATGAGGTCGATGTCGTCTAAGCTGATTCCGGCCCTCTTCACGGCCTTCTGTATCGCCGGTATTGGCCCGAGGCCCATGTATGCGGGATCAATGCCTGCCGAAGCGTAGCTCAGGATCCTGACCTTCGGCTCAAGGCCAAGCTCCTCCGCATACTTCTCATCCATCAGAAGCAGAGCAGCAGCACCATCGTTCA
Source organism: Geoglobus acetivorans (assembly GCF_000789255.1). Classification (NCBI taxonomy): domain Archaea; kingdom Methanobacteriati; phylum Methanobacteriota; class Archaeoglobi; order Archaeoglobales; family Archaeoglobaceae; genus Geoglobus; species Geoglobus acetivorans. Next base: position 70,192 of record NZ_CP009552.1, read on the forward strand.
CGCCACTTGCGTTTCCTGCCGTAACCGTTCCACCCTTCCTGAACACCGGCGGTAGCTTTGCGAGCTTTTCCAGACTCGTATCTCTTCTCGGATGCTCGTCCGTATCCACAACCACTTCACCCTTCCTGGTTTTGATGACAACGGGTTCGATTTCCTGAGCAAAAATGCCATCATCTATGGCCTTTACTGCTCTCATGTGGCTCTCGTAGGCCAGTTCGTCCTGCTCCTCCCTGCTTATGCCGTAAAGCTCGGCTATATTCTCGGCTGTGTTCCCCATGTGGTAGCCGTAGAACTTCTCCCACAGCCCGTCATATACCATCACGTCAACAACCTCATCTATCGCGTTTATGCTCATCCTGTATCCCCATCTCGCCTTCCTCATCGCATAGGGCGCGTTGCTCATGCTCTCCATACCGCCTGCGACCACCGCTCTTGCCCCATCGCTGATCGATTGTGCTGCGGCTATTATCGCCTTCAGTCCGCTACCGCAGACCTTGTTGAGGGTGTATGCGGGAATTTCCTTGGGAATCCCTGAGTAAATCCCGGCCTGTCTCGCGGGATTCTGGCCCTGTGCGGCCTGAAGAACGTTGCCCATTATGACCTCGTCTATTTCCACCTCAACGCCGTCGAACTCGTAATCGCCCTCAAGCTCTATCCTGCCCTTCGGCAGCTTTGACGGATAGAAGTCGTATGAATCTTTGGTTGCAGCTGGTCTAACTCCAGCCTTTTTCATCAGAGCTCTTATCGCAATTGCTCCAAGTTCATAAGCCTGCAGGTCCTTCAGCGAGCCTCCAAATTTTCCCACTGGGGTTCTCACACCATCGACAATGACTGCTGGCATAATGTCACAGTTGATGGTGACAATATAATCTTTCCGTTTTTGTCAACTTTTACGTTACTGTCCGTAGGTCTCTTCACTCCCCACCGTGACCGTTGGCTCCGGGTCAACGTACTTTCTTACGAGTATCCAGTCGTAGTGGGCGGGGGGATTATTTGCCTGTGTGCTCAACCCAGGAAACTCTGGAGCAATTATGCCCACATAGTATGATCCGGATTTCGCATGGTTGTACAGGGCGTGGATGTATCCGTTGTAATACGCTATGCCTGCGACCTGCCAGTTTGATGGATTCACAACATCGCCAATGGAAGATAATAGAGTTGCCTGCCGGTAATACGTAGGAGGTGCACTGTATTTAAGCAGGGTTTCCTCAGTACCGCTGATCCCCGTGCCATCGTAATGCGAGACCCTCATACTGGCGATATAGAACTCACCGCTGGCAGTTTTCATCAACGCACCGAGGGCATCGTCGTCTTCAGTGTATGCTCTGACCTCCACTGCGAAACTCTGTGGTAAATTCACATTGGCCGTCAGGAAGTAGTCAGCATTTGATGTGTCGGAGGTAACTTCACTGTTCGCTGGATTCCATATGAATGTTGGATTGATACGAGACCAGCTCTCCCATACAGTATACAGGGAGCTCGAATCCGAATCAAAGTGGTCGAAGAAGATGAACGTGGAACTTCCACTGCTTTCGGAATTTGTTGTGGGGTTTCCGTAGTACATGTAAATTGTAGTGGTGCTGCTCGCCGGAATGCTGGGCACCCTGACCCAGATCTTCGCACTACTGCCGTAATTCCACTCCTCTATCCAGTAACTCAGTGGATTGCCGAGATCGTCAGTGAACCTTATGTCCGATCCATCGCTGTTCACGTTACTCCAGTTGAATGAGGCGTTTAACGTGACGAGCACCTGGTAATCTGCCAGCGAATTGCCAGAATTCTCCCGGATTGTTATGGGGACGCGGTAACTCCATCCGGGGAGCCAGAATGCCGTTACGTTTATCACATCCAGGCTGAGCACGTCTCCCGCATCACCGGCGAAGGCGTATATCTTTACGCTACCGTTTGAAAGTGCTGTGGCCTGCACATTAACGACTCCGTTGGTGTCTGTGAGTGCGGAGGTGGTGTTCAGTACAATGACCGAGGAATTTGTGACGGAAAATCTAACCTCCACACCCGGAACTGGTGAGGACTGGGAATCGACAACTCTTACGGACAGAGTCTTTTTAAGACCGTCTTTCCCGGCATCCCACACTCCACCGCTGTCAAGCCAGTTTACCTGCAGCAGTGAACTTGCATTCGTTCCCTGAGGCTGAATTACGGTTATGCTGTATGATGTGCTCAGACTTCCTGCTGAAAATATAACGCTTCCACTTCCAGCATTCTGGGCTTTGAACGACGTTCTCGCAACACCTGAAATATCGGTCTCTATGTTTGAAGGAACTGCATTTCCTATACCCCCGGAAACGGTTACGTTAACTTTCAAACCTGTTATTGGGTTCAGATAGTCATCCAGAAGTGCAGCACCAAGCTCCTGGATGTCTCCTGCAGACAGTGTGTATGAATCGAATGGGTTGACTTTCAGCATGTACTTTGGACCTGGTTTGAACTCGTGGTCTGAGACAACGATAGTGGATAGAAATCCTGATGGAATGGTGGCCTTCACCTTGTTGCCCGAGACCGATAAACCCGCACTTGCCCAGTAGTCTGGATTTACGCTCTCAAATTCCACTGTGATGTTTTCTGCGTAGAATCTCCCACCCGAAGAGACCGCTCTGAATGAGAACTCGTGGGGAGAATTGTATGCCCTGTTGATGCTCGAATTTACTATAACAAGATTGACCCCTCCGCTGAGCATTTTCTGGTCTCCCGCAATCCCTAATCCTCCGTTGCTTTTCTGAAATACAGCCGTATTTTCAAAGATGAAGGTTGTATCGGGATAGAAGTAGTTATCAATTTTCACGTATATTCTGCTGGACTCATAGCTCTTTGAAAGTGTCAGTTTACTGCCATTTGGCAGCGTGATCTCGGCCGAGATGTTTACAGTAAATGGTTCCGTCCAGATTGAAAATCCTGCAGGTTCGGGTGTTAGCAGAAAGAGATAGTCGGGGTATTCCGGGGTTTTTACAAGCAGGAATGCATTATTTCCAGAGGATATGAGGGCTGAGAATTTTTCCATTTCAGCCTTAACAGATTTCACATTGTCATACTCTATCTTTTTCAGCTGATCGGGAATCAGAGTGGTCTGAACAAAGGCAAGGAATATTATCATTATCTGGAGCAGGAGTATGAATCCTATTATGGGTGAAACTCCACTGTTATCTCCAGACACGTTTTCAATTCTGTCACTTCAATAATATAAAGCCTTCTAAAAATCGAGGAAAGATTTATTATTTTCTTGGAATAATTCATCTCGATGCTCAACAATCCTTACTATCTCAGTATCAGAAACTTCATTGAGGATGCCGGAATGGAGCTTGTTGAGGGAGAAGATGTTCCCGAAGGTTATACTGTTGTTGATGAGTACTGGCTCATTGACAGGCTGGCTCTGGTCAGGATTCTTGAAAGTGTTGAGAGTTACAGAAAAAAATACTGGTTGATAGAACCCCAGATATCTGAAGATGAAGCAATGCTCCTTTATACCATCTATGAAGACGTGAGGCAGAGTTTCCTTTATCTTATGGGGGAAGATAACTTCGACAGACTTTTCAAAAGTTTGAAAAAGGTTCTTGGAGACTATGCGGTGAAAACGAAAGATGAGCTGTTTTACAAGCTCCTTTACTATTTCGTTAGGGACTTTCTCGGACTCGGGATCGTTGAACCAATCCTGTTCGATGAAAATGTCGAGGATGTGAGCTGTGATGGATATGGGGTTCCGATTTTCGTCTATCACCGAAAATACGGGAACATGTCTACCAACATAGTGCTTGAGAAGGATGTGCTCGACAACTACGTTCTTTTGCTCGCTCAGCGAGCCAACAAGCATCTCAGCTACTCCAGTCCAATCATTGATGCAACCCTCCCTGATGGGAGCAGGATCCAGATAACCTATGGCTCGGAAATCTCCACACGGGGAAGCACATTCACAATACGGAAGTTCAGAGAAGAACCCTTTACCCCAGTTGAGCTGATGGATTTTGGCACGATTTCTGCAAGAATGCTTGCATACTTCTGGATTTTAATTGAGAACAAGAAGAACGTCATGGTCATTGGTGAGACTGCAAGCGGTAAGACCACAACGCTCAATGCTCTCCTTATGTTCATACCCCCTGACAGCAAAATTGTCTCCATAGAGGACACGAGGGAGATCCAGCTCTATCACGAAAACTGGATACCCGAGGTCACACGGCTGAGCATAGAGGGACAGGAAATCGATATGTATGATCTGTTGAGAGCAGCCCTAAGGCAGAGGCCTGAATACATAATTGTTGGTGAGGTGAGGGGTAAGGAAGCACAGACACTGTTTCAGGCAATGGCCACAGGTCATGCGGCCTACGCAACATTCCATGCCGGCGATGTGAACCAGCTCATCCACAGGCTTGAAGAAGACCCTCTAAATGTGCCGAGAGTCCTCATCCAGTATCTCGATGCCGTTGCGATTCAGGGCAGATGGGTTACGAAAACCGAGAAAAAGAGGAGAATTAAATCCGTGTACGAGATTCTTGGAATTGAGCCAACAACAAAAGAACTTTTGCTGAATCCCGTTTACAGGTGGGAACCTCATGATGATCGGTTCATCGAGACATCTTCTTCCGCCAAACTTGAGTCGATTTCGAGTTCAACGGGGCTATCCGTGTCTGAATTGCTTGAGGAGCTTGATAGGCGGACAAAGTTTCTGGAAATGCTGAGAGAAAAGGGGGTCAAGAGGTTTGGGGAGTTTGTAAAGTATGTTTCACTGTATAACGCAAATTCAGAGATCGCATTCGAGAAGCTCCAGGAAACGGAGGTATCCTGATGCCCTATACTCCTGCGTTTTTGAGGAGAATGTATGCCAGGAAATGGCTGAAAAACAGAAAGAGATATGCTGATATAGATAGGGCCATCAAAGCTTCCAGGTTAAATTTCACCGTGTATGAGTTTCTTGCAGCTGCTGCTTTTTACTCATGTCTGGTATTTGTACTCTCGTTCGTCTTTCTCAGTCTTGCCGTAAAGGTGTTTTTTGACGATGTTGCAAGATATGCAGTAAGCATTACCATGAATGAGCTGGTCAGGTTCCTGATGCCCACTGTGAAAAATGTTCCCCATTTCGGGATTGGAGATACGGTTTCGGAATACTCGCCCATAGTGAGGTATTATGCTGAAAAGTATTATTACATCGCCATGCTCATCCCCTCTTACCTGTTTTACAGACTTGCCAGATACTCCATTCTGTCCTATCCTTTCTTTCTGGCCAAAAGGAGAAAGGGCGAGATAGACCTGTATCTCCCACATGCTGTAAATATGATGTATGGAATGGCTGTGGGTGGTTTGAGTCCTGTAGAGGTTTTGAAGGAAGTCTCAAAGCTTCACTATCTCTTTGGGGAGGTCAGTGTTGAGCTGAAAGAGGTTATCAAGCATTTTGAGGTGTTCAGGAAGGATATTTTTTCGAGCATGAGGTATGTCAGAGACACCACACCCAGCAAAAAGCTTTCAGCGTTTTTGGATAGCCTGATAGTGGTGTTGCAGGGAGGAGGGAGCCTGGTGGATTATCTCAAGTCCAAGTCTGAAGAATATGAGGAGGAAAAGGACATCGCCTTTGATGAGGTCACGAGCTTTATGGAAATCCTGTTTGAGATCTACATTTCCATATTCATGATGTTTCCGTTGCTGCTGCTAATCGTACTTGTCGTTTCAAAATTCATCTCTCAGGACATAATGGATGGGTATGTTTACATGATTTATTTCCTGCTACCGGTTTCGGCAGTGTTCATAATCTATCTGGCGAAGTCAACTCTCCCGTTTACGGGGTCTTCCATTGTGGCGGTTAAGGATGAGGGTCTGGCGGTGAATGTTTATGTTTATTCCAGGAAGGTGAGGAGGTTCAAAAGGAGCCTGGTGAAAAGGATTGTTAACAGAATTGTCAGATTTGCTCTGCACCCCTATACGACACCTATCGCATACATGGACTCAAAAATAGTGGCGGTGCATGTGCTCATTTATTCTGCTGCTGCATTCTACATTTTATGGAGCAGAAATTACATTGAACCTGAAAATTACGCAATACCCGCTTTTGCGCTTTTTTCCATACTTACTGTAATCTTTGAGATGAAGCACAGGGTGATTTCACGGGCTGAAGAAAGGCTGCCTGAATTCTTCAGCGAGATTGCGATGCTTAACGAGTCGGGTGTTTCGATTTTTGATGGGATAAGGCTGGTGTCCAGAGGAGGCACCGACATACTTTCAAGGGAATTTGCCGACATAGGCAGGTACGTCGAGATCGGCCTCCCCGTCACGAGATCTTTTTCGAGACTGGCATATCGAATAAAAAGCGATATTTTTGCAAAGGCGATCCCCATAGCGGTAAAGACTCTCGAAACAAACTCCACAGTAAAGGATGCGTTTACAACGGTTTCCCGGTTTATTGAGTCTGAGATTCTATTCAGAAAAAGGTTGAAGTCCAGTCTCATGCCCTACCTTGCCATAGTTTACCTTTCTGTTGGAGTTTTCATCTTTGTAACCTATCTGCTCATTTCCAAGTTTCTTGTCGTCTTCTCGGGAATGGACGTGGAGGTCATGGGTATGAAGGCGTCATTTGATGTTGAGATGATAAGACAGACTTTCATGAGGACTCTTTATCTCATTTCATTCCTTTCGGGGATCATTGCAGGGACGATATCTGAGATGAGGGTTACGGGAGGATTCAAACACGCCTTATTCCTGACCTTCATTACCTATGTATCTTTCACGTATTTTGTATGAGCCATAAAAAATATTGATGTGGTTTTTAACAAGTTATTTTTACATGGTACTGATTGAGCTTCTCGACGAAGCATTGAGTATGAGGTATTCCAGATTGCCTGAGATCGAGTCTGAAACATTTTCGGTAATAGGTGATATTCATGCCGACTCCAGAGCCCTGAAAATCCTGACAGAGGATGCGTTCAGGCCCGTAGTCTTCTTAGGAGATTATGCTGACAGGGGTGATGAGCCGGTTGAGGTTTACAGGGCAATTCTCGAGGGTTATATCAGCGGGGATTACATTCTCCTCAGGGGAAATCATGAGTCTGAGAATGTAATACCTCATGATTTGCCTTGCAGGCTGGGGGAAGAGGAATGGGGAGAAGAGTTTTACAGAAAACTTCTGAAATTCTGGAAAACGCTCCCCTGCTGCTGCATAATAAATGGTGAGATTTTTGCAGTGCATGGTGGAATCTACACAAAGGGCTGCAGGATTGTTGGTGAGGGTATAAAACGTTCGGAATTAATGCGGGATGATGCTGAGATTGAGCTGATGTGGAATGACCCCTGGGAAAACAATGAATGTGCGCGGAATTTTGAGAGGGGAATCGGTTACAGATTTGGGGCTAAAGCCACCGGCAGATTCCTCGAGGATCTCGGTCTGAAAGTTGTGGTGAGGAGTCATGAACCCTACAAGGTTCTGAAGGTTGAACATAATGGTATGGTTGTCACCATCGGGTCGACTGGGGTATATGGCACGAGAATAGCGAGACTTAATGTTTGTGGAAAATTCAGAGATGGATACGATTTATGTCAAAATTTTGGAGAAATTTTTTAGCTTTTTGTCCTGTAGCTGGTGTATACTCTCAGGAGGCCGTTTATTGCGAGGAGCGCAGCGACGAGTCCTGCAATTACGTGCACCCCACCTTCGTATGCCGGGATGGCACCTGAGCTGAGGACCCATAGCCACATGAATGCCAGCTGAAGACCTCCTACCACAAGTCCTGCAAATACCAGCATTATGAATATCGTTTTCAGGTCAAAGGTCTCAAAGAGCTTCATATGTCAAAAAAGTTGAAAAGAGTATTTAAAAATTTTTCCACTTTTATTTGTGACAGGTTGTGCATTTGAGTGTGGGGTAGTGGTCTTTCCTGTCTGTGTGGCATGTTTCGCAGACTGTCCTGACATCTATGTTCTTGTGGGGCACGTGGCAGGACTTGCAGTCCTTGTCTGCGTGGTACTTGTGGATTGGCTTGTTTGGCAGGCTGTGGCAGGTCTGGCATGAGAACGGCTCTGCAGTTATATGCGGCTGGTGGCAGTTGCTGCACTCGCTCTCTGAATGGGCACCTTCTGGCAGTGCGAGGATAATGTCTCTATCCTTGTGGCACTTCTTGCAGTCCTGAGACGTTGGAAGGATGTTCTCTCCGTTTGTCTTCACATCGGCTAAGAAGTTGTGGCAGTTGGTGCAGTGGAAGTCCATCTGCGGAACTTTCATGGATATGTCGCTGTGGCACTTCTTGCACTCCGAGTTATCCGGCACGAATTTGTGGACTCTTCCACCATGGCAGTCTATACAGTTGGCCTTGGCGTTTTCCAGATGATATTTGTGTCCTGCAGTATCTGCAACGTATGGCCATTTCTCTGATTTCTGGAAGTGGCAATTTTCGCATTTTTCATTGGGTATCACTACGTGGACATCGTCTGAAACCTCTTCTGGCTGGAGGGTGAAGTATGTTACGAGCAGTCTCATGTTGTCCTGTATGCTTGCCTCATGGCACTCGTGGCACGTTATTCCCTGGTGCGGGCTCTGGTTCCATTTGTTCCATGCCTCTTCCATCAGGTGGCAGGTTTTGCAGAATCTTGGATCCTTTTCGATGAACATGAACGTGTTGTAGCCTTCGGCAGCCACTATTATGCCCGCTACTATCAGGAAAAGGAGTAGCATTGCAGCCCTTCGTTCCATGGCTTTCCCACTTTCCCAGTTAATAAAAATTTTGCGTATTGTACCTCAAATGCAAAAGAAAATAAAGTTCATTAGTGGATTTTCTCAAAGTTTCAAAAACCGCAAATCTTAATGATTTAATGCTTTGAATTGCTGAAGCATTCCCAGAAAAATAAAAAGGTAATTACTCGGTTTCTGTTTTCTCCCACTCGTGCGGGTGTTCCCACGGGGGCAGCAGCTTGATCAGCACCGCCAGTATTATGAACGGCAGTATCCAGATGGCCAAGGCGAGTGAGAGGCTTTCTGGGCCGAACAGCGGCATTATGTATGTTGTGTATCCGAGGTACGTCTTTGATATCAGCTGACCGCCTATCACCACGTTCCATCTCATTGCGAAAACGCCGATGAGTGTCAGGGTGGTGACGAATATGTATATCCACTTTCTGACGTTGAACCTGAATATGCCTGTCCTGGCAAGAATCAGCAGGAATATCGGTACGAGGGTGCCAAGGAAGACCTGAATCACAATGAATGTCCAGAACAGTTTATCTGTTATCAGCACTCTTATTGCATCTATGCCCTCCTCCTGGGTGTAGAACAGGTGAGCAAGCTCCATGAACTCTAAGGAGAGGTCCAGCAGATATGCGTAGAGCAGATAATTGGCGAGCGTATCAGTACAGGCTCTGTCAAGCTCAACTCCTCTTATGTAGCTGCTGGCTATGTATATCAGCAGGACGAGTGCAATTCCGGAGACCATCGCTGAGAACAGGAAGATGATTGGCATCAGAGGTGAACTCCACCAGTGATTCGCCTTAACGCTTCCGAATATGAATCCAACGTAACCGTGCAGGAACGCAGCCGATGGGAGACCGATAACAGTAACGATGTTCACGATTTTGTTGTCTGCTTTGACGGCCTCATCGCTTATGTTGTAGTCTCCGAGGGTGAGTATCTTGTATATGAATCCCTTAATTCCGCCAACTTCCTGGGACCACATTACAATGTCCCTTCTGTAGTCGAAGTAAAGCTCTATCAGCAGCACAGCCATCAGGTACCAGGCATAGACGAAACCGAAACCTGCCATTGCTGACGATAGGTGCGGAGTCATCATTATCTCAAGAGCCCTTTCAGGATGTCCCAGATGCGCGACCAGCGGCAGTGGAGCGCATAGCAGGAAGGCGAGAGCCGTTAACAGTGCAAGCCTGTAGGTGGGCTTCACAGCCTCGACTTTGAATATTCTTTCAAGAGATGCGACAATAAAGGCTCCAGCCACGAGACCGGTTATGTAGGGATAGAGGGCAATGAGAACACTCCAGTTAACCTCGACTTCGTTGGGATAGATGTATCCCTGAACGTGCTGGAGAATCTGCCAGAGAATTTCGCTCACTTCATCTCACCTCCGAGTCAAGCTCAATATAGTAAACCTGGGGTAACGTTCCCATATCGGGCTTAAGCACCTGAACTCTCCTTTCTTCTATGATCTTTCTGACTTCGTCTTCCGGATCCATCAGGTCACCGAATTTTCGCGCTCCAACAGGGCACACTTCAACGCATGCGGGTTTGTAGCCCCTTGTAATTCTGTGGTAGCACCATGTGCATTTATCAGCGGTGTTTCTCCTGGTCTCTCTCGGACCATCGGCTGGATAGAGATATCTTGCTCCATACGGACATGCCTGGATGCAATACCTGCATCCAATGCAGTATTTCTCATCCACAAGAACGACACCGTCTTTCGTCTTGTATGTTGCACCAACTGGACAGACCTGAACGCATGGGGGTCTGTCACAGTGATTGCAGAGCTTTGGGACGTAGTAGGATTTCGATATCATTCTCTCGTCGTATGTGGGAGGGAATCCATCAAATCCACCGTTTGGAGAATCCACCTTGGGACCCTCTTCATCTTTAAGCCATACCCATCTTTCCACCCATGTCCTGAAGTAAAATGGCTTCATTGGAACTTCATTCTCAATCTTGCAGGCCCTCACGCACCTTCCGCACCCAATGCATCTCGTTGTATCGACGACAAATGCATACTTGTGCCTGTTCCAGTCATAGCCTTCAACCGGCTCCTGAGCTGCCACTCTTCTCTTAAAGCTGGCAAATCCAGCGACAGCAGCTATCACGGCCAGGAACTTTCTTCTACTGACCATTGTCAACACCTCTCTTGAACACCCACGGTGAGTGAGGGTTGTGGCACTCAACACAGGCAAACCCGTAACCGTGGTCGTCAGTGAACTTCTGAGGAAAGTCTTCAGGCCTTGTGGGGTTGAACTCATGGCAGAGCTTGCACAGCTCTCTTGTGGTATCTATCTCTGGGTGATATGTGGTGGGATTTTCTACGTGCTTCATGCTTGGTCCATGACATGTCTCACAGCTCAGGGTCGAATGTTTGCCCCGGTTCAGAAATTCAACCTTTTCTGGATGACACTGTTCGCACATTTCTTTCGTGGCGAATTTCATGTCATACTGCATAATTTCTCGGACTGAATCCCCTCTAAACCATCTGTAGGTGTAGTCGTCTGTAAATTCCCCGAATGTGGGGGGGACGATAACGGTTCTCAGCATTAAAAATACTAAGACGAATGTCAGGTATATCAGCAAAAATCTCCTCGTCGCTGCCCGCATCTTTTAACACCTCTTGTTTTTCACTATTAATCAAGTCTGAGCTTTCTTTAAAAATTTTACTGGTATTTTACAGTATTAATAATTAACTTTATCGTTATGTGCACTTTCATTTTACGATGTGTTAATATAAAAAATTACTTTTCTAAAAGAAAAAGTTTTTAAAGTCCAAGACCTCTTGCGATAGCCTGAAAAACGTCGTTTGTTATGTTGATTCCGTTCATCTCTAGAATTATGTTAAGCACGGCTCCGATTACCGCACCCACGATAAGGGAGGATATTATCCTGATTTTGATTATCAGAATTAGTGCTATCACCAGCAGAACGAGGGTGGAAACTGCACCAATCTGAGCCAGCTGCTGTGCGGTCTCTTCCATGGCCATGTTCATGAAATTGAAAAGGGTCGCTATTCCGGACATGCCGAAAAGAAGACCTATTATCAGCCCGATGGCAACAAACGTGTTATCCGCCATGATTTAAAGTGGGACAAACTACATATAATCTTAACGACATGTTTATTATTCCATGGCTCAGCCAGCCATTGATGGATGGGCTTAGAGACACAAATCCTGATTTTTTCAGGAAATATGAGGACATAGATGATACTGAGGAGTTCCTCCATTATATGATGCTGCCCTTAAGACAGAGCTTCAGGGTCAACACGCTTAAAGCCGGGATTGATGAAGTCGTTGAAAGACTTTCTGAGGAATTTGAGCTGGAGAGTGTTCCCTGGGTTAGGGAGGGTTTTTTTGTATATGGCGGGGAGATAACCAACACACCTGAATTCGCACTTGGGCTGATTTTCATGCAGGAAGCGAGCTCGATGATACCTGCTGCGGTTCTTGATGTCGAGCCGGGAATGCTCGTTCTTGACATGGCAGCATCACCGGGATCGAAAACTACCCAGATGTCGGCGTACATGGAGAACAGGGGCTGTATAATTGCAAATGATGTAAAATACCCGAGGATAAATATCCTGATATCCAACATCCAGAAATTCGGGTCTGTCAACGTAAGGGTTACGATGAAGGACGGCAGGTATTTTGGAAGGTTCAGAGATACGTTTGATCGTGTTCTGCTTGACGCTCCGTGCAGCAACGTGGGCATGATACGGAAGAATTACAAGTACCTGAGACTCTGGAGGCAGAGAGATGTCGAGGCACTGTCGAGACTTCAGAAGGAACTTATAATGGCTGCCTACAGGGCACTGAAACCGGGAGGAGTTCTTGTTTACTCGACATGTACACTCGACCCTGAAGAAAACGAGGAGGTTGTGGATTATCTTTTGAGCAATACTGATGCGAACCTCGAAAAAATTGACCTTCCCCTGAAGTCCCATGAGCCCGTAACCGAATTCAGAGGGAAAACATACACTGATGAGGTCAGGAAGTGCCTTAGAATCCACCCTCAGGACAATAACACAGAGGGATTTTTTGTTGCGAAGGTGGTAAAGGATGAATGAGCGAGAGATACTTGAAAAACTCAGGGAACAGTTTGGCGTTGAAAAGCTGGAGTTCAGGCTGAAACTGATGGGCAAGAACAGAATTTACGCTTACAGAGAATGCGGACCCGATGTTGATGAAAGGCATTCAGGGGTTTATTTTGGTAGAATAGAAAGGGATGGCATAAGACTATCGATTGAAGGGTGCTATCTGCTGAACGACGAAATCAGAAAGAACGTGGTTGAGTTCAGCAAGGAAGAGATGATAAGGTGGCTTAAGGGCGAAGACATTGAAAGTGAAGTGCATGGATACGTTGTTTTAAAATGGGGAAATTACTGGCTGGGATGTGGCAGGGGCAATGGAAAGGTCATACGAAATTTCGTTCCCAAAGACCGGAGATTGAGGGGTGATTAGAACAGGGAAATGTATTTACTTTATCGGCCATTAATTTTGATCAGGTGAATGGGATGAAACTCAGGGTTTCCGCCGTGCAGTGCCTTACTGGCAAAAAGGCATTTGAAAGTGCTGAAAAATTGATCTTCTCGTCAGACTCTGACCTTTATCTGCTTCCTGAATACTTTTCCTATTCGGATGATGTATTTAACGGCAGTATAGCGGAAACGACGATTGACTGGTTGAAAAGTATCAGTAAAGAGAAAGGGGCAATTGTGGCAGGAAATGCTGTGAGAAGAGATGGTGAGGGGTATTACAACACTCTGTATGTTTTTCACGATGGGGATCTGGTGGCAGTACAGGACAAGATTCACCCGACGGAAGGCGAAAGGAAAAGGGGAATACGCTGCGGAGAAAAGCTGAAGGTTTTTGAGGTGGCAGGAATCAGGTATTCGGCTTTAATCTGTGCTGATATTCTGTATCCGGAGCTGTGCAGGATTCCGGGGCTTAAGGGAGTGGACATTGTGCTTAACCCTGTCGTTTCGTTCAAGAAATCTCAGCTACCTGCGCAGGAGTTCAGACACTGTCTTTACTTTACGAGGTCATTTGACAATTCCTATGCGATAGTTAAGGCAGGGGGAGTGGGAACAACATTTACCGGTGAGATATGTGTCGGGAGGAGTCTTATCGCCACTCCTGAAGGAATTGTCGCCAGATATGATAACGAGGACTCAGAGGAGCTGATTGAGGCGGTGATAGATGTTGGCAGGATCAGAGAATACAGGAAGGTAAACTACTCTTTGAGGGATAGAAACATTCCGGCAATGAGAGAACTGCTGGATGGGGGTATTGAATGCTGAGGGTGGCTTTCAAGTATGCCTATTTTGGCTGGGATTATTATGGAAACCAGTTTCAGCCACACCTCAGAACAGTTGATGGTGAAATTTTCAGGGCATTTGAAAAGCTCGGCATCAATGCCAGGGAAAGGAGGTACAGGATTGCGGGAAGGACCGATGCGGGCGTCAGCGCGTTTGGCAACGTTTTTGCAGTCAATCTCGACTCTTTTGAGCCGTGGTTTTTGAGAGTCCTCAATTCGAATTTACCCGATGACATTTCGGTATGGGCATACTGCATTGTTGATGAGGATTTCAACCCGAGGAAAGCTCTTTCAAGGGTTTACAGGTATGTTCTGCCAGATGAGGGATTTGATGTTGGAGCGATGAAAAATGCGGCACAGATGCTGCTGGGAAAGCACGACTTTTCTGGCTTTGCAAAAGCCTGCAAGCCATGTGTCAGGGAGATCCTGCGTTCGGAAATTGAAAAGAGGGGAGATTTTATTATCTATACTGTTGAGGGCAACGCATTCGCCTGGAACATGGTGAGGAAGATCGTAACTGCCCTGAAAATTGCGGGAATGAGGAGTGATACGGAAATAGTTGAACTGGTTCTTTCAGGGGAAAACATACCTCTGACTCCCGCAAGCCCGTACGGGCTGATACTCCTTGATGTGAAGTACCCTTTCGAGTTTAAAAAGGATGAAAAAATTTACGGGCTGCTGCAGGAGAGAATTCAGGAAAGGATGAAAAAATTTGCACAGCTTTACGGTATTTTCAGGTTTTTGAGGTAATCCTTCACTTTTTCGGATACCTCTGTCACTCCCCCGATTACTATCACTGCCGGAGCCTTCACATTTTCTCTCTCTGCAATCTCTGCGATGCTGGATAGCCTGCCCCTCACAATTCTCTGTTTCTCTGTGGTTCCATTTTCGATTATTGCAACAAGAGTGTTCGGGTCTTTACCGTGGTTCAGAAGTTTTTCGACGTTTTCCCTGAGGTTGGATACTCCCATGAGTATCACGATAGTTGCGTTAAGCCTTGCAAGTGCCTCCCAGTCAAGCCTCTCTCTTTCCTGCTTACCCGTTATGAACACCAGTGCGGGGTCATATTTCCTGTGAGTTACAGGTATGCCTGCATAGGCCGGAACGGCTATTGCTGAAGTGATTCCTGGCACAACTTCAAACTCTATCCCGTGTTCTGCAAGAACCTCTATTTCTTCTCCACCTCTGCCAAAGACGAAGGGATCACCGCCCTTGAGCCTTACAACTCTGTCATATTCTTTTCCATACTTCACAAGCAGTTCGTTTATCTCGTCCTGCTTTTTCTTGTGTTTTCCGGCCCTTTTTCCCACATCAATCAGGATTGCTCTGCTCTCTCTTTTAATCAGCTCTTTTATGTCT
This sequence comes from Geoglobus acetivorans, assembly GCF_000789255.1. Classification (NCBI taxonomy): domain Archaea; kingdom Methanobacteriati; phylum Methanobacteriota; class Archaeoglobi; order Archaeoglobales; family Archaeoglobaceae; genus Geoglobus; species Geoglobus acetivorans. The sequence continues at coordinate 85,544 of NZ_CP009552.1, forward strand.
TCGCCAATGAGTTCGTCGTAAAGAATGACATCAGCTTCTCTTATCAATCTCAAAGCTTTGAGGGTCAGCAGTTCAGGGTCTCCCGGACCTGAGCCAACGATATATACTGTCAAGGTATCACTTCCCTGAGAACTTCTCTAACATCGCTCTGCGAGTAATCTCTATCCAGTTTTTCGTCAATTCTGGCAACAACTTCTCCGTTTTCTTTGAGGATCTCGCACACGAGTCTTATTCTCCTGCCGTCACTTTCTGCATAGACTCCAGCCGGAATTGCACATCCTATCCCCAGTTCGCTGATCACAGCCCTCTCGAGCATAGCCTCTCTGTATGTTTTTTCGTGATTCATAAAGCTGACAATCTCTTTTTCATTCTCCCTCGTGGCTATGGCGATTATCCCCTGATTGGCTGATGGCACGAATATCTGGGGGTCGAGCCGCTGATAGTTCAGCTTTTTGTCCCACCCGAGCCTGATCAGTCCCGCTTCGGCAAGAAAAATTCCATCATACATTCCCTCAGTCAGTTTTCTCAACCTCGTGTCAACGTTTCCTCTGAGATTCTCTATCTTCAGGTCCCTCCTCAATTTCAGAACCATCGCCCTTCTTCTCAGCGATGATGTACCGATTATGGATCCGCTCTCAACTTCCTCGAATCTCTTTTCTTCCCTGGTTATGAAGGCATCGCATGGCGACTCTCTTTCAAGAACTGCGGCAATCACCGTCCCCTCTACCCTTTCAGTTGGAACGTCCTTGAGACTGTGGACGGCAATATCCACCTCGCCCCTTTTCAGTGCGAGATCAATCTCTCTTACAAATGCTCCGATTCCTTTGAATTCATGCAGGGGTCTGTCTTTCTTAATGTCTCCAGATGTCCTGATTATTTTAAGCTCTGTTTCGAATCCTTCCTCTTCCAGTATTTCCTTTACCTTTTCCGCCTGTGCCAGGGCAAGTTTGCTGCCTCTTGTGCCGATTACAATGCTCTCAGGCATTTCACAATCACTTCTGCCGTTTTTTCCACGTCTTCCGGTTCATGAGCCACGCTCATAAAGCACGTCTCGTACTGGGATGGAGGGAAGAACACTCCGTTTTCAAGCAGTTTCCAGTAGAACTCCATGAACTTTTCGTTGTCCAGTTTCAGAGCTGATGAATAGTCTCGGGGTTTTTCTCCGAAGTAAATGCAGAACATTGATTCAATTGAGCCAATGCTTACATTGAGTTTCGCATCATGAATCTCATCTTTCAGCGCTTTCACCAGATTTTCGGTCTTTTTCCTGAGCTCATCATACGGTTTTTCCTCCTCAAGGATTCTTGCTGTGGTGTATCCTGCCGTGAGGCTTATCGGATTTCCGCTGAATGTTCCAGCCTGGTAAACTGGCCCGGAAGGACTGAATTTCTCCAGTATCTCTTTTCTTCCTCCGACGATACCTATCGGGAACCCTCCACCGGCAATTTTTCCGAGAGTGGTTATGTCCGGCTCAACGCCAAAATACTCCTGGGCACCGCCGAGCGAAAGCCTGAATCCTGTTATGACCTCATCAAAGATGAGCAGAACGTCGTTCTCCATGGTGATTTTCCTGATTTCCCTCAGGTAACCGTCGTCTGGAATTATCAGTGAAGCGTTGCCCATCACCGGCTCGAGAATCAGGGCAGCGATATCTTCTCTGTTCTTCTCAATAACCTCCGAAAGAGCTTCAACATTATTGTAAGGGGCCTGAAGCGTATTTATCACAAACTCTTCAGGAACTCCCGCCGAGTTTGGTGTTCCGTGTGTTGTGGCTCCGCTGCCTGCCTTGACAAGCACGGAATCATGGGCACCATGGAAACTTCCTTCAATTTTTATGAACTTCTTTTTACCCGTGAACCCTTTGGCAAGCCTGAGTGCCGCCATAGTCGCCTCGCTGCCGGTGTTTGTGAACCTGACCATGTCTATTGATGGGTAGATGTCGGTTATGAGTTTTGCATATTCGATTTCCAGCTCTATGGGCGTCCCGTAAACCCAGCCATCTTCAAGCCTGTCTTTAACCGCGTTCTTAACTCTTTCATTTCCGTGGCCAAGAATTAATGGCCCATACGCCATGCAGTAGTCTATGTATTCGTTTCCATCGACATCGTATATCTTTGAACCCTTCGCCTTTTTCGTGTAAAACGGGAACGGCTTTACGGCTCTAACCGGACTTGAGACCCCTCCAGGCATCAGACTCCTGGCGGTTTCATAAAGCTCCTTTGATTTCCCCCACATTCACAAAACCTCCGCAATTTCCTTTGCATGATAGGTGATTATCAGATCAGCACCCGCCCTTTTTATTGAAGTGAGTATTTCATAGGCTATGCTCATCTCATCGAGCCATCCCATTCTGCCAGCAGCCTTGACCATGCTGTATTCCCCGCTAACATTATAGGCTGCAACGGGAACCTTGAACTCCTCTTTGACCCTCCGTATGATATCCAGGTAGCTGAGTGCGGGCTTGACCATGACTATGTCAGCCCCCTCTCTCAAATCGAGTTCGACCTCTCTCAACGCCTCATTGCTGTTGTGGAAGTCCATCTGGTAGCTTTTCCTGTCTCCAAAGGCATATCCGCTTTCAGCAGCCTCTCTAAATGGTCCGTAGAATGATGATGCATATTTGGCAGAGTAGCTCATTATTGCGGTATTTTCAAATCCGCTCTCGTCAAGAGCACTCCTTATGGCTTTTATCATTCCGTCCATCATTCCGGAGGGAGCAACGATGTCTGCCCCGGCTCTGGCATGGCTCACAGCAACTTTTCCAAGAACTGGCAGGGTTGGATCATTCAGAACTTCTTCATTCTGGACAATACCGCAATGCCCGTGAGTGGTGTACTCGCACAGGCAGACGTCTGTTATCAGCACCGCATCATCAAAGTCCTGCCTGGCGTTTCTCAAAGCCTTCTGTATCACACCATCATCGTCGTATGCGGAACTTCCAATTTCGTCCTTGCTGGCAGGTATGCCAAAGAAGATAAATGCTCTTACACCCAGCTCCATTGCCTTTCCAATCTCGTCAGATATGCTGTGAAGGGGGATCCTGAAGTATCCGGGCATTGAGGGAATTTCCTGCCTTGATGAAATGTTCTCATCAACAAAGATGGGCATTATCAGGTCTTCCTTAGACAGCTTCGTTTCCTGCATTAGGGGACGAATTCTGTTCTTTCTCAATCTTCTCATTCTTACCTTTGGAAATTCCATCCTTAACACCTCCGAATAAAAACTCCACAGCATCCACCACTTCCGGTTTTCCATTACGTGCGGCCTGTCTCAGTCTGACAGTTGGCTTCCTTAGGAATTTTTTAATGAGTGAGTTTGCAAAGCTTTCGAGCAGGGGCAGCACTTCTTCATCAACGCCATATTTTGCGTGAAGTTTGTTGTAAAGCTCTATAATCTCCTCGTTTTTTATGTAATCTGCGTGGGAATACATCATGCAGATGGCATTTCTTGCTTTTAACTCCTTCAACCTTTCGATGAGGTCTTCAAGCTCCTCTTTTATTATTTTTTCAGCTTTTTCTGCTTCTTTCAATCTTCTCCTCAGATTCTCTCTGCTGATCTCCCGGAGGTCATCTATCGTGTGGAGGAGGACGCCTTCAACCTCTGCCACTTCCGGTTCCACGTCTCTTGGCAGGGCTATATCGACAAGAAGAACTGCCTCTTTTCTGATCTCCATGATTTTTTCCATCATGCTTTTTGTTATGACGTAGTGGGGGGCGGAGGTGGCTGAGATCACAAAGTCACATTCAGTGATGTATTTCTCGACCTTGTCAAACGGTACAGCAATTGCCTTTTCGCCAACCTCCTGAGCGAGAGCTCTGCCTCTCTGGAGAGTTCTGTTTGCTATGTATATTTTATCGAGATTCTTGTGTGCTATTGCCTTTGCAACGAGCTTACCCATCTCTCCAGCCCCAATAATCAACGCCTTTTTTCCAGCGAGGGTCCCCAGCCTTCTTTCGGCAAGCTCAACAGCCGCACTCCCGATGCTTACAGCGCCTTTGTTTATCTTTGTCCGGTTCCTGACTTTTTTGCCCACCTGAATTGCCTTGGAGAAAACCAGGTCAAGGACTTCACCGATGCTTCCGTATTCCTTTCCCATGCTGTAGAAATCTTTAACCTGTCCGAGAATCTGATCCTCTCCAACCATCATCGACTCGAGACCCGACGCAACTCTCAGGATGTGTTCAAGGGTCTCTCCATTTTTGTGGATCTCGATGATCCTTTCAGGAACACCCATCGACCTGGCAAACTTTCTGAGGGTTTCTATGGTGCCGGACCCGTAAACGTAAACCTCGACTCTGTTGCAGGTGAGGAGGATGGCACATTCTCTTATGTTCGAGAAGGACATCACCCTGTCGAGTAGCGTTTTATAATCGCCATGCCAGGCTTTTTGAATCTGATCGATTGAAGCTTTTTTGTGAGATATCACAAGGTTGGCTATTTCCATTTCATCACCTTGTTTTAATCCTGAGATAGGGAGTAATTTAAACTTTAGGTTTGCTGTAAAAGAATTTCCGGCAAATCGGCCTGTTGGAATTAGGATTATTAGAAAAGATAATTATAAAATTCAGGTCTTTGCACCAGCTATGCTCTTGGGGCTTCTTTTTATCTTTCTTCTCTTTTTGCCATCCGATGTGTACTTCTGGTTTGGACCTGGCTTTTTGTGGAGCTGATACTTTGTTGGCACAAGCCTGGTACCGCCCTTTCTGTTCTTTATCTTGATCCATTGAGTCGTTCCAGTCTTACCCATGATTGTGCCTGAAACAAGCAGACTTAAAAAACTTTTCTCTCATAATATTGGTGATGCAAAATAATAAATACCGCAAGAGCAGATTATATCAGAGATGGTAAGAAGGGCAAAGCTTGTAAATGATGCGGTGGAGCTTGTTCCAGTTCTGCAGCTTTTCTCAACCGAGACCTACAGGAGAGTTTATGAAACTTTGCTGAGTGAGTGGAGGACTCTGGAAGAGCTGAAACAGCTTTACGGGGAAGGTGTGGAGGAGGCGCTGAGAATCCTTAAAAACGCGGGCATGCTCGAGATCAAGTGGAGAATGCCTTCTGACCCTGCAGGAAAGCCGGAAAAGGAGTACCATGTCAGTTACACGCATCTGAGCATAAACGTTTACATCTCCCTCAAAGAACTCAACACGATACTGAATGCGATTTTTATGGCTGAGGATGAGGAAAGCGAGATAGTTGACAGAATACTTGAGCAGATTGGCAGGGGGAGAATTTCCGTTCAGCATATAAGCAGGGAAACCGGACTTGATAACCTGTTTATCAGGGCACTGGCGAAGAAATCACTGAAGCTCAATTTGAAAGGTCAGCTTGTTGAGCCAGCAAAAAATGAAGAAGTCTGAGATCAAGGTAATTCTGGACAAATTCAGATGGCATCCTGAATATGATCTGAGGAACGTGCTTATCAAATATATAGACAGGCCGAAGGGCTACTCTGTGATTTCGGGTGAGCAGATACGTGAGATTGGACATGCCTTCATCTATACCGAAAGCTCGACAATTCCTCATCACAGGGTTATTGAGATTTCGTACTGTGGAAAGACGGTCTGGAAAAAGTTAATTAATTCCGGTGAATTAGCTGACAGAGATGACGGTGAGAAGCAGGCTTGATAAAAAAATGGATGAGTACGCTCTCAAGCTGACTACTTCTATGGATTTTGATGAAAACATCTTTTACTATGATATTCTCGTTGATTACGCCCATGTCATCATGCTTGAAAAAAGGGGTATAATCGACAGAGATTCTGCGAGAAAAATTATCCTGGCTTTGAAAAAAATCGAATCAGATGGCTTTTCTTCTCTGTCAAAAGAATATGAGGATGTGCATGAGGCCATTGAGGCAAAGGTAATTGAGCTTGCAGGTGAAAACGGAAAAAAGATGCATACTGCGAGAAGCAGAAATGATGAGGTGGCCACATGCCTGAGGCTGTTTGCAAGAGATAAGCTTACAGAAATAATGGCCGAAATCCTTGAAATTAAATCTGTACTGCTTAAAAAATCTAAAAAGCATTTGAATGACGTGATGCCGGGTTTCACTCACCTGCAATACGCCCAGCCAACCAAATTATCGCACCACCTTCTGGCATATCACGACATGATTTCAAGGGATTTCGAAAGGTTCCTTGAGGCTTTCCGGAGAACGAATCTCTCCCCACTTGGCTCTGCAGCCTTTTCAGGAACGAGTTTTCCCGTTGACCGGTCTCTGACTTCAAAGCTTCTTGGCTTCGATGGAATTGTTGAAAACTCAATGGATGCGGTAGCAACAAGGGACTTTCTTGTAGAGTGCATTTTTGCCTGCACGTCTTTGATGATCTCTTTCAGCAGGATCTGCGAGGAAATAATCCTGTGGTCTTCTGAGTTCGGGTTTGTGAATCTTCCCGATGAATTTGCTTCATCATCAAGCATAATGCCCCAGAAAAAGAATCCGGATACTGCCGAAATAATAAGGGCGAAGGCTGGAAAGATGATTGGCAACCTTACTGCTGCAATGACGATCTACAAGGCATTGCCCTTTGCATACAACAGAGATTTTCAGGAAATGAATCGTCTGCTGTTTGAAGTGCTGGATGAAACCCTAATCTCTGCCAGAGTCATGGCTGGACTGCTGGAGAAAATTGAATTCAGGACAGATGTCTTGAGAGCAAAGTCGTCCAAAGGCTTCTCTCTGGCAACTGATATAGCGAATCTACTCGTTATGAAGGGCATACCTTTCAGAGATGCTCACAGGATTGTCGGGGAGCTTGCAAAGCTTGAGAAAGATGAGATTGGCGCTGAAGAGCTTGCAGATGTTTTTGAGAAATTCGGATTGAGCTTGGAAATCGCGCCAGAAGAGCTTGATATGTTCGGAAGGCCAGAAAATGCTGTCGAGATGAAGAGAAGTGAAGGTGGCACGAGTGAGGACAACATAACGGGCATGATTGCTAAAAGACTCGAAAAGCTGAAGAAAGACGAAACAGTACTGATGCAGATTAAATCCAGGATTGAAAATTCTCTGAATGGTCTGATGGAGGAGGTGGAAAGCTTTGAAAATGAAGAGAGTTAAAATAAAGGCGAAAGGCAGGATATTTGAAGGAGTGGCGCTCCCATCGGATGACAACAAACTCGTGTTAAAGCTTGATAGCGGTTATAATGCTGGATTTTACGATTACGAAATCCTTGAAGAGAAGGAAGTGGAAATGCATGAATTTGTGCCTGAAAGGTTTGAAAGCAGAGAAAATCTGGGTACGATAAAGGTAATCTCGACAGGAGGCACGATTGCGAGCAAGGTGGATTACAAAACTGGCGCCGTTACAAGCCAGTTCTCTGCAGAGGAGATCGTTGCGGACATTCCAGAGCTACTCGAGATTGCAAATATCGATGCGGAACTGCTCTACAACATCCTGAGTGAAAACATGAAACCTGATTACTGGGTGAAGCTTGCAAGGCGTGTGCACGAGGCCGTGAGGGACGGATATGATGGTGTTGTTGTAACCCACGGGACTGATACGATGCACTATTCCGCATCAGCACTGGCGTTCATGCTAAGGACTCCTGTACCAGTGGTTTTCGTTGGTGCTCAGAGAAGCTCTGACAGACCGAGCAGTGATGCTGCGATGAACATGATTTGTTCTGCCCATGCTGCACTCAGTGATCTGGGTGAAGTCACCATCGTCATGCACGGGACAACTGCAGACGAGTTCTGCTACATTCACAGGGGTGTCAAGGCGAGAAAGAATCACACTTCAAGAAGAGATGCCTTCGAGAGCGTGAATTACTCCCCACTCGGAAAAGTGTTTCCTGATGGTAGGATCGACTGGATTGCAGAAAGATTCAGACGGAACGAGAGGGAGCTTGAGCTTTATGATAAGTTCGAAGAAAAAGTCGCCCTGATAAAATACTATCCTGGACTTGGACCTGAGATACTGGAATTCTTCCACGACAGGGGTTACAGGGGTTTCGTAATTGAGGGCACTGGATTGGGACATGTATCCACGGACTGGGTGGAGACGGTGAAAAGGGTTGCGGAGGACAGCGTGATTGTCATGACCTCTCAGTGTTTATGGGGCAGAGTGTGTGACCGGGTTTACGATACTGGCAGGTATCTGCTGAAGGCCGGAGTCATAGAGGGAGAGGACATGCTGCCCGAGACAGCCCTGATAAAGCTCATGTGGCTTCTCGGCAACTTTGACGTCGAGGATGCAAGAATGCTGGTAAGGGAAAACATCGTGGGGGAGATAAATCCGATGCTCGGATATGAAGACCTGACAATTTAACTTTGTGAGTGGGATAAAGAATTTATATATCCATCCCTGCAATATTTAGCCATGGACAGGTTGACAGTGGCAGTAGGAACGTTCATCGTCATCTTGCTTGCGGCAGCCGCTTCAATTGTGCACTTCTTCGGGATTAAGTTGCTGATTCAGATAGTTTTTGGGCTGGGCTATCTCGGACTTCTGGCAGTTTTTGGATTGATGACTGCGCTAACGTTTTATGCAAGGTCTTTTAAATACGGTCTCGTAACGCTTTTGGGGACGCTTCTTTCTGCTTATGGACTTTATTCCGTGTATTTGTGGCACGTGAATGAATTCCTCACTGTTCTTGCGGTTTTTGTAATTGCCTTTGCTGTGTTTGTCTGGTACATTTCTGAGCCTGACCTGAGTCTGGCAGAGAGGTTCTCAAGTCCAGAGTCCCTGATGAAAAAGGGCAGATACAGGGCAGCTGGCCGAAAATTCGAAAAGAAAGGAGATTATGTCAGGGCGGCAGAGGCATATATCAAGGCAGAGATGCTCGAAAGTGCGGCCTGGGCATACGAGAAGGCTGAAAAATATACTGAGGCGGCAGATGTTTATGCAATGCTTGCGGAGAGAGAGAAGGATGTGTATTACTGGAAAGAGGCTCATGAACTCTACAAAAAAGCAGGCGATCTGACAAAAGCGGCTGAATGCCTTGAGAGGTATGCGGAAGATGAACCATGGTTCTGGGAGGATGTCGCTGAACTGTACCGCAATACTGGTAATGAGGAAAAATACTTGGAAGCTCTGAAAAAGGCTCTCGAATATTACAAGAAGGAAGCTGAGGAAGAAGGAGTTTTCTGGGAGGATGTTGCCAAGCTTTATGAGGCTCTCGGAGAGGAAGAACTTGCTAAGGGAGCATGGACGAAGTTTGCTAAATACTGCGAACAGGAGGCTGAAAATGACCCGATGTGGTTCAAACACGTGGCTGAAGCATATGAGAAACTCGGGTTGATTGATAAAGCAGAAGAAGCCAGGAAAAAGTACGAGGAATACAGAAAGAGCATCTCAAAAACTGCTGGAGATTGATAAGCCACTATTATTTTTCATTCAGGAATTAATTATAGAAAACTTTATATACTTTTCTACAGAGCGTTATGAAATTGGAAGGTAGGTGTTTGAAATGGAATTTGAAAGGAAGCCACCTGTAAAGGTGGGAGATGTAAGGAAAGTTAGGATTGAGAACATTGGAAGCGGTGGAGATGGAATTGCGAGAATCGAGGGCTATGTCGTGTTTGTGCCCGGTGTGGATGTGGACGAAGAAGTTACAGTCAGAATAACGAAGGTTTTGAGAAAATATGGATTTGCAGAAGTAGTTTAAATAATCTTGGACAGTTCTTCAATTTCATCAATGCATTTTCTAATTTCTTGAATGTCTTTTTTTCATTTTTTCGATCTTTTCGTAAGCGTCGTCCGGAATTACGGCACCGTGCTGGGACGGCTCGATAACTCCGGCCTGCTCAAGTACTCTCAGCGAATACCTGACCTTGTGTTTTGGCATGTTGAGGATTTCGGATAGTTTGAATATCCCTATTGGCTGATTTTCCTTTACTGCCTTGAGGACCAGGAAATGCCTCAGTGCTATTTCGGCCTCATACTTAAGCTTCCTCAAACTCATTTTTATCCCCAGTTTAAAAATCTATATAATAGTATATTAATCTTCCTCCATGGGGAAATAGACTGTCTCTATGCCTGCCTCCTTCAGGAACTCCAGACCCCTGTTGTCTGCATAGTCCTTCCCGTACACGACCTTCTTTATCCCGGCATTAATTATCATCTTGGCACACATTATGCATGGCTGGTGGGTTGTGTACAGCGTGGCATCCTTTATGCTCACACCATGGTATGCTGCCTGGATTATGGCATTCTGCTCGGCATGCACTGCTCTGCAAAGCTCATGTCTCTCGCCAGAGGGTATGTTGAGCTCTTTTCTCAGACATCCTATGTCAAAACAGTGGGGCAGGCCCATTGGAGCCCCGTTATATCCTGTGGAGAGGATTCGTTTGTCTCTCACAATAACTGCTCCAACGTTCTGTCTCAGACAGGTGGATCTGCTGGCCACAAATCTTGCAATGCCCATAAAGTATTCATCAAGTGATGGTCTTCTGTGCATGCGAAAGCATATCCTTCTGAAAAATAAGTGTTTCTCCGATTATTTTTTGTGTCCCGACATGAACCTGAGATCATGAAACTGATAGTCTGCAGTAAAGAAGACCTGGCCGGTCAGAACATCAAAAATGTCTTACTCTCAACTGGCGATTTTGACAGTAAGGTTGTCGGAGACTATGTGTTTCACACTTCGGAAAAATTCGCCATTGTCGAGGTTAAGGAACGGCTTATATACTGTGATAATCTTGATGAGCGTCTTTCAAAGCTTGTTGAGTTTGATGAAATTGTATTTGCTTCAAGACATTCAAGCAAGGATGGGAGGAAGATCGTAACTGCTCACGTTTCCGGTAATGTCGGGAGGGCAGATTACGGCGGTCTGCCATACAGACTCGCAAAACCTGCGCCAGTTACGATGAAAAACTTTTCAATTGCCGTAAGCAAGAAAATACCCGATACTGAGTACGAATTCACACTTGAAGCGACACATCATGGCCCGTCCGAGATAAAAAAGCCGTGTGCATTTTATGAGATCGGTTCAACCGAAGAGGAGTGGAAGGATGAGGACATCGCACATATTGTTGCTGATGCGATACTTGAGGCTTTGGACGGGGAGAATAACTGGAAGGTTGCTGTTGGTGTTGGAGGGACGCATTACGTTCCCAGACAGACTGAAATAGAGCTGAACACTGTTTTTGCCTTTGCACACAACTTCCCAAAGTACACGTTTCAGGACCTCACACCGGAATTTCTGAAATATGCGATTGATCTCAGCAATGCCGAGATAATAATTTTTGACGAGAAGTCTGCAAACTCTAAAGTGAAGCAGCTGATAAAAGAGGTGGCAGAAATGGTTGGAATTGAGGCAATCAGGTCCAAGGAGGCCAAGAAATTTATCTGGGATACATAAGCATACAAAGATATTTATACCCTGTGGGCCATTTATCCACAATGAAGGTGAGGGCGGCTGTTCTTCCAATTAATGCAGGTAAATTTGCGGTTGCCTTAAATCAGGATGATGCTGCAGAGATTGGTGTTTCTGAAGGAGACAGGATCAGAGTCATAAAATCCGGGAAGAGTGTAAGTGCGATAGTTCAAATAGCTTTTGGCCTGATTTCCCGGGGGAAAATTGGCGTTTATGAGGAAATTGCAGCAGAGCTGAATCTTAAAGATGGGGACGAGGTTGACATATATCCAGTTTCAAGACCGTCCAGTGTTGAATTCATAAGAAAAAAGCTCAGCGGGAAGAAATATTCGAGAGAAGAACTTTACAGCATAATTTCTGATGTCGTTGATGGCAATCTTGCAGAAGTCGAACTCACGGCATTTGTTCTTGGCAGCTATCTTGTGGGGATGGATTTTGATGAAATTGAATGGATGACAAGGGCGATGATTGATACTGGGGAAGCCATAGAGTTCGAGAAAGGTGTTGTGGTTGACAAGCACAGCATAGGTGGAGTTCCCGGAAACAAGGTGAGTCTGCTCATCGTACCCATAATTGCGGCATCCGGGTTGCTGATTCCCAAAACAGCAAGCAGGGCAATAACCTCTGCAAGCGGTACTGCGGACACAATGGAAGTGCTTGCAGATGTCAGCATGTCTGTTGAAGAGATTAAGGAAATAACCCTGAAAACAGGAGGCGTAATTGCATGGGGTGGTGCAACCAACATAGCTCCTGCTGATGACAAGATAATCAGGGTGGAGTATCCTTTATCCATAGACCCAAGGCCTCAGCTTCTGGCAAGTGTAATGGCGAAAAAAGGGGCAGTCGGTGCGAGGCACGTTGCGATAGACATCCCGGCAGGAAACGGGACGAAGATATCCACTGTCGAAGAGGGCAGGAAGCTTGCCGGAGAGTTTGTGGAGCTTGGGAGGAGACTCGGCCTGAATGTTTCATGTGCCATCACCAATGGTTCACAGCCTGTTGGGAGGACCGTCGGACCTGCTCTGGAGGCCTGGGAAGCACTGAAAACGCTTGAAGAAAGAAAAGGTTCGTCAAGCCTGATAGAAAAATCCCTTGGAATTGCAGGTTTGCTTTTTGAGATATCCGGGTTTGCACAGGACGGATATGATCGTGCAAAAATGATTTTCGAGAGTGGAAAGGCTCATCAAAAGCTCCTGGAGATAATTCAGGCTCAGGGCAGTAAGGGAATACTCAAGTCTGACGACGTTCCAATAGGCGAGGAAAAATATGTGATTGAGAGCAAATTTGAGGGTGCGGTTGTCGACATTCTGAATCAGAGGGTTGTCCGGTTGGCAAGACTGGCTGGGGCTCCGAAGGACAAGGGGGCAGGTGTTTACATTCACAGGAAGAGAGGAGAGGTTGTGAAAAGGGGCGATCCTCTGATTACGATTTATGCTGAAACGGCCTGGAAGCTGGAAAAGGCTATTGAATATGCGATGGAAAATCCTCCGATAGTCGTTTCAGGGATGATACTGGAGAAGTACCCCTCTTTCAAGGTTGTTTGAGGTGATTATTATGGGTGCAGTTAATGGCCTTAAGGATGTTGTTGCTGCTGAGTCGAGCATATCGCGGATTGCCATCGAGGACGGGAAGGCGATACTGGAATACAGGGGATACAATATTCATGATCTCGCAAGACATTCGACCTACGAAGAGGTGGCATACCTGCTGCTTTTCGGCGAGCTTCCATCAAAGAGTGATCTGGAATACTTCAGTGAGGATCTGAAAGAGAGGAGGGAACTACCACCTCAGATAGTAGGCCTGCTCACAAACCTCTCACCTTTCTGTCATCCCATGGTTGCTCTGAGAACTGCGGTGAGTTTTCTGGGAACGATGGACAAGCACATCTCATTTACAGGCCACGAAAAGAGTATTGAAAAGGCAAAAAACCTCATTGCCAAGTTTCCGACCATTGTCGCTTACTTCCACAGAATCAGGATGGGTGAAAAGCTGGTTCATCCCAGCGAGGATCTCGGACATGCAGCCAACTTTCTGTACATGCTCCATGGCGAAGAGCCTACAAAGACCATGGAAAAAGCCCTTGACCTGGATTTCATCCTTCATGCTGATCATGAACTCAACGCCTCCACTTTTGCGGCAAGAGTGGCAGCATCGACGCTTGCTGACATGTATGCCTGCGTTGTTGCCGCAACAGGAACCCTCATTGGGCCTCTGCATGGGGGTGCGGCTCAGAGGGTAATGGAAATGCTCAGGGAGGTGGCATTGCCAAAGAGAGCGGAAAGGTATGTGCTTGAGAAACTGTCAAAGGGAGAGAGAATCATGGGTTTTGGGCACAGAGTGTACAGAAACGTCATAGATCCGAGGACTGTTGAGCTGAAGAGGCTTGCAAGAATGCTTTCGAAAGAGAAGGGAACAAGATGGTTTGAGATCAGCGAGGCAATAGAGGAGGCAGTTCACAGGCACAAAGGACTTTTGCCAAACGTTGATTTTTATTCTGCCAGCGTTTATGCGAATCTGGGTATCCCGGATGACCTCTTCATAAACATTTTTGCCATCGGAAGGGTTTCTGGCTGGACTGCACACATCATTGAGCAGTATGAGAACAATGTTCTGATAAGGCCGAGAGCGGAATATGTTGGGCCAGCAGGGAAAAAATTCCTGCCCCTGAGTGAGAGAGAATAAGTTTTTTATAATCTTTTTTCACCTCAGTTTCAGGAGGTGTTACTTTGTTTGAGTTAGCTGAGAGGCTGAGAAAATTACCGCCATATCTTTTCGCAGAGCTTGACGAAATGAAGGCGAAGAAGGAAAGCGAGGGAGTGAGTGTCATAGACTTCGGAGTGGGCGACCCTGATCTGCCGACTCCAGAGCATGTTGTTGAGGCAATGAAAAAGGCTGTGGAAAAAGTTGAGAATCAGAAATATCCAAGCTATGCCGGGAAGTATGAGTTTAGAGAAGCGGTCTCAAACTTTTACAGGCGGAGAAAGGGCGTTGAGGTTGAACCTGACAGCGTCATCGCTCTGATTGGGTCAAAAGAGGGTATTGCTCACCTCCCTCTTGCGTTCGTGGAAAGTGGAGACTATGTCATCTATACCGAGCCAGGATATCCTGTTTATCACTCATCGGCCATCATGGCCGGAGGAATACCGTACGAACTGTCCCTGAAGGAAGAAAATGGGTTTTTGCCCGATCTGGATAGCATTCCTGACGAGGTCGCAAGAAAAGCAAAAATCATGTTTCTGAACTATCCGAACAACCCCACAACAGCTGTTGCCGAAATGGATTTCATTAAGGAGGTAGTGGATTTCTGCAATGACAATGGAATCATTCTTGCCCACGATGCTGCATACAGTGAAATTGGTTTTGATTACCGGCCCAGGAGTTTTCTTGAATACGAAAATGCCTTTGAATGTGTGATCGAGTTCGGATCTCTTAGCAAAACCTACAATATGACTGGCTGGAGGATAGCCTATGCTCTCGGAAATGAGGAGGCTGTGAAAGGCTTGCTGAAGGTGAAGACCAACGTAGATAGCGGTGTTTTCAATGCAGTTCAGGATGCTGGTGTGGCAGCGCTGAACGGGGATGACCGCATCATTGAGGAGAATAACCGGATTTACCGGGAAAGGAGAGACAGACTTGTTGATGGGCTCAAGGAGCTCGGTTTCGAGGTTGAAAAACCAAAGGCAACGTTCTACGTCTGGCTCAGGGTGGGCATGCCCAGCATGGAGTTTGCCAAGCAGCTTCTCGACAGGGCAGGTGTCCTTGTAACTCCCGGCGTTGGATTCGGAAAGAGCGGAGAGGGGTACGTCAGATTTGCCCTTACAAGGGATGTTGCCGTGATTGAGGAAGCTCTGAGGAGAATGGAGGGAGTCGATATTGTTTAGCTCCAGAGATGGGATACTTCTCATAGAAGAGGTTGGTTTTGAAGAAATAGTGGAGAAAACCGGCACCCCTGTTTACATCACCTCAAGGAAAAAGCTCGAAGAAAACATCAGAGTATTCCGGGAGAACTTTGGATTTGCCAGAATGCTCTATGCAGTCAAGGCCAACAACAACCTTACCATCATGAGAATTTTTGCAAAATATGGCTTTGGTGCCGATGTTTTCAGCCTGGGGGAGCTTTATCTTGCTCTGCTTGCCGGTTTTGATCGAAATTTCATCCTGTTCAACGGAAACTCCAAAAGTGATGAGGAAATCGAGGCTGGAATTAGGGCTGGGGTGAAGTTCAGCGTTGACAGCCTTGACGAGCTTTACACGATTTCAGAGATTGCTCAAAATTGCGGAAGGGAGGTAAAGATTGCCTTCAGGGTGAATCCCGATATAGGTGCGGAGACTCACCCCAAGATCGCAACGGGCCTGAAAACATCAAAATTCGGAATTCCGGCTGAGCAGATTCTTGAAGCCTATGAAGTCGCAGTTCAGGCTGATGGTGTGGTTCCGGCTGGAATTCACTGCCACATAGGAAGTCAGATCAGGGATGTGGAACCTTTCGTGGACGAGCTTGAAAAGATGTTTGAAATTGCATCAGAACTTGAAAAACTTGGTGTGAGGCTCGAGTTTCTGGACATGGGCGGTGGATTTGGCATAGATTACGAGGAGGATGGAGAATGCAGGGTGGAAAAATTCGCTCAGCCACTAAGGAAAACGTTTGAGAGGGGGCTCCAGATGTTAAAATCTGAGCCGGAACTCTGGATTGAGCCTGGGAGGAGTCTTGTTGCCAACACGACAATTCTGCTGACCAGAGTAAATGCGGTGAAAAAAGCCCACAGGAACTTTGTTGCTGTTGATGCAGGCTTCAATCTGCTCATAAGGCCGGCCATGTACGACTCATATCACAGGGTGGCGGTTGCGAACAAAATGGGGATGCCGGCAGAAGAGCTGTACACAATTGCCGGTCCGATATGTGAATCTGGAGATATTCTTGCAAAAGACAGAAAGCTTCCGAAAGTTGAGAAGGGAGATTACATCGCAGTTTTCGATGCGGGAGCCTACGGCTTTGCGATGAGCAGCCAGTACAATGGACGTCCAAGGTGTGCCGAGGTTCTTGTTGATGGTGGCTCTTTCCATATCACCCGGGAAAAGGAAACCGTTGGAGATCTCATCGCAAAACAGAGAATCCCGGAAGAACTTTTTTAATCTTTTAAAACAATATAAAAAATTTGGAAATCAGATCCCGAGGGACCTTCTCTTGTCAAGTATGACCTGCTCTATCTTTTCAGCGGCCTTGACCGGGTCCTCCTCAACAAGTACTCTTCCTCCGGTCAGCTTCTGAACATCTTCTGTAAACAGTCTAACTGCCTTGTCGCTGCCCGTTATTGGTGGTACCGGTGATACATGTGTCACAACACCGTACGCCACGGCGAAAACTGCATCTATCGTGGCTTTCTGTTCCATGTACTCTGGAGCGGTTGCTGCTATGGGCAGATCAGGTATGTCCACTCCAAGTTTTTCAGCAAGAATTCTGAGCAGGTATGCGAGCCTGCCAGTATCTGTACAGGTTCCGAAGCTCAGCACAGGCGGGATGTTGAGAGCCTCACAGACCTTCTTCAGGTTATCTCCTGCAAGGTCCTTCGCATCCACTGAAGTCAGACCAGCCACCTGAAGTGCTGCATTTCCACAGCCGAGCGAAAGAACAAGGATGTCTCTCTTGATCAGTTCCTTTGCTATGGTTACCGTGCTGTTGTCGTGTGGTCCGTTCTTTAGCGTGGTGCAGCTCACCAGGCCGACCACTCCCTTTATGGATCCACTTTTGATAGCTTCAAGCAGATTGTCCACACCGACGAGCTTGTCTATTGCTTCGGGCGAGAATCCGACGACAATTTTTTGCTTTTTACCAACTCTTACTGCTTTTGTCTTGTCTCTCTTTTTGAAGTTCTCTATTGCGATTTCAATAAGCTCTCTTGCTATCTCCTCAACCTTTTCAGGCTCGTAGTCCAGACCCTCGTCTATTCCCTTAAATCTCACCAGTTTGCTGACGGGAACTATCTTTACACCGTACTTTTCATATTCTGGCAGTGATGGAAGGGAGCAGTTCATGTCTGCCGCAAAAACGTCAACAGCTCCAGTGGCGAGAGCATATTCCTGCACGATCCAGTTTCCTACAATTCCTGCAAAGACAGGGCTGTCAACTCTTTGAAGTATCTCCTGTCCCGTTTCGATGAATCCCACTATTCTCAGTCCTTTTGCTCCGGCTTTCCTTGCCATTTCCTGCACTTCTTCTTTTTCCGCCAGCTTTATCAGTGCCATGCCTACAAAAGGCTCATGTCCGTTGACCGCTATGTTAACGTACTCCGGGTCGAGAATTCCGAGGTCGGCATAGGTTTCGTGAGGCATTGGAGTCCCGAACAGAATGTCCTGTATGGTTTCGAGAGCGATCTGGGCTGCAAGGCACGTGGATATGCCCAAGGACATGGATTTTTTGGCAAGCGAGACATAGTTGCTGTCAACATTGGTCATGGAGGATGATCCAACCGTTAAAAGCTCCAGAAAAACTCCGCTGGGCATCAATCCGAGCTCCTTCCACAGCTCCTTCCTTTTTTCAGGAGCAAGTATCTCGACGAGTTTGCTTTTTTCTGTGGAACTCAGGTCGGATATCACAAAATCTGCAACCCTGATTGCGAGCTCTTTTATGTTTTCTCCCTCAATTCCGAGCAGTCCGGCAAACCATTTGAGTTTTTCAGGTTCCTTTATCTCAAATGGTGTTTTCCCCTCAGCAGTGGCCCTCAATGTTTTTGCGGCCTCAATTGCATGATATGTGTACGCCTCCGTCCCAAGCATGTTCTTGTGAACAAAATTCCTTACAACCATTCCTGCTGCATCTATACCGCAGGCACCGTAGGGATTGGTCTGGGTTATTCTGCAGGGACCCATGCTGCACAGCTGGCAGCTCAAACCCTTTTCGCAGAATGGACATCTTGTTTTTTCCTGTGCGTTAAATCTGTCCACGATGTTTGTTGTCTCGTTTTTCACTTTCTTGTACATTTCATTTACTGTCTCGTGGTAGCTAACAGTTTCTTCCAGTTTCATGATCAATTTCACAAGAATACTTCATATATTTTTTGACCCTAAGATTTTTGTGTCTTTTCCCGAAATTATTTCCCACTTCAACAAACCCCCATGTGAAACTTGACGAGAAAGCGATAAAATGGATTATCAGAGAGAAAGGGAAGGGTACACCGACAAAGGAGATAGCAGAGATCGAAAACATAACACCAAGAAGAGTAAATCAGATCTACAAGCAATACAAAGATACTGGAGAAATACCAAAGCCAAAGAAACCAGGTAGACCTAAAAAAGAACTATCAGAAGAAGAAATAGAAGCCATAAAAGAAGCCTATGAAGAGTACAGGTGTAATGCAGTAGTTCTCCAAACAATCTTAAAGGAAAGAGGTTACAGAATAAGCAAGAACAAAATACACGAAGTGTTGAGAATGAACGGCTATGCTAAGGAGGAGAAGAACAAGAAAAAGCGTAAAAAGTGGATAAGGTATGAGAGAAAGCACTCTATGGAATTATGGCATGCAGACTGGTTTTTCTATAACGGGAAGTGGATAATTGCTTATCTGGACGATGCTTCCCGTCTGATTACTGGTTACGGAGTATTTGATAAAGCAACATCTGAGAATGCCATAAAAGTGCTAAAAGAAGCCATGGATGATTATGGCAGGCCGGAATCAATCCTGACGGATAGAGGTACTCAGTTCTACGCATCTGCAGGGGAGAAGAAGGCTAAAGGAGTATCTAAATTTGAGAAATTCCTTGCAGAGAATGAAATTAAGCATATTGTGGGTAGGGTGAATCACCCACAAACGAATGGAAAGATAGAGAGGTTCTATGGAACGCTGGAAGCTAAAATCAAGTATTTCGATACAGTAGATGAATTCATGGAGTGGTACAATCACAAAAGACCCCACATGAGTCTCAACTTAGATGAACTGGAGACTCCCTATAAAGCATTTTTGAGAAAGTTGACTCCTGAGAGAATATTGAGTTATTCGTGGAGGTGGTTTGATGGTGGGAAATGATTTTAGGAAACTACACATCACCGCTGAGAACCGAGCCAGTAAACCGAACAGAAAATGCCCGAAGCCCATGTCTGATGTCCAGAATCCATGGGAGAATTTTTAAGCCATACAAACAAACCCCTCGCATGGTCGAACTGCGCAGAACATATCTGTTGGGAGTGCTGCTCATAATACTCGGCATTGTTATAGCAGCCAGTGGGTACCTGGGGCTTCAAAGCCAGGATGATTTCAGGGTTATCAATATTGTAAAGGGCGATGACGCAATCAGAATGACAAAATCAATCCATCTCGGCAATTTCAGCATTGCAAACGCCGCAATTCTTGATCTCGAAGGTAAGGGGCAGATAAGGGTCTGGGTGGCATGGACTGGCAGCAAGGAAGAGGCCAGAAATCTGACAGAAAAAATGGCCGAAAAGGTACATCTGTACTTTTCGGAGCCAGAAATAGTTAAAATCGGAGATTTGAAGGCATACAGGACGTACAAGGGTGGTGAAACCCACTACTTCTTCAGCTACAGGGACATGGTGATATGGATTCAGTTCGAAAACCCCGACCAGAACTACCACATGCAGGTAATCGAGTCCCTGATCCTGAAAAATGGCCTGGAAAGATATTTAAATTAAACTCCGTTAAAAGATCAATCATGCCAATGGAAATTGAAAGCTCAAAGGCATTGCGGTGCGATAACTGCGGGAAACTGATAACAGGAAAACCGCTGTCGTTCAAAACCTGCTGTGTGAACAAGCCCAAAAATTTCTGCAGCAAACAGTGTTTCATGAAGTGGAGAAGTGAATGGCTCAGAAACCAGGAGCAGATAAAGAGGACCGGAAATATAATTTTTTAGCTTTTACTCGTTGTGAGGTAAATCCCTACCAGTATTACCAGCAGATACAGATAGGCCAGAGGTGTCAGCACCTGGCCAAGGAAGATGGCCGCCAGCAGTGCTGATCCCGCCACTTCTCCCAGCACGCTCCCCGTCACGACAACAACCTTCATCCGTCTAATGAGGTAGTTCAGAACCGTGTGCCCGAAACTCATGGGGATTATCGCCAGGAGAACAAAGTAGAAGAACGTTTCTGCCGAATAACCTGTTAGGCTCACCCCCAGAACAAAGGCTCCCAGGCCTGAAAAGACGGCCGCCATTAGGTACGTGGAGACAACATAATCACGGAAATCAACGGACTGAGAGAATCGTGCAAGAGAAAAATACAGCCCGCCGGATACTGCTCCGATAAAGGCAAGAACTATACCAGCAGGCTCTGCATACGTGTCTGCTCCGCTGAGAAGGAAGATTCCCGCAAGTGCAACAAAAATGCCGGCAACTTCACGCAGTCTGAACCTCTCCCCCGCAAACGATGCAAAAATTCCTGAAAATATCGAGTGTGTGCACACAATGGCTGTGCTGAGAGCAACAGATGCGCGAAAAAGCGATTCTATCCATGAGGCCATGTGAAGCGCAAGAGCAAGCCCGGCAATGGCGGAATACCTGAGCACATCCTTTCTGAAGCCAAACGTTCTGTAATATGCACCCATCACAATTCCCGAGATCAGAAACCTCCAGAAACTCGCGGCTATTCCGGGAGCATTTGCCAGGACTGCAAATATGGAGGCTGTTGAGACCGCAAGGACACCCGCAAAAAGCAGGACATAGTGCAGCATCTGGAAGACCTGGGTTATCCAGAATAAAAGTTTTCTCACCCCCGGAATGAAAACAATCACAAAACCCAGTAACCCTTTTTTAAAACCCATACTGAGAAAATCTGTGAAATGTCTGATAGTCAGGGAGAGGCTGCACAGCTACGCAAAAGAGCTTGAAAAGGGAGATGACTGGAACATACCATTCATATCCATAGAACTGAAATCCAGCAGCCCTGAGACATACTTTACGTGGTGCAATGAAATGGACAGACTTGAGATCATCTCGGTGAGGGGAGAAGCGGGCGACGAGCTTGTTGAGTTTGAGATAACAAGTAAAGAAAGCTCAGTCAGGATTCTGTTTAACGGAGACCTGGCAAAAGCCATCTCCGGATTAATAAAAAATGCCAAAGAAATAAAGAAATCAATGGAGAGATGATCTCCTAAGAGCATACCGTGTAACCTTACCGAGAACCTCTACAGCGGTGATGGCGTTTGGATATACAGGAATTCCGTTGATCTCGTATTCGTTTTTCAGCTCAAACACCATGTCTCTCCTGCCCTCAATAACAAAGTAAACCGGCTTCCCGTAGGATTTTACCCACTTGAAGTCGGGCCGATAGTTCTCTCCAAGACTTCCAAAACCGCTGGCAAATATTGCAACGATCAGCGAATCAACGTTTTGATCAGTCATCAGAGCCTCGATCACAGCATTGTACGCGTTGTGCGAGCCATGATACTCGACCATGGGCCAGATGTCGACAGGGTTGTTCACCTGATGCCACTCAGGGGTTACCCGCCTTATCTTTCTGACAGTCTTCTCTCCAAGCTTTGCGAGGTTCAGGTTGTTCAGATACACGGTATCAGCAGCCTGGACGCATCCAGAGCCGGTGTAATGTACGACAGCCACGTTTTTACCCTTTGGTAGAGGTTGCAGGGACAGGGCCTTAGAAACGTTGAATAGTTCGTCGAAGCTGTATACTCTAACCATATTTGCCTGCTTTACAGCGGCATTGAAGATATCATCATCTCCTGTCATGGATGCTGTATGGCTGAGAGCGGCTTTTTTCCCGTACTCAGTCCTTCCACTCTTGAAAACCACCACCGGCTTGTCTGCATTCCTTGCAACATCAAAAAAAGCCCTTCCGTTCCTCAAACCCTCTATGTACATCCCGACAACGTCCGTTTTCTCATCGGAGAGAAGGTAATTCAGAACCTCGTAGTCCTCAACATCTGCCTTGTTCCCCATGCCGATGACCTTGCTGAAGCCTATGCTGGGATGGTTGGAGACGACCATTTCCATCATTACCCCGAGGAAGAGTCCTGTCTGGGCAATAACTCCAATCCTCCCTGCCCTGACCACGGGAAGAAGAGCAAACGTCGTTATGAACCCGTTGTCCGTGTTGAGGACTCCAGTGGTGTTTGGACCGAAGATCCTTATTCCGGCACTTCTTGCAATCTCGAGGACCTCTCTTTCAAGCTCCTTCCCCTCTTCACTCTCCTCGCTGAATCCAGAACTTACGATTACCACGCCCTTGATACCCTTTTCAGCACATTCCCGCATTACCTTGGGAACCATCCTTGCAGGAACGCCAATTATGGCAACATCCACGTTATCGGGGATGTCGAGCACAGAAGGATAGCATTTATAGCCCAGAATCTCCTTTGCATTGGGGTTAACGGGGTATATCTTTCCAGTGAATTCGTGCTGCTTCATGTTCCACACAATGTTGTATCCGGGCTTTCCAACGTGCCTCGATGCACCGATTACCGCAACGCTTCTCGGGTTGAAAAGAAATCCTATTTCCTCCAGAGAGTAGGAAAAGTCCCTTCCCTCACCAACGACCATCCTCGCATCTGCCACGTAGCAACCGCTTTCGCTGGCAAAAACTGGGTTCAGGTCAAGCTCAAGTATGTTCTCATCCTCCACGAGCCGGCTTACGTTCACAAGAAGCTCGACAATTGAGTCCACGTCTGCTCTGAAGCCCCTGTAACCCTCAAGCAGCCTGTATCCTCTTATCTCCCGGATCATCTCCTCCGCATCTTTTCTGCTCAGCGGTGCAAGCCGGTAGGAGACGTCTCTCAAAACCTCCGCAAAAACTCCTCCAAGTCCGAACATCACGTAACTTCCAAAATGCTCGTTCTCCCCGCCACCAACAATAAGCTCAATCCCGGCCAGAGTCTCCTGAACCGTCACCCCTTCTGCATCCTCAATGGCAATCAGCTTTCTGAAGGCCCTTCTCACCTCATCCTCGCTTTCAATTCCGAGAATAACACCTCCAGCATCGCTTTTGTGAACGATTTTTCTGGAGGCGACCTTCATCACGACAGGAAAGCCTATCTGCTTTGCTGCCCTGACCGCCTCATCTTCACTCTCGCAGAAGATCGTTTTCGAGCTTTTAATACCGCAATTCTCCAGAATTTCCTTTGCTTCATGCTCAGGAATGTATTTCACACAACCACCTCCTCAGATAATGCTTCTCCTGTGATCTTTGTGAGTCTTACCGCTGATGTACGCTTTAAAGTCGTCAACGAGAATTCCATTTCTGTTCATCCACCTTATAAACAGATCGTTTTCTTTCATCGCTTCCTCAAGCCCCCTGAATCTTACAATCACACACAGATCGAACTCGCCGCCAATGATTTCAAACACATTCTCCACGTAATCCAGACGCTTCAAATGCTCAATCAGCTTAACCAGGTCATCTCTCGAATTTTTAACAGAGAGAAGAACCACCGCAATCGTGTCAAGCCCTATCCTTCTGTAATTCACTTCCCACACGCCCTTTTTCTTCTCCACTATGCAGCCCCTCTTTTCAAGCTGTTTGATCCTGTTCTGGACTGTTCTCACAGCCACGTTCAGCTCTTCAGCGATTTCATCCAGCGTCTGATTCCTCAGCAGACCTTCAAGAATTCTTTTATTAACTGGATCCTCAATTTCCGATTTACAGATTTCATTTTCCATTGTAATTCAGTTTATCAGAACTAATATTTTATATTTTTGCATGATACCCGAAACGATTAAATAGTTCTGCAGGCAAACATTACATCATGATAGATGGTGTTAAAACGGTTCTTGTTGTTGGAGCAGGGACCATGGGCCACGGAATAGCAGAGGTGTGTGCAATCTCAGGCTACAGGGTCATTCTTGTGGATGTGAGCGAGCAGGCACTTCAGAAGGCGACTGAAAAAATAGAATGGAGCCTGAAAAAACTGGAAAAGAAGGCAAAAATCAATGAAAACGAAGTTATGGGCAGAATACAGACATCCACAGACCTTGCGGAATCTGCAAAAGGTGCAGACCTGGCCATAGAGGCGGTTGTTGAGAGAACGGACATAAAGAAAGAGATATTCAGCACCCTCGATGAAAACTGCAGGGATGATGTTATTCTCGCAACAAACACATCCACAATTCCGATCGGAGAGATAGCCTCAGCAACGAAAAGACCAGATAAGGTTATTGGACTGCATTTCTTCAATCCTCCAACGCTCATAAGGTTGATTGAAATAGTCAGGGGTGATGAAAGCTCCGCTGAAACCGTTGAATTTGCCAGAGAGTTTTCAAAATCAATTGGGATGGATTATGTGGTTGTAAAAGATGTACCAGGATTCCTGGTTAACAGAATAAACGCGAGGGTGTTCACACAGGCCGTAAGGCTCCTCGAATCAGGGTTCACCGCCGAACAGATTGATGCGTGTGTCAAATACAGGCTGGGCATGCCGATGGGTGTATTTGAGGTGATTGATTTCAGCGGTGTGGATGTGCTTTACAACGTTCTGAGAGAGCTTTCAAACAGAGGATTCGACATCACAATTCCTGCTATTCTCGAAAAAATGGTCTCGGAAAACAGGCTCGGAATGAAAACCGGAGAGGGATTCTACAAATATTCGGGATTCTACGGAAGGGCTGAAATACCAAAGAGCAGGGCATACGACGTCAATCCCCTCATGATTATTGCTCCCGCAGTAAACGAGGCCTGCTGGATTATAAGAAACAGGGTTGCAAGTAAAGAAGATGTCGAAAAGGCCATGAAACTCGGAATGGGATACAGAAAGGGGATACTCGAAATAGCAGACATCTACGGAATAGATAAAGTTGCTGAGGTTCTGAAAGGGATTTCAATTACTCCAGACCCGCTGCTCGAGAAGATGGTTGCGGATAATAAAACCGGGAAGAAATCAGGAGAGGGATTCTTCAGGTGGAGCCATGAAAGAAGGGCCTTTGGCCCTGTTGAATACGAGAAGAGAGACTCCTATGCAGTCATCAGAATGAAGAGAATTGACAAGCTCAATGCCCTGAATGAAGAAATGTGGACCGGAATCAGAGACGCCCTGATTTACGCTGAGAGAGACAGAGAGGTTAAAGCCGTCATTATCACCGGAGAGGGAAGAGCTTTCTCGGCCGGAGATGATATTGCAGTGATGAAATCATGGAAGGGTATCGTTGATGGCCAGAAGTTCTTTGAAAAAGTTGCTGGACCGCTCATTTATACCCTCGTGGAATACGAAAAGCCGGTGATATCTCTCGTCAACGGTCTCGCCTTTGGAGGGGGGATGGAGCTGAACCTCCTCATGGATGTTGTGATCTCTGGCAGAAAAGCAAGGTTTGCCCTTCCCGAAGGACTCATAGGTGCTTTCCCCCCAATAGCTTCTTCCGTAGGATTCTTCATGAACAGAGGGATTACCAGGTACTGCATCACGGGTGAAGAATTCGATGCTGAAGAGGCTTTCAGACTTGGTCTTGTGGATATCGTTGTTGATGACGCCCAGCTTGAGCTTGCGGGAATTGAGCTGGCAGAGAGCATCTCCGAGGTTGCACCACTGTCGCTCAAGGCTGTAAAGAAAATAAAGAACACTGTTTTCCAGATCTGCAGAAATTCACTCGAAAGCGCTGTCAGAGAGCTGATAATACTCTCAGCAACTGAGGACTTCAAGGAGGGTATGAAATCCTTTGCAGAGAAGAGGAAGCCAGTGTGGAGGGGGAAGTGATGAACTTTGAGTTAAGTGAAGACCACAGAATGATTCAGCAGGCGGTGAGAGAGTTCGCCGAAAAGGAGATAATGCCCTACGGAAGAGAACTGGACGAGAAGGGTGAATATCCATTCCATCTTTTCAGAAAGGCTGCAAAACTCGGGTTCATCGGCATTGACCTGCCAGAGGAGTACGGCGGACAGGGGCTCGACTACACATCAAACGTGGTTATCTGCATAGAGCTTGCAAGAGCTGACAGCAATGCGGGCAGTGCCATAGCATCATCGACTCTCGGATGTCCAATGCTGAAGTATTTTGGAAGCGAGGAGCAGAGGGAGAAATACCTCTCAAGGGTTCCAAAAGGGGAGACCACGTCAGGAATTGCAATAACAGAACCCGATGCGGGGAGTGATGCGGCCAAAATAAAAACAAGGGCCGAAAAAACCGAAAACGGCTGGAAGATAAACGGTAACAAGGTGTTTATAACAAACGGAAGCATTTCAGACTGGATAATTCTGCTCGCAAGGACTGCTGGAGAGGGTTACAGAGGGATATCAGCATTCGTCGTCGAAACGTCAGCAGAGGGATATGAAGCAAAGCCTATAAAGAAGATGGGGCTCAGCTGCCATGATACTGCCGAAATAAGCCTGAAAAATGTTGTTGTGCCTGAAGAAAATCTCGTAGGCAGGGAAAACAATGGTTTTTACCAGCTGATGAGGTTCTTCAACGAGAGCAGAATTATGATAGGGGCAATTCAGCTCGGCATGGCCATCGGGGCATACGAAAGAGCACTTGAGTATGCGAAGGAAAGGAAGAGCTTTGGAAAACCCCTGATAGAGCATCAGGCCATAGCCTTCAAGCTTGCCGACATGTATAAAGACATAGAGGCGGCGAAGCTTCTTGTCTTCAAGGCGGCATGGCTTGTCGATAACGGTAAGGCTGATCCGGCCTTAAGCTCTGCAGCAAAGCTGTTTGCGAGTGAGGTTGCAGTAAAGGTTACCTACGAGGCCGTGCAGATCTTTGGAGGATACGGGTTCAGCAAGGAGTATGATGTTGAGAGATATTACAGGGATGCGAGGGTTGGAACGATTTATGAGGGGACGAGCGAAATTCAGAGGCTGATAATATCGAGATCTCTGGCAGGAAAGCTGTGATGAAATTGGCGAGCCAGAATGGTAACATATTTATCCCACCTATTTTTCAAGATTAATTGTTAAAAATGGAGGTGCGCAGATGAGATTCGTTAAGGGATTTCCCGCAACAACAATGGAGGAATACCAGCTGAACGTAATAAACGTGCTGAAGTATGCGGCAAAGTATTTTGAAGATAGAGAGATAGCATCGAGGCTCCACAACGGAGAAGTGTTCAGATACAGCTACGGTGAAGCTTACAGAAGAGTCAGAAAGCTTGCAGATTCTCTCGAAAAGCTCGGAATAAATCCGGGAGATAGGGTGGGTGTGCTGAGCTGGAACACCCACAGATTCTACGAGCTGTTCTTTGCAATTCCCGGAATGGGGGCGGTTTTGCTGGAGATGAACCTCAGGCTCCATCCAAAAGAGATAGTTTATGTTGCAAACCACAGTGGAGCAAAGGTAATTTTCGTGGATGAAACCCTGATCAAGCTTGCCGAGGGTATAGCTCCGCACATCAAAGCCGAGAAGTACATCATAATGGCCGACGGGGATCTTCCCGAGACCAGTCTCGAGAATGTTTACAGCTATGAAGAGCTCGTAAGGAATGGAGACGAAAATTACGAGTTTCCGGTTGTCGATGAGCATTCCGCAGCAACTGCCTGCTACACATCCGGAACGACTGGAAATCCGAAGGGGGTTTACTATTCAAATCGAGCAATGGTTCTGCACTCCCTCGCAGAAATACACGCTCTCGGTCTGAGGCCGGATGACGTTTACATGCAGCTCGTGCCCATGTTCCATGCAAACGGATGGGGGCTGTTCTATCCTGCCACGATAGCGGGAGCGAAGCTCGTTTTCCCGGGAAGGTATGCTGTGGATAATCTCGGGCCAGTTCTGGAGCTCATGCAGAGTGAGAGAGTAACGGTAACGGCCGGAGCGCCCGCCATCTTTCTGCCAATGCTGAAATACCTGGACAGTCTCGAAGATCCTCCCAGGTTCAACCTGAGAGCCTGGAGCGGCGCAACAGAACCGCCACTGGCCATGATGAAGGGGCTGCTCAAATACGGAATAGAGGTAATTCATGCATACGGTGCAACAGAAACATCTCCTCTCGTATGCTACAATTTCATAAAACCCGGGCTGGAGGATATGAGCGAGGACGAGCTCTGGGACATGAAAAGGAAACAGGGCATCCCTGTTTTCGGTGTCGAGGTCGCCATAGCAGACGAAAACGGAAACTTCCTCCCGTGGGATGGAAAAAGCATAGGGGAGCTGTACATCAGGGGGCACTGGATAACGGGCGAGTACTACAAAGACCCGAGAACATTCGACTCATTCGCAGAGGATGGCTTCCTGAAGTGGTGGAAGAGCGGGGATGCTGCCACGATAGACGAACACGGATACATAAAGATAGTGGACAGGTTTAAAGACCTTATCAAAAGCGGAGGAGAGTGGATAAGCAGTGTGGACCTCGAAAACTTCCTTGTTGCCCATCCCGCCGTTTTTGAAGCGTGTGTTGTGGGCATACCGCATCCAAGGTGGGAGGAAAGACCGCTGGCATTTGTCGTCCTGAAAGAGGAGTACAGGGGAAAGGTCAGCAGGGAAGAGCTGTTTGAACATTTAAGCCAGAGGTTTGCAAAATGGCAGCTGCCAGACGAGATACTGTTTGTGGATGAAATACCGAAAACCAGCGTGGGTAAAGCGAGTAAAAGGACTCTCAGAGAAAAATACAGGGAGTTTTACACAAAATAAGGTAAGAAACAACTCAATTTTTTATTTTACCACAGGGTATCCCTTTGCCATCCACTGCATAATCCCCCCTTCCATTTCGTAAACTTTCTCAAAGCCCAGCTCGTCCATTATATTCATAGCCTCACCAGACCGGTGTCCCGTTCTGCAGTAAATAAGATACGTCTTGGACCTGTCAAGTCCGCTGAGTTCGTCCCTGAACTTGGGAGAGTAAAAATCGATGTTGATCGCCCCCTCAATGTGCATCTGAGCATATTCCTGTGGAGTCCGAACATCAATAATTATGAAATCCGGATTACCTCTGTTCTCCTGAATCAGTTTGTAAGCCTCATCCACAGAGACTCTTTTAAGAACCCTGTCATCCTTCTGCACGCATCCGGGGATAACTGATACTGCAAGAGCAAAGAGAACAAGGGTTGCTGCCAGAATATACTTTGTTTTTCTCATGAACTGAGGGAGGTTTTACAAACTTAATTAACCTTTCTTGCTTCTGAAGGCCGCTGCAAATTCGAGCGTTCACTGCACATCACCATTCCAAAAATTAATGTATCCCCGGATGCCAGAAATGTGCATGTACTCAATCGCGATAAACAACGGACTCTGCTTCATCAATGGAAAATTCATCAGAGCTTCTATAGGGATAGAGGGGAATAAAATAGCAAGAGTATCCAAGGAAGAGCTGAAAGGAGAAATCGAATTTGATGCATGCAGGAACATAATCATTCCTGCATTCTTCAACGCCCACACCCACGCTGCAATGACTCTGCTGAGGGGAATAGCAGAGGACATGGAACTGAACACCTGGCTTAAAAACGTCTGGAGGCTTGAGCGGCTTCTCACTCCAGAGGACATCTACTGGGGCACGATGCTTGCGATTGTTGAGATGATGAAAAGCGGGATCGCTGGCTTCAGCGACCTTTACATCCACATGGACGAGGTTGCAAAAGCGGCTGGAGAAGCAGGCCTCAGAGCTGTGCTCTGTTACGGAATGGCGGACAGGGGGGATGAAGAGAAAGCGAGAAGAGAACTCGATATCGGTGAGAAGTTCATATCGGACTGGGACGGAGCGTTCGATGGCAGGATAAAAGCAATTTACGGCCCCCATGCACCCTATACATGCACGCCTGAATTTCTGAGAACGGTGAAGGAAAGGGCAGACAGGCTGGAAACCACGATTCACATCCACGTTTCAGAGACACAGTGGGAAATTGAAGAGATAAAGAAGCGGTACGGGACCACACCGGTCAGATTGCTCGAAAAGATTGGTTTTCTCGATGATAACGTCATCATAGCCCATGGTGTGTGGCTCGACGATGAGGAGCTTGAAATTCTCAAAAAGAGGGGCGTGAGTGTGGTTTACAACCCGGTGAGCAACATGAAGCTATCATCGGGAATCGCGAGGGTCAGAGACATGCTCGACACCGGCATCACCGTTGCCCTCGGCACAGATGGGGCGGCGAGCAACAACTCCTACAACTTTTTCCAGGAGATGAAGTTCGCATCACTCCTCCAGAAAATAAAGTACATGAGGGCTGATGCGGTTAAGGCAGAGGATGTCCTCAGAATGGCCACTGAAAACGGATATGCTGCATACGGAATCAGGGGAGGAAGAATCGAGGAGGGTTATCTCGCAGACATCGCAGTTTTATCAAAATCCCAGCACCTGTATCCGCTCTACAACCCTACATACGGCCTCGTGTACTCTGCAAGCGGCGAGGAGGTGCAGCATCTAATCGTCAGCGGCGAGATCATCATGGAGGACAGGGTGATTCTGACCGTGGATGAGGAAAAAATTTTTGATAAGGTGGAAGGGCTGAAGGAAAAATTCACTTCCTGAGTTTTTCACCGAGCTGAAAACCTTCCCTCAAAGCTTTGATATTTGCCTCAACCATTTTTTCTGGCAGCACCTCTCCCAGTGCTTTTTCAACCGAATTTAGTTTCAGAGGTATACCCAGTCCAATGAGAATTCCGGCCATAACAACGTTCGTTGCCTGAATGGTTCCTGCAAGCCTTTCGGCAATTTCAGATGCGTTTACTGTGTACAGCTCGCCAAGATGGGGTCTTATCCTGTCAGCTATCTCTTCAAGCTCCGGATACTTCGCAACTCCGGTGGAGACGCTCGGTGGAGATATTGGCCGGGTATTGACAACAGCAACAGTATTATCGCCCATGTAATGGCCGTACCTCAGTATTTCAACCGGCTCAAGAGATGCTATGAAGTCCGCATGCCCGTATGGAATGAGAGGAGATCTCACATCTCCTATCCTGAGATGTACCTCCACACTCCCTCCTCTCTGAGCCATTCCATGCGTCTCTGCAGAAACTACATTCAACCCTTCTTCCATCGCAGCTCTTGCCAGAATGCCAGATGTTGTCAGAACGCCCTGACCGCCAACCCCGACTATGAGAATGTTTACCTTCATCATCTCACCTCGCTGCCCTTATCGCCCTGTGCGGACAGACCGACGCACAGACTCCACAACCCACACACAGTGCTGGATCGATTTCCGGCTTTCCTTCCTGGATGTATATTGCCGGGCAGGTGAATTCATTAACGCATTTCATGCATTCCCTGCAATCATCAGTTATCTCAAGCGATCTTATTTTGATCCCCTTTCTTCTCCTCTCTCTCGTCCAGAGAATTGCGCATGGCTGTTTTGCAATTATAACTGCAACACCGTCATGACTCAGCGCCCGTTTCAGGGAATCTTCAACCGCCCTCAGGTTATACGAGTGCACCACCTCAACAAACTTAACTCCCAGAGCTCTGCAAACATCCTCAATCCTGATGGAATCTGCCTTCTCACCACAACCCCTAACATCAACCCCAGGGTGAGGCTGATGTCCGGTCATGCCGGTCGTCGAGTTGTCGAGAACAACAAGCACGAATTTGTTTCCGTTGTACACGGCATTTATCAGGGGCGGAATGCCAGTATGGAAAAAGGTGGAATCACCTATGGTTGCGATTACCGGGTTAGAAAGCACGTAGCTCAATCCGTTGGATGATCCGGCACTCGCCCCCATGCAGATTGTGATGTCTACACCCTCAAGAGGTTTGTTTATACCGAGAGTATAACAGCCAATATCGCTCGGAAGAGCTGTCCTGCCAATTTCGTTCACAACATTTCGTATTGCGTAGAAGACTGCAGTGTGGGGGCAGCCCGGACATAAAACCGGAGGTCTCGGCGGTGCAATCTTCACAAGCTCGGCTGCAGTGGTCAGATAACTGGAATAATCAAAATCCTTTCCTGCAAGTCTCGCAATCCCCTTCTGAACGATTGAGACGTTGTATTCATAGTTCTCAGGCAGGTAGCCATCCATCTTCCCGTGAACCCTGACACCAAACTCTGCAGCCATCACCCTTACCTGCATCTCAACAACAGGATCAACCTCCTCGACCACCAGCACCTCGTCGAGGTTCGAGAGGAAGTCAGTGATGAGCTTTCCGGGCAGAGGATTCATCGAGGAGAGCTTGAGAACGGGCATCTCAACCCCAAGGTTCTCCATCGCCTCTACGGCGTAGTTGTAGCTCATTCCACAGGCAATCAGACCCTTTCTGCCATCGCCCTCATCAACCCAGTTATAGTCCCAGCCATTAAAGTAATCCTCAAGCTTTTTCAGTTTTTCCTGAAGTCTGGGCTTGAGCCTTCTCGCGTGAGCCGGCAAAACAACATCAGTTTCTGGATGCCTCTCCCATTCAACCTTCTCGATTTTCTTGTATGGAATTTCACCAAGCTCGACGACACCACTTGAATGGCTAAGTCTCGTGTAGCTCCTCAAAATGAACGGCAATGAGAAGTTCTCAGAAAGCTCAAACGCATTCTTTGTGATCTCTTTTGCCTCGTTCACGCTGGAAGGCTCAACCACCGGCACCTTTGCAGCTATCCCATACCACCGGTTATCCTGCTCATTCTGACTTGAGTGCATTGATGGATCATCTGCAGAAACGCAGACAAAAGCGCCCCTCGCTCCAACATAAGCGAAGCTGAAAAGTGGATCGGCAGCAACATTCAATCCGACATGCTTCATCGCAGTCATACCTCTTTTACCAGCAAGCGACACCCCTATCGCAACCTCAAAAGCCACCTTTTCATTTACCGCATATTCCATCCGGTATTCCATCCTGTCCTTAAGATGACTGCAGGCAGCGTTCAGGGTGTCAGTTATCTCAGAAGAGGGAGTGCCAGGATAGGCAGAAAAAACGTCAATCCCGGCCTCAATCGCTCCTCTCGCAATTGCTTCATTCCCCAGAAGGAACACTTTTTTCCCTGGTGCATCCAGTATGACATCCTTTAACATACCCTTAAGCCAAAAAATTTGCTTTAAAAAATTAGCGTTTTAAAAGAGATTCGAGAACATCTCCGACGAAAGTGCCAATGATGAACACCACCCCAAAATAAAGCGCAATAAAAACCCCCGCCACGACGCCCGCCAGTCCTCCGAGAAGAGGAATGAACGGCACAAACAGTCCAACGGGAAGCGTAAATACAAAAAACAGCAGAGCGATCAACACTCCGAAAACAAACCCAACAGCAAGCGAATTTCTCAGGAGTCTGAGCTTGTTTTCTCTGCCGGGGTTTACAAACCCATAGACAAGGCCTATCAGAAACACAAGAAACGTTAGATTCATGAAATAAATTTGGAAAGCAGGTTTAAAAAACTAATCCTCTTCCGGCTTTATCCTCGTCGCCAGATAGATGAACGGCGTGTCCATCAGCGCAACAACGAACTTCATGATGTACGAGGTTATGAAAATCTCCCAGATTCCCTGCCAGCCAAGCTCCGCAAACAGTTCAGGATTGAACACCACGAAGAAGAGCAGAGTGAACGTAGCATTATCTATCAGCTGTGAGACAAGCGTTGATGCGTTGTTTCTCAGCCAGAGGAACCGGCCCTTGGTCTTTTCCTTCCAGAAGTGGAAAGCCCAGACATCGTGAAGCTGGGAAATCAGGTATGCTGTAAGACTTGCAATGGTAACGTCAGGCATGAAACCAAAAATCTGCTGCAATGCTGGATCTAAAGCGTCTTCAGGTGCAGGAGTGAATGCGAGTGTGATCTGCATTATGATCGTCGTCGCGATCAGCACGAAAAAGCCTATGAACACTCCTTTCCTTGCGTATTTCTTGCCGTACTTCTCAGCAAGGATATCGGTGGCAAGGAAGGTGGAGCCGTAGATGATGTTGCCCATTGCGGTCATCAGTCCGAAGAACTCTATCAGCTTCGCTACCTGAATGTTCGCCAGAATTATTGCCATACCTATCCATACATAAAGCCCTACCCTGCCAAATAGCCTGTAAGCCAGAGTTATCAGAGCAAAGCTGACCATCAGCAGAATGAACCACAGAACTTCGTTGGACAGCATGGGGTAACCCAAATACTTATTTAATTTAAAAGTTTTCCCGGATTCATGGACTTCATCACATTCATCCTCACAGCTGTCTTCATATCCCTGAGCGGCGTTCTCGCCCCAGGACCGATGCTTGCATTAACACTCACAGAAGGAAGAATGAACAGGCTGGCCGGAATTGAAATCTCCGCAGGTCATGCAATTGTCGAACTCCCCATTATTGCAGGGCTTTTCATGGCAGGGAAATCCTTCGAGATGGGAATATTCAGGGAAATCCTCGCTTTATCGGGGGGAATTTTAATGCTCTACCTCGCATTCAGAGAGCTGAAAGATAAAAACTCAGAAATCAGAATAAAGGGGATTCTCTCAGGGATTGCCGTCAGCGCACTGAATCCGTACTTCATAATCTGGTGGCTCACCATCGGCTTCACCCTCATTCTTATCTCCATGAATTTCGGTCCCGCAGGAATTGTCGCATTTGCGATTGCACACGTAGCATGCGATTTTGGATGGTACGGTGGGGTCGCTCTATTTGCAAACAGAATTTCCGGAATGAAAAACATTAACAGGATTCTGAGCATTATCTCGGCATCAATCCTTGCTGTCTTCGGACTGTATTTCATTGTGTCCTCAATAAGGGCATTACATTTATATTTCAGATGAAAAAACCCTGAATTATGTCATACAGTGAAAGGAACATAACCAGAATAATCGTAAGGGAGGCTGCAAAGGACTGGGAAGATATTAGCGATACTGATGTTGTTATTGTCGGAGCAGGTCCGGCCGGGCTGACTGCTGCCTATTACCTCAGAGAATTCGGATTTGATGTGGTTGTTTTCGAAAGAAGGCTCAGCTTTGGTGGAGGCATAGGCGGAGGAGGAATGCTCTTCCACAAAATAGTTATCGAGGAAGAAGCGAAAGAAATTGCAGAAGGATTCGGAATGAAGCTGAAAGAAGTCGAAAGCGGACTTTATTCCGTAGATTCATCAGATTTTCTGGCAAAACTGTCATATTCCGCTGTTGAGAGCGGAGCCAAGGTCCTCCTGGGAGTCACTGTTGATGACGTGGTGTTCAGACCAGACCCTCTGAGGATTTCGGGTGTCCTCGTCCAGTGGAGTGCAGTCCAGATTTCCGGACTTCATGTTGATCCGCTGATGATAGAGAGCAGGGCCGTTGTCGATGCGACGGGCCATGATGCCGAAGTTATAAGCATCGCTGCAAGAAAAATACCCGAACTCGAGATATTCATCCACGGCGAGAAATCAGCCTACAGTGAAATGAGTGAGAAGCTGGTTGTAGAGAAAACAGGAAAGGTTGCTGATGGTCTTTACGCTGCGGGAATGGCAGTCGCTGCAGTACACGGTCTTCCAAGAATGGGTCCGATATTTGGTGGAATGCTGATGAGTGGAAAAAAGGTTGCGGAACAGATTATGTTTGATCTCAAAAAATGAAGTGCGAGATCTGCAAAACGAGAATGGCTCATCAGAGATGCAGGAGGTGTGGAAGGGCAATTTGCACGAAATGCCACTTTCACCATGGACTTTGCACGGAATGCAGGGGCAGGCTGAGAGGTCAGTAGTACAATTTCCCCAGCTTTTCGGGATTTGAAGAAAATTTATTAATTCATCCCTTTTAGGACTGAAGGATGATTGACGAAGAAACCGTGAGGTATGTTTCCAATCTTGCAAAAATAGAACTGAAAGATGATGAAGTGGAAAACTACAAAAACGAGTTCGGGAAGATTCTCGAGTTTTTCGATCAGCTTGATGAAATTGATCCCGACGTCGAGCCCACATATCACGTTATCCCCCTCAAAAACGTTTTCAGAAAGGATGTGCCGGGAAAGAGCCTTGACAGGGATGAAGCACTCAAGAATGCAAGGCATAGGGAAGAAGGATACTTCAAAGGTCCGAGGGTTGTGGAATGATAACGGTTGGAGAGTGGAAGGAAAGGCTTGAAAACGAAAAAGCATACGACCTCGTTTCCGAACTGATTGACAGAATAAGGAAAAGCAAGCTGAATGCATACATCACGGTGACAGAAGACCAGGCCCTTAAACTTGCTGAAGACTTCGATAACGGAAAAAAAGAAGGGAAGCTCGCCGGAATCCCGATTGCAGTTAAGGACAACATATCCACGGAAGGGGTAAGGACGACATGCGCATCAAAAATGCTTGAAAACTACATCCCTCCCTTCGATGCACATGTTGTGGAGAAGCTGAAAAAAGAGGGTGCCATAATAATCGGCAAGACGAACATGGACGAATTTGGAATGGGAACGACAACAGAAAACTCCCATTTTGGAGTTGTCAGAAATCCGCACGATACCGGGAGGGTCGCCGGAGGTAGCAGCGGGGGAAGTGCCGCAGCAATCGCCGGAAAAGAGACGGTTCTGGCGCTTGGCACCGACACGGGAGGGAGCATAAGGTGTCCTGCAAGCTTTACAGGCGTTTACGGATTAAAACCAACCTACGGACTCGTTTCAAGATACGGGCTGGTTGCCTACGCCAACAGCCTCGAACAGATAGGCCCAATGGCTGGCAGCATAGACGATCTCGGACTTCTCCTCGAGGTTATAGCAGGTAGAGACGACAGGGATTCTACCAACGCTGGAAGAGGGTTTACATACTCTCCTGTCAGCAAAAAATTCAGAGTTGGCATAATAGAAGAAATGCAGGCAAATGCTGAGGTTAAGGAGCATTTTAATTCGTTTGTCGAAACTCTGAGAAAATTTGCTGATGTTGAGACAGTCAGTCTCCCATCGCTGAAGTATGCATTGCCTGCATATTACATAATTGCGATGAGCGAGGCTTCATCCAACCTCGCAAGGTATGATGGCGTGAGATATGGATTTTCCCTCGAGAATCTGGACAGCTGGAGCAGATACTTCTCTAAAGTCAGAGCAGAGGGCTTCGGAACAGAGGTGAAGAGAAGAATAATGATGGGGAGCTACGCACTCTCGGCAGGATACTACGGAAAATACTATCTCAAGGCTCTGAAGGTCAGGACTCTCGTCATCGAAGATTTCAGGAGAGCCTTTGAAAAATTCGATGTTCTAATTTCGCCAACAATGCCATCCACAGCATTCAGAATTGGCGAGATCGCCGATCCTGTAACAATGTACATGGCGGACGTGAACACAACACCGATAAACCTCGCAGGGTTGCCTGCATTGTCAATGCCAATAGGCGAGAGCAATGGACTTCCCGTGGGATTGCAGGTCATAGGTAATTACTTTGAAGAGAATACTGTTCTCGGTTTTGCCAAGGCGGTTGAGAGAAATGAAGTTTAATGCTGAAGAATGGCTGGAAAAGGCAAGAAAGGATTTTGAGAGTGCATGGCTGAACAGTGAGGTAGTCCTCAGTGAGCGCCCGCTCGGTGAAAGATATCCGCTCAGGGGCTACGAGGAGGGGAGGGCTCACCCTGTATTCGACACGATACAGAAACTGAGGGAGGCGTACCTGAGGATCGGATTCAGTGAGGTCATCAATCCGCTCATTGTCGAGGAGGTTCACGTGAGGAAGCAGTTTTCCAAGGAAGCACTTGCAGTTCTGGACAGATGCTATTACCTCGCAGGCCTTCCAAGACCTAACGTCGGAATTTCTGAGGAGAGAATCAGGAAAATTGAGGAAATAATTGAAAAGAACTTCGATCCGGACGAGCTCAGAAAGATTCTCCACATCTACAAGAAGGGAAAAATCGATGGAGATGACCTCTCCGCAGAAATTGCCCGTGTTCTCGGAGTAGAGGACCAGATTGCCCTCAAGGTCATAGATGAGGTGTTTCCGGAATTCAAAACCCTCATGCCCGAGCCAACCACACTCACGCTGAGGAGCCACATGACCACGGGCTGGTTCATCACCCTCTCGAAGCTTTCCGGAAAATATCCTCTCCCTGTGAAGCTATTCTCAATCGACAGATGTTTCAGAAGGGAGCAGAGTGAGGATCCCACACGTCTGTACACTTACTTCTCGGCAAGCTGTGTTATAATGGCCGAGGACGTGAGTGTTGATGACGGAAAGGCTGTAGCCGAGGCTCTTCTGAGACACTTCGGCTTTGAAAAATTCAGATTCAGGAAAGATGACAAGAGGAGCAAATATTACATACCCGGAACTCAAACGGAGGTGTTCGCCTACCATCCACATCTCGAAAACAACAGGAAATACGCTGATGGCTGGATAGAGATTGCCACATTCGGAATATATTCTCCAACAGCCCTTGCAGAATACGGCATAGAGTATCCGGTGATGAACCTCGGACTCGGAGTTGAGAGGCTTGCAATGGTTCTGCACGACTATTCGGACGTCAGAGAAATGGTCTACGGGTTCAGACACATTGAACTCAGCGATCTGGATATAGCGAGGAAAATAAAGCTGAAAGATGTGCCACTGACACCCAAGGGAATTGAAATCGCAGGCAGAGTTATCCAGGCCTTCGAGGAGAACGCAGCCGCCCAGGGACCCTGTGAGTTCACGGCTTACAGGGGAAGATTGTTTGAAAAGGACGTTGAAATCTTCGTTTTCGAGAGAGAAAATGCAAAGCTCTGCGGACCTGCATACGCAAATGAAATAGTCGTGCATGATGGAAACATATATGGCGTCCCAAAGAACGAGAAGTTCAGAGAGCTGTTTGATGAGGGAGTCAGCACGGGGATAAGATATCTCGACTCGTTCGCTTACTGCGCTGTAAGAAGGATAGAGGAAATGATAGCAGAGGGCAGAGAAGATGGAGAGGTCAGATCAAGAGTCGTTGAGAACCTGTCAGACATCAATCTGAAGCTCGAAGAGGGTCTGATGAATTACCTGATATCAAGAGGGAAGAGCGTGGACGTGAGAGGACCCCTTTTCCTCAGCGTTGGGTTCAGATTGCTATGAACCTCAAAAGGCTCAGAGAAATACAGAACGAGATATCGAACAGAGTAACAATTTCCGAAGTGGAGGAAATAGAATATGTTGCAGGAGTTGATACCGCATTTTTCAGACACTCAGGGACAGAATACGCAGTATCTTCAGCTGTACTCATGAGCTATCCTGAGCTTGAACTGATGATAGCTGAAAGCGTGGTCGATACCGTCGACTTCCCGTACATTCCCACGTACCTCATGTTCCGGGAGAGCAGAACCGCAATAAAAGCTCTGAAAAAGGTTTTGAGAGAGAAAACAGTGGTAATGGTGGACGGAAGCGGTCTTGCCCATCCCAGAAGGTGTGGAATAGCCACATACATTGGAGTTGAACTTTCCCTGCCTGCAATAGGCATTACGAAAAAGAGGCTCTGCGGGGAAATTGCCGGGGAGGGTGACGTGAAAAAACTCATTGTGGACGGGGAACATGTTGGATATGAAATTCTCACCTGCAGGAGATGCAAACCGATTTACGTTTCAGTTGGGAACCGGATTACACCTGAAAAAGCTCTGGAAGTAGTGATGAACTGCCTGCGAGGCTACAAACTTCCGGAACCGGTAAGAATTGCGGACAAGTACTCGAAAAAAGTCAAATCACAGTATCTCTCCGATCTCGACTCCACCTTCTAAGGGAATCTGTTTTGCCGTGACGATGACGGCCGTTGCCGGACATCCTCTGTCCTCGGTGTCAGCGATATTCAGCTTTCCCCCTGCAACCGATGCGGCATACAGACATGCCTCCCTCACGCCGTCTCCCTTAAC
This sequence comes from Geoglobus acetivorans, assembly GCF_000789255.1. Classification (NCBI taxonomy): domain Archaea; kingdom Methanobacteriati; phylum Methanobacteriota; class Archaeoglobi; order Archaeoglobales; family Archaeoglobaceae; genus Geoglobus; species Geoglobus acetivorans. The sequence continues at coordinate 125,378 of NZ_CP009552.1, forward strand.
AGGGAAAATTGAGTTTGCCCTGCCCTCTGAAACCAGTTCTGCGAGCTTTCTGAACAGAGCAGTGTCGGGCAGCTCCCCACCGACCAGTTCACCACCACTCAGGATTTTTCCGTAGAGGAATATTTTGTCACCCCTTTCAGGAACGTTCTTAACGCTCATGTCTCTGAGGCCGATTACTGCAGCGCCAAAGAAACTCTGGACAGTCTCTGCAAAATCCTCCGAATCGGTAAGAACAACCCTCTCCCTGACCTTTTTCCTGAAGCTTCTGTAAAACTCAAGAGCATATTCCAGCTCATTTCCGGAGAAAAGAAGAATGGCGAGGGGTTTGCTGAACCTGCACAGACTTTCCACCTCAATCTGGTAGGCCATAATCTCCGCTACCCTCTCAACATCCACCCTCAACCAGTCCCCTTCCTTCCTGCCTATACCGCCATAAGCAACGCTGAAAACAGCCAGAGAGACATTGTTACCGAGATCGACAGATATGGCGTTTCTCTCGGCATACACATCCAGCTTTGGAGCCAGTAGTGAAGGCTTGAAGTAGAAGCCAATGTTTTCTATCAGAGAAAGATAAATCGTTATTGCCTGTCTTATAAGCTCACTTCTCGAAATCAGCAGTTTTGAGGAGATTTCGTCAAGCCTGTCAACGATGCTCTCATCGAGTCTCAGATTAACAACCTTCATCGCAACTCTTTAATTCACCGGTAAATAAAAAGTTCTGGATGGAAATTTTCGAGGTGGGGAAGAGACTCGAAATCGGAAAAGAATTCGAATTCAAGATAATTGCTGGAAACAGAGTCATCAGACTATTCTGCACCCCCGTAAATCTGGAAGAACTCGTTATGGGTTTTCTGATCACTGAAGGGCTATCCTCCAGTCCGGAGGTTATTGTCGAGGGAGATGTTGCGGTTGCGAAGGTTGACAGGAACTTCGACACGGCAATAAACTCCTCCGGATGTGCGGGAGTCTACGTTGATGAAAAACTGAACCCCGTAAAACCCGGTTTCAGGTTCAGCATGAACTTTATAGAGAATTTTGTTGAAAAGCTTGAGGGAGACTATTACAGGAGAACGCGTGCATACCACACCGCCCTCGTCATCAGCAAAAATGGTGACTTTGTCAGAGCGTTTGATGTTGGACGGCACAATGCGGTGGACAAGGCAATAGGGCTGGCCTACAGGAACAGGTTCGATTTTTCAAGTTCCTTCCTTCTGCTTTCGGGAAGGATAACTGCGGGAATAGTGAAGAAGTGCATTCGTGCGGGAATTCCACTCGTTGTTTCAAAAGCTGCAATACTCGATCTTGCGGTGGATTACTGCAAAAAATATGGCCTGTCAGCAGTTTCATTTGCCACGGGACTTGCATTAAACAGCGGAGCTATTGAGGCCTGAGGAGGATCAGCCTTTTCACCCCATCGTCGACCATCAGTTCCCCGGCATCCGTCACAAGCATGCCATTTTTCACCTCCACTTCTTTCCCCGGATGAATCCCCGCTTTTTCCATGAAGAGGGGGGCAACGATAACAACATATCTGCCATCCTCAGCCTCCTCAAGCGTGCATGTGCTTTCAATGCAGATGTCACAAACGTCGCAGTAGCCAGATATGACCCTGCATATCCTGTCGATTACGTCCTCATTCGCAATATGCTCAAGCGTGCAGCTCAGACCGTGAGCAGTTTCGTCATCCAGGCCAAAAAAGTCCGTGAAGAATTTTTTAAACACAATGTAGTTTTTCTTGATTCGCTCTGCCACATCCAGACCCTTCCTGGTGAGCGTTGCGCCCTTATACGGCTGGTAATCCACATAACCCATCTCACTCAGCTTGTTGAGCATCTCCGTAACACTCGAAGGCTTTATGTTGAGTCGCTCCGCAATTTCCTTTGTCTTTGCCACCCTGCCTGATTTCTGAATGTCGTAAATGGTCTCGAGATATTCCTCAATCCTTTCCATTACAGTTCACCGAAAAATATTCCTCTTCTTTTCACCACTCTCCGGCTGCCGCAAAAGGGACAGAACAGGTTGGGGATGTGTAGTGGACCACTGTAGCCTGTTGTCTTTCTTATCCTAATATCAAACTCACTACCGCACCTCGAACAGTAAAGCTCGTTGAGTTCCCTCATTATCCAGAATTCTCCATCAGTCCATAATACTTTTTCCATCTGTAAGTGTGAAGTATATCTCCTCCAGCCTCGGAACCCTTGTTTCAATGGATATTATTTCACCACCGTTTTCAGTAATCTCCGCAAGAAGCCTGTTAACATCCCTGACATCTTCAAAGACGTCTTCAAATTCCCTTTCCCCTATTCTGTAGCTCACCATGTACTTTTTCATTCTATCCCTGAGAGCGTCAAGCTCCCCGAAATACAGAACCCTCCCTTTCTTTATTATGAGAAGCAGGTCGCAGGCGGATTCGACGTAGAACATGTTGTGGGCAGAAAAAACCACCGTCTTTCCCTGTTTGCCCAAATCTCTCACATACTCCGTAACAAACAGAGATGTAGATGGGTCGAGACCGCTTGTTGGCTCATCATATATCAGATACTCGGGATCGTGCACCAAGGTTCTGGCTATTGAGAGCTTCCGTTTCATACCCTTCGAAAACTCGCCCACAGGTTTATCATCAGGAAGGTTGAGGGTTTCCAGAAGTTCGTAAATCCTCTTTTCGGCCATATCCGCATCCACACCGTAAATCTCTGCAAAAACCCTGAGATACTCCTTAGCGTTGAGATTGTCGTAGAGCGCGTCAAATTCCGGAAGATATCCAATTTTCCTTTTGATGGCATTCAGATTTTCGAACAGATTTCTGCCATCGTAATGTATTTCGCCAGAAGTTGGTGTGAGAAGCCCGACAAGCATTTTGAGCGTTGTGGATTTTCCGGCACCATTTTCCCCAATAACTCCAAGAACTTCCCCTTTTCCAACCTCAAAGCTTATTCCATTCACGGCCAGAAATTCGCCATATTTCTTCGTGAGATTGATCGCTCTGAGCATCAGACAGATACTGGGAAAAGAATTTATTAAACTTTGTTTGAGTTCTCCTGTGCTGCCACTCATAAAAGCTGAGTTCAGGAAAGGCAGGAAGAAGTTCACAAATAAATTCAGGCTCCTCATTGCAGTAACTGCACTATTATCACTGGTGGCATCCATTGTATCGTATAACTACGGATTCCTCTCAGATTCCTGGATATACACATCCGCAAGCGACGTTTACGAAATTGAAAACAGACTGTTCACCCATATTCTTGTCGATGGTCAGCAGGAAGGTATGGATTTGCTGAAAAACGGTGAATCGGACGTTTTTATAACAGGGAACAGGATATTCATCACAGATTCGTTCAAATCCCAGTCTGCGGGAGAGGAAATGAAAAACTACATCAAAAACGAGTTCACAAAATGGCTGTACGAGAACTACGGTACCGGAGCATTTCCAGTATTCGTAAGGGCAGAATACCTTGAAAGAAAGCAACCTCAAGCTCTTTCACCCAAACCAATCTCCCAAGAAACGATCAAACAGCTGGAGAAACGTTCCAAACAGAAAAATCAGGTAACCGAAGATGAGCAGAAAGCCCAGATAGAGAAAAAAATCCAGCAGAGCTTAACTGAAAATGGCAGAAAATCAGCCATACTGCCCGAAAAGCAGGAAACAGGATACGATACTCCGGACACGTTCAGTCCACCATCCCTGATTTCGAAGATGGTCATCGCTTTCATCTTCATCATTCCGTCTCTCTTCTCGATGCAGCTGTACACCTCATCCCTTGCCGAAGACGTTAGGATGCGGAGAATGGAAGTCCTGCTATCCGCTCCATTTTCGCCATACTCACTGATATTCCAGAAACTGCTCCCATATTTCATCATCTCAGTAGCAATGATAGCGACGACATCGATCGTTTTCAGGGTGAACGGACTGCTCTTCATGCTGTTCCCCCTTCTTGCATTTCTATCATTTCAAACGTTCATAGCACTCAATTCGAGATCATACCGAGAACTCACATTTCTGATCCTTGTCTTCAACCTGTTCCTCATCATCTACCTCATACTTCCGTCAGTTTTTTCGGGAATTGCGTTATCAGACCTTTCTCCAGTAACATTCCTCCTCAGGGACCTTTCCGGGGAGAAAATCAGTTTTCAGGATTTCATTTTCTCGAACTTGATCCTTGCCGGCTTTACAATCATGGGATTCGTTCTGTCGGCCAGCTCCCTGAATATCGAAACCCTTTACAGTCCCAGGTCACCCTTTGGCAGACTTGCAGATGTACTTGGGAATTCCGCAGAGAAAGACCTGAACGCATTTTTCCTTGCGTTCCTGTCAGTATTTCTCGCCCTTTTTCTTGAATTCTTTTTACTGTTTTTTGGCCTGTCAGTCCCCATAATAACCTCATTCGCCCTGATAATGCTCGGCGTGGCGGTTATCGAGGAGGCATTAAAATCGATACTGATATTTCCGTCGCTGAGTCTGAAAAGGGCTGTGATTGTGGCTTCAGGATTCTTCATCGCCGAAAAGGGCATTCTGTTCCTCGAGGCGTTCAAGGACTACAGCATGGTGTTGCCCGGTGAACTGCTCATCTTCCCGCTGCTTTTACACATAACCGCATCCTCATCCTTTGCTGTCGTTTCTAAGAGAAGCTGGAAAGCGGGATACGTTCTGGCGGTGGCGATCCACTTCGCATACAATTACTACATGGTGATGGGCACATGAAAGCGATGATCAGGAAGGATCTCAGGCTCATAGTAAGGGAAAGAACCATCATGTCTGCCATAGCCATACTGATTTTCATCGCCTCATTCACGTCTGTAATAACGTTCGGGCTTCTTGTCCTTTACAAACCGGATTCGGTTGCCACAGGCAGCGTCAGAATTGGGGTTGCGGGAAACTGTCCGGTCCTGAAATCGTTTGCTGACGAAAGGTACCCAGAACTTGAAGATGCGTTAAACGATTTCTATGCCGGAAAGATAGATGCCGTGCTTTATTTGCCGGAAGAGAATTACACCTCTGCCAATTTCGTCACAGTATTTCTCCCGAAAAACGAGATCACCGGAATACTGGCAGGCACGCAGGTCAAGGAGATTCTGCAGAAATACCAGAAGGCAATGAGGGAAAGACGGGGAATTCCTGGAGATGACGGGTTCAGAGTTTACAGTCTCGATGGCGGAAAAGCCGAACTCCGTGAAGGCTCTTCCATGACATTCCGGTTCATTTATGCCATACTCATCCCGCTGCTTTTAATCACAACAGCAATAATTGCAGGAGGACTTGTGATAGACCTGATAAGTGAAGAGTACGAGACCAGGACTCTTGATGTCATCCTGTCAACACCCATGTCGATAACGGATTTCATATCTGCCAAGGTTTTTTCGGCTCTTATTGTGTCGGCTGTCCTGTCTGCTGTATGGGTGTTTCTGCTCCACGTAAACACGGGCATTTTCCGCCCAGTACTTCTTCTCATCCTGTCAGTATCATTTTCGATGATTTTCGCATCCATAGGAGCCATCATATCCTCAGGACTGAAGGACAGAGAGAGAAGTCAGCTCGTATTCTCCATACTTTCTGTTTCAATCGTTACTGTGTCATTCACACACCCATCAATGATTTCAGGAGTTTCAGCCAGAATCTCCGCTGGAAGTTACCTGCAGCCATGGGAATTTCTGATCTATCCTGTTCTCGGATCGGTTCTGATGCTCTTATCGATTAAGTTCTCTGAAAAACTGATAAAAGGTTAAATTGGGGTTTCTGTTCCCCACTTTTCAAGCGCCCTTGCTAGCTCACTATGCGACTTTGCATATTCTTCAAGAGGGATGTTCTGAACAATCGCCTCCAGAGCCTGTCTCACCGCCCTTGCTCCAGAACCCGGTCCGTCTGGATGTCCTATGGTTCCACCGCCAAGCTGAAGAACTATGTCGGTGCCAAGCGCCTCAATAACCTTCGGCAGTATGCCGGGATGGAGCCCTCCAGAGCTCGTGGGGAAAGCCGGTTTTATGCCGTAAAACTTTTGCTCCAAGTGGAAAACATCACCGTCTTCAGGAACATAGCGATTTTCCCTCAGAACCTTTGTGTTCTGCAGCACATCCCATTTCTTTCCTTCAAGCTTTCCTGCTCCCGCAGTTCCAACATGAAGCTGGTCAATCCCTACAAGCCGGTACAGTTTTGCAAGAACGAACATGGAAATCCCGTGCCGGGGATTTCTTGTCATCGCCGCATGCATCGCCCTGTGCCCGTGTATCGCAATGTCGTAATCCTCTGCAAGGTCCCTTATGTACTCAAGCACAGCCCATCCGCTTATGACAACATCAACCATTGCATGTTTCAGTGAAAGCTCCGACAGAAGTTCAAGTCGGTACTCCATATCCCTTACATCACCTGTTATGTTTGCAAACCAGGTCTTTTTCTCCCCGGTCTCGTTCTCAACTTTCTCGATGATATTCGCCATCACTTCTGCCCTTTCCTCAAACCTGTTGTACCAGGGCGATGCCAGATTTTCGTCGTCTTTCACAAAATCTGCCCCTGACAAAAGAAGCTCCTCAGCGAGAGAGTACAGCTCCTCTGGAGAGTAGCCAACCTTCGGTTTGGGCACAACACCGTAGATTGGCCTTTCCTTTATGTCAAGCATTTTTCTAACTCCTTCAATACCAAATGCTGGCCCATTAAATTCCCGTATGATTTTTTCAGGAAAGTACAGATCCTCAAGCCTGAGTCCATTTACCCTCCTCATTCCAAACACATTTCCCGCTATTGATGCAAGGAGGGCTGGCAGGTTGTTTTCCTCAAAAGCATGAGACGGATAGGCTATTTTCACCATCCAGCTTCCATCGCCCATGTCGTGGAAATCGTATGCCTTTGCAGACAGGTCCTCCCATCTCTCCATCTCATACCACGGGTAAAGGGTCGTCCAGGTACCCGTCGAGCTTTCTGCAGCCACACCGCCGGCAGCCTGCTCGATTGTATAGCCTTCAGCAGGCGTAATCCTGAAAACTGCGACCACATCCCTCTTGTAATTCGGTTCGTAATCCTTATCCACGTAGTAATCATATATCTTGTCAAACCTCTCTGTCATTGTTCCACCCCTTCCAGAGTTTATCAAACCCAAATATTAATTTATTCGTCCAGAGTGGCGGCGAAAAAAATTTTGTATTGAAACGCAAAGTTCGGTTTATGGAAGAATACATTTCTCTCATTCTCGCATCGGTTTTCGGAGCGGTTGTGGGACTCGAGCGATCAAAAGTCCACAAACCCGCTGGACTGAGAACTCACATGCTCGTATCTGCAGGCTCGTGTCTGTTCATGATAGTCTCAGCCAGATTCTTCAACGATCCTGCCAGGATAGCTGCAGGAGTTGTTTCAGGAATAGGTTTCATCGGCGCCGGTACAATACTTGCCGAGCAGAGGAAGGAAAGAACAAAAGTTGTCGGAATCACCACGGCAGCGAGTCTCTGGATGACCGCAGCAATAGGAATGATTACGGGTTTTGGAGATTACAGACTCGCAACATTCTCAACAGCATTAACATACATCATACTCAAGCTAAAGAGGGTTGAGGAGATGCTCGAGAAAAGGGATAAAAATTAAATCCTGTGTTAAATAAACTCACTTTCCCTGCCAAGCTTCCTTATGAGCTCCATCTGCCTGAGAGCGAGTTTTCTCGCCTCACCCATGTCGCTCTCTGTCAATACCTCTCCGCCTTCCATAACCTTCTCAAGCAGCGGCTCCATGCCCCCAGGCTTATCCTCGCTGAACAGCCTGATTTCATCCCTCAGACTTTCCCAGTCCCTGTAAACCTGCTTCATTCCACCTCTCTTCCCTCTTTTGGCACAGAACTCACCATTTCTTTCCACTATGTCCATGGAGAAGTCAACAGGGTTTGCCCCGGCAATGCTTGTTCCCACTCCAAAAATGTCAACGATGTCCCTCAGGGCCACAATGTCCTCAATGTCAAGTCCTCCACTTACAACAATCTTCACATCGCCCCTGCCCCTTATTCTGAGTTCCCATTTAATTTCCTCGATTATCTTCCGCATGTTGCCTCTTCTCGTGCCAGGGGTGTCAAATCTGAGGCCATCAACCCTCTCCACGTTTTCGATCGCCAGTATCGCTTCGGTTTTCTCATCAAAATATGTGTCTGCAAGAAGCGTCCGGGGAATATTTTCATCAACAACCTCGTCAAACGCCCTCCACGCCGAGATCTGGTCGCCAAACGAAATTATCAGGGCGTGGGGCATCGTTCCGACACTCTCAATGCCGAGATACTTCTCTGCTGAAACGTTGCTCACACCATCCACTCCACCAATCCACGCTGCCCGTTCAATAACTGGAGCTATAGCAGGATGCTGTCTTCTCGTCCCGAATGACAGAACCTTTCTGTCACCTGCGGCGAGCTTTGTTCTGAACGCCTTGGTGGAAACTCCGGAAGAGTGGCAGATAAAACCCAGTATCGCAGTCTCAAACCTGGCGAAATCCAGATAATGGCCGGCGATAACCATTACAGGCTCATGAGGAAAGAAGAGCGTTCCTTCCTTCATCGCATAAACGTCAACATCTATGCCCTCCATCAGCTCAAGCACATCACGCAGTCCCGAAAAAATACCCCAGCTGGATGCCGTGAATTCTGCCACAACGTACGGATTGACCTTCTTCTCTCTCAAAACCTTTTCAGTCCATACAAAGTATTTGTCTGTCACAATTCCGTTCTTGATATCCTCATCTCTTGCAATCAGAAACATCACAATCCCTCCTTACACTTACAAGGCCGGGAACCGCATTTTATGCAGTAATCCGGATATTTCTTCCTCACCTCTTCCTCAAGTTCAATCCCGCAAAGATTTGCCAGGCTCACAAGCCAGGCGAAAACATCTGCAAATTCCTCACCGAGATTTTTGTTTTTTCTCAGCGCCTCTGAAAGTTCCCCAACTTCCTCGATAAACCAGAAAAAGGTCTTTCCCACACCCCTTTCAATGTCCTTCTCGTAGTAAAGGTCCTTTATCAGTCTCTGAAACTCGGATATCTTCACGTGGTAAAGGTGAGAGTCTGATAATTTAAATCATTCTGATAAATCGTTGAGAGCATGGCGGGAAAAAGCTCACCACAGTTCAAGCACATCAAAATTAGTGGATGAACTTCTTTTTCAGCGAATAACCTATCTGTCTCGAAAGCGGCATTTTGCGTCCATTATATTCCGTTTTTCTCTCCGCAATAGCTTCTTTCAGAGTTCCCGTATAGAGCGTCAACCCGTATCCCACCTCGTCTGCCGTATGAGCATCGCTGCCTGCTATTTTAGCCATCCCATACCTGTCCGCAATTCTTTCTGAAATTCTGTTGAAAATGCCAATGACATACTTTGCATTGAAAACCTCCAAAGCATCTGCGTGCTTTATAAGCTCGATCCTGAAAGCACCACTCCTCTCTATCTGAAAGGGATGCGACACAGCACAAATTCCGTTCCGCTTTCTCACCTCCTCAATTGTTTCCATCAGAGACATGCCCTTGTCAATATCTCTCTCAATATAATAAACAAGGAGGTGTCCATCAGAAGTTGAAATTTCAGCACCCGGTATTACCTCAATGTCCAGATGCTCATCCCTGACGTAGTCGAGTGCCGCCATGCTCCCCTGAACAGTGTCATGATCCGTTATCGAGATGGCATCGATTCCGAGCCTCACAGCCACATCAACAATTCTCTCAGCCCTGTCGAGGCCGTCACTGTATGTGGAGTGGACATGCAGTTCAGCCCTTTTCATCGAAGGCTTTTTGACTTTAAGGTAAAATAAGATTTGTGAAGGTCCTTCTTGTTACAGGAAGACTGGCTGAAAAAATGGTAAGGGAAAACGCCATGGGAAATGACGTTCATGTGGCAGATGTTGACGTCGCTGCTTTTGTATCGGAAAAAGACCTCGAAAATCTTGATCTTTCCGATTACGATCTCGTACTTGTCCCGGGGCTTTCCAAGGGTAAGTGGGAAAAGCTGGAAAAAGAGAGTGGCGTTAAAATTCGCCTTGGACCAATTCACGCATACGACATTCCCCCAATACTTAAAAGACTTGACGAAATTGAACTTTCCCATGAGATCCCTGCGGACAGGCTTGTTGACATCGATAGACGAAATGAAATCCTGAAAGAGATCGAGACACACGAAAAGGGCGTATTTGACATAAACGGCATCGTTATCGGAGGGGAGAGCAGATTAAAGGTTGTTGCCGAGATCGTTGATGCCACCGAACTTGAAAAAGACGAGCTTGTGGAGAGAATAGAATACTATCTTGAAAGTGGTGCTGACATAATAGACCTCGGCATACCAATAAGCTTTTCCACGGAAGATGTAAAAAAAGCGGTTAGGATAGCAAAGGATTGCTGCAATGCAGTCAGCATAGATACATTCTCTCCAAGAGCAATAAGGGCAGGAATTGAGAGCGGTGCTGACATGGTCATGAGCATCTCACTCTCAAATCTTAAAGCGCTGAATTACGTTAGAGATCAGGCAGTTGTTGCCGTCGAAAGAAATCCAGAAAGACTGAAGTGGCTGATCAGCTTTATAAAAACAAAAACAGACAGGGTTATTGCAGATCCGGTGCTGGACATAAACGGATTTTTTGATTCCCTGACAAGATACAGGAAATACCGGGAAATCGATTCTGCAACTCCCATGCTTTTCGGTTCGGGAAACATAACCGAACTTTTCGATGCGGACAGCGTGGGCATGAACGGGATTCTCGCATACATTGCTGAAGAGCTTGAAGCTGACCTGCTCTTCACAACCGAAGCGAGCGTTAAAACGAGGGGATGCATTAAGGAGCTTAAAACCGCAAGCATTATGGTCAGAGGAGCCAGGATAAAGGAGACTCCACCAAAAGATCTGGGGATTTCTCTGCTTGTACTGAAAGAGAAAAGAAGGATTGCGGAGGCGCAGGAGCCTGAAGGGTGCATTGAAGCCGAAAAAAGCGAAAGATTCGTGAGAGATCCTGCTGGCGATTTCAGAATATGGGTTTCAGGAAACAGGATAGTCTGCAGCCATGAAAAGGCGGTTGTGACAGGAAAGGACGCAAAAAGCATAATTGACACGATCCTGAGACTCAACCTGGTAACCAGACTGGATCACGCAGCGTACCTCGGAAGAGAGCTGAAAAAAGCAGAAATGGCATTAAAACTCGGCAAGAACTACGTGCAGGATATGCCCCTGGATTTTGGAATATACGGAAAAGTTGATTAGAAAACAAAAACCGCAGCAGCGACAACCGTCGTATAGTCCTTTACCTCTGCCACCTTTGTTACATTGAATGTCTTTGCGGGCTTTATGCCGAAGGCCGTTTCGAGCATGAATGCCGCACTCTCCTCTGCCTTCCTCCCAACATCCTCTCCGGTATACTCTCCGTGATATTCCGTGAGATACCCGTGAAGAGATGAATCTTCAGGAATTGCTGCTCCAACACTCGCATAAATTTTCTTACCCTCTTCGCTGCTCGTCTCCCTCGACATCACACAGAAAACGACCTGACCGGGGTAAAGCTCCCTCAGACCGTCGTCAATGCCGATTATTTCACACTGAGGGGGAAATATGCTGCTCACAGGAACGAGGTTGAACCTTTCTATGCCAGCATCTCTCAATGCGAGCTCAAAGCTAACCAGCTCATCCTCATGACTGCCCGCTCCCGCTGTGAAGAACACCTTTTTCGGGACGAGCATTCTGTTCACATCCACAGTTACGCTTTCAGCTCCTGAAAACCCATCTGCCCTGCTTTCAAATCTCACGTGTCAGAGTAGAGAGGAGAGTATTTAAAACTTACCTCTATGGAAAAAGAGGCTTTTCTATCAGGTCTTCAGCCTCAAGGGCGAGTTTCCACCTCTCCTTACACTCGCAATCGGTCTCGAAAACCCCTTTATCCCCTGTCAGAGAAAACTGTCTTATCTCATCAATAACAGAACCGTCACATTTGAAGCAGTTGTGGGGTCCTCTCCTCTTACCTCCCGCAACGGGATCGCACAGTATGTCCAAATCAGCCCATTTCAGGATTTCCACGGCACTCCACAGCCAGGGAGGCCTGTAAACGCCCTCTCTCCACAGCCTCTCAACATACGTTCCTGAATGGATCGTCATGAGGTTGAGCGAGACCACATCCGTGTAAGGCTTTACGTCCTCAATGGACTTTTTTATGTCATCCATCGCCTCTTTCTCCATGAGCAGAGGAGGTTTGAGTAGCAGATAGGTCTTTATCCTCGCCACACTACCCACACGTTTAACTGCGCTTCTGTAATCCTCGAAGCTGAAGCCTTTATTTATCAGATGTTCCCTGTAGAAATCGTTTGAAGTTTCAAGACCTATGCCAATTTCAATCTCAATGCCAGCCTGAGAGATTTCCTCAGCCACCGCTTCGGTCAGAAACTCAGGCCTGCTTTCGACAATGAGCTTTCTGAATCCAAGCTCCACTGCCCTGCGGTAGATCTTCTCTCTTGTTTCTCTTTCAACCTCCCTGGCATCGAAAAAACTGCCTGAGGTGAATATTTTCAGAACTTCCGCCTGTTTTTTGACTGCAGCCTTTTCAAACGCCCTGTAAACTTTCTCCTGAGTTGCGTTTCTGTCCGAGTCGAGGGTGTAGCCACACATGTAGCATTTATCCCACCCGCACCCCCTCGTGGGGAGTATCACCGTGAGGCAGTCCACCACCTCTCCGTCAAGCCTTTCTCTCTCAATCCAGGCCTTCAAAGACGCAGCCTCCTTCTCATTCTCAGTCTATCACCGTAGTAAAGTCCCACCACAAGCCCTCCGAGGTGTGCTATGTAAGCCACACCGGTGAAAAGCGGAGACGGAGTCAGCAGATTGTAGAGATTGTAGAGCGCAAACAGGAGTACTGCCATTCGGATATTCATCGGGATAAAGAAGAACAGCAGCACTCTGATCTCCGGAGCCATGATGGCGAGAGCCCCCATTACACCGTAAATCGCCCCTGAAGCTCCTACAGCCGGCGTAAATGTCCCACTTGCGTATGAAAAAAGGACGTACATCACGTTCCCAAAAATACCTGAAAGCAGAAATATTTCGAGATACTTCTTCCCGCCCACTCTTCTTTCAAGCTCTGTCCCAAAGAAGAAAAGCACGAGAGCATTTACAAAATAATGCTCAAACGAACCATGAAGGAAGATGCTGGTAATAAGCTGCCAGGGTCGCAGATAGACGTCGTAAGGATAAAGAGCAAGCATATTGAAGAGAGGTCTGAATATGAGCGTCAGAGCAAACAGGACAGTGATTATTGCAAGAATCATGTTGTTGTAGCCGTAAATCTCAAACGGATTTTTTCTGACCTTCAATTCGGGATCATACTTCTGCAATTCAGCAATTCTGCTCCTTTGTCTCCGCCCTATATCTCTGTCCCGCTTAACCTTAACAGGAATATCATACAGCCCCTCGCAGCTGTGCTTTTCGGGCAACCTGTGATCAGAGCAGAACGTACCTCCACAATAACTGCATTTGTACGGAAGAAGCTCATCCTTTCCGCATATATCACATTTCACCGCTTTAATACTGGTCCGCCAATATTTAAATTTTGGCCAGAATTCGGGAATACTTTCTTATTTTTTCATCATCGTAGCTGGAAAGCCAGGAAAGCCAGCATATTTCAGTACTTCCAAATCCCACATATCCGGACAAAGATTCCACAAATTCAACGAACTCAACAAGTTTATTCGGGGGATCCACAAATCGCCCAACAAATCTCCTCACAATCCGGTCAGGCATAACTGTATCAATCCCACCCATCATCCTAAGGTACTGGAAGGTGTTTATCCCTGCACCTTTCACATCAAGCCACTCCCTCCAGCTTTCAACCTCCGCCTCTTTAGCCCACCTCCTAAGGGCTGTGGCACCCTCACCGTACTCTGAAATTATGCTGCACACTCCTTTTGCAACCTGCCAGCTCCTTTTATTTCTCCACAGTGAGTAAAGTTCAGCATCATTACATGAAATCAGATCGTCAAAGCCTGCAATTCTCCCGGAGTCGATAAACCTCCTTTTAAATTCAAGGACTCTCGGAACTACCACAGAAAAATAATTGACCCCAACGGATGTTATGGCTGCATCCACCACCATCAGTATAACGTTACCCCCGTACCTCTCCGAATCAAGGACCTTCCTGCAGAACTTCAGCGTTTCCGGAGACTTTTCCGCCAGCCTTTGCAGCTCTCTTCTCATCATCCCAAGACTCGACAAGCTCCATCACCTTATCCGGATCTACCTGATAGGTCTGAATTATTCTGGCGACTTCCTTAAAGTCTCTTATGTTTTTGTCGAGCATGTATTTGAGGACTGCTTCCCTTCTCTTCAGCTCCTGTTCCAGTTCCTTTCTCGACCAGTTCCTCATGATTCTGAGTTCTTCAAGGGCCTTTGAGCTGCCGACCATCACGTGTTCGTCCTTGCTTGAGTCCCAGGTGAAGACTGTTGTGGTTCTCATGATCTTGGTGTGGGGGTCAACGCCTATGATTTCAGCTATCTCCAGGTTTCTTCTCACCCTCTTCTTGCCCATGAAGACCTGGGCCTGTATGCTGACTATGTCCAAAGCTTCGATCATTGCTCTGGGGACGTTTATGGGCGGGTTTTCAAGCCTGTGGATGACGCCGTTGACAGAGTCGGCATGCAGGGTTGAGTAGGTGGTGTGGCCGGTGGACATTGCCTGGAAGAGGGTCAGTGCCTCCTTTCCCCTGACCTCTCCAACTATTATGTATTCGGGTCTCTGTCTCAAGGCTGCTCTCAGCAAATCGTACATGTCCACTACCTTTCCTGTTTCCCTTGTGACTGCGGGAATCCAGTTCTCGTGGGGGAGCATTATCTCTCTCGTGTCCTCAATGGTCACTATCTTCGAGCTTCTCGGGATGAAGATTGAGACGGCGTTCATGGACGTGGTTTTTCCGCTTGCAGTTCCTCCTGCGAAGATGAGGGACCTCTTGTTCTCTATGCAGAGCCAGAGGTAGGCCATCTGCTCTATGCTGAAGGTTCCCCAGGCGATGAGATCCACTGGAGTTACGGGTTCCTCTCTGAACTTTCTTATGGTGAATGTGGAGCCGTGGTCCGTGACTTCCCTGGCCAAGGTCATCTGGATTCTTGATCCGTCTGGAAGGGATGCATCCAGGAGAGGTTCGGCTATGCTTATGTGCTTGCCCGACATCTGGGCAAGCTTTATGACGAACATGTCAAGCTCGTCCTCTCTGAAGGTGAGGTTTGTTCTGATGTTCTGGTAGTTGCGGTGGTAGATGTATACGGGCTTGTTGTAGCCGTTGCAGGAGATGTCTTCTATCAGGCGGTCCTTCATGAGGGGGGTTATGGGGCCGTAGAGAAGTGTCTCTCTCAGCACATAATAAAGAAGAGCATGATAATAATATTCATCGTCAAATTTAAGCTTCAGAGATTCCACAATCCTGTCAAACGTCTCAATTATCGCCTTTTCCTTATCTCGTTTCTCATGGATTGAGGGCAGAACAAACTCAAGTCTTCTCAGGATGTCATTCTTAACTCCCTCATATTCATTAAGGGGCGGCTCAATAACATAATACAGAGCATCGAGACCTTCCTGCAGAATTTTGATGGCAGAAAAAACCCTTCCCCCGTAAATCGGATAAGATTCAATTTCTTCATATCCCTCAGGAGGGGGCAATTCTGTCAGAAGTTTAGCATAATCTTTCAGATTGCTCATCAAGATAATTCGAAAACCGGATTATATAATCCTTTTCATGATTGTGATAAGCCCTCTCGACCCCTAATTCTTCCACCGTATAGTATTTGTCAGGCACCAATTCAGCCTTTTTAATTAGATTGTTACAGTGTTTAACTATTCACCGCGACTTTGACAAATAACAACATGGCGTCACCTATAGAAAAATTTATTAAGTTTTCCACAAAATGGAACGCATGGCAAAAGCAGTCCATGTTATTGCGGTTGGAAGGAACAAAGAGAGAATCATGGAAAGCCTGAAGTTGAGCGGGTACCCCATACAGAAAGCCTACCTGATAATTCCGGACGGCGAGGGTTACATGGAAGTCGCTGAAGACCTTGAAAAAATGCTGAGCGTTCTCGTAGAGATCGAAAAAATCAGGGTGAGTGAAACGGACGTATACGATTCTGCCATAAAAATACTGGACCAGATAAAACCAGAAATAGCTGAAGGCAATAACCTCTTAATAAACGCCACAGATTCTCCAAGAACGCTGATGATCTCACTCTACCTGGTTGCCCAGCTGACGGGTGGAAAGCTTTACGTGGGAATGCCAAAGTACGAAAAGGATAAGGAAGCTGGGATTGAAAAAATTGTGGAAATACCTGTTCCTCCGCTCAAGAGGATCGGGCAAGACAAGATAACAATTCTGAAAGCAATATACGAAAATGGAAAAGAAGTTGACTCAATAAACACGCTGATAAAACTCGTAGATGGAAAGCTCGAAAAGGATAAAGCGTATATGGCTCAGAGAGCAAAAATGAGCTACCATCTGAAAGGACTTGAAAAGGACGGATATATAGAAACAAAAAGAGAGGGTAAAAACGTAAAAATACTGCTGACACCTCTCGGTGAAGCAATCTGCACGATATTCTAATCGGATATGAAATCTGAAAGAGTCAAATTTTTTCTTTTTATCAGTCCTCTTATCTTCTCAAAATCACTCTCAATAATTTCCCTGTAAGCTGGCCTGTAAAGTGCCGCTGCTGGATGATATGTGGCCACAAAGCTGATTTTTCCAAAATCTGTATTCTTAATGTGAACCTTCCCCCTGTCTCTGGAAATGTTCCTGAAAGGTATTTCAAAATGTTCGAAAATTGTTTTTGCAGAGTGTCTGCCGAGACAGACTATGACATCGGGCTTAATTATTTCAATCTGCCTCAGGAGATACGGAAAACACGCATCCACCTCATGCTCCATGGGGTCCCTGTTGTTGGGTGGTCTGCATTTCAGAATGTTAGCAATGTAAACATCCTTCCTGGCGAGACCCAGCTTTCGTTCTATTAGAGCAGTGAGAAGTTTGCCAGCATTTCCCACAAAAGGTCTGCCCTGCTCGTCCTCTTCCCTGCCGGGAGCCTCGCCGATGAATATTATCTGTGCATTCTCATTTCCCTCTCCGGGGACGTAATTTTTCTTTGTCAGATGGAGAGTGCACTTTCTGCAGGATTTGATTTCATCTATGAGACTTTCAAGCTCAGGTTTCATTGGAAGAAATAAAAAAGAGCAATAAAAAATGTTTTGCTAAAACTTCAGCACCCTTGCAGCCACAATCACGGGGTCCCAGATAGGCGTAAAGGGCGGGGCGTAAGCCAGATCTGAGAAGAATACATCCTTCGTCGTGAATCCTGCCTGAATTGCAACAGCAAAAACATTGACCCTCATTGCGACCATCTCATACCCCGCAATCTGTGCACCGAGAATTCTATTGGTCTCTGCATCCTTAACAACCTTGAGATACGTCTTCTTCGCCCCGGGGTAGTAATGAACCTTGGTATTGGCAGTTATGAAAGCACTCTTAACCTCAAAGCCTTCATTTATTGCCTCCTTCTCGCTCAATCCTGTCTTTGCAATCTGCAGGTCATAAAACTTTGTGATCTGGGTGCCGACAACGCCAGGGAATTCGATGTCCCCACCGGACATGTTGACTCCTGCAACATATCCCATCTTGTTTCCTGCTGGTGCCAGAGGAATCCATGCTGGTTTGCCTGTGATGAGGTGCCTTGTCTCGGCAACATCTCCTGCAGCGTAAACGTTCTCAACACTCGTCTCCATTTTCTGATTGACCCTGATTGCTCCAGTTTCTCCAAGCTCGACCCCTATCTGCGTCGCAAGCTCAACATTGGGCTTTACACCAAGAGCAAGGATGACAAGGTCTGCTCTGTACTCCCCCCTATCAGTAATGACTCTCTCAACACTGTCCCTGCCTTCGAAGGCCTCTATTTTCTCATTAAGCCTCAGGTCAACCTTCCGTTCCATATCTTTTTTCAGAATTTCTCCAATCTCACTGTCAAAATTCGGTAAGGGATGTTCCGCCATTTCCACAACAGTAACCTTTTTTCCAAGGGAGGATACCGCTTCAGCCATCTCGAGGCCCACATATCCTGCACCTGCTATGACAACGTTCTCAGCCTCTGCCAGAGCGCTCTTCAGAATTTCTGCATCTGGGGGAAGATCGACGGTGTAGATGTTTTCGAGATTCACTCCCTCAATCGGTGGAACTTTTGGCGATGCGCCCGTGGCTATTAGCAGTTTATCCCACTCATACTCGTTCTGCTCTCCATCCTCGTCAACAACAATGCTGCCATTCTTTACCTCTGTAACCCTTGCATGGAGGCGCAGGTCTATTCCCCTTTCCTTTATGAACACCTCTGGCCTGTAGTACATCAGCTCGTCGCCCGGAAAGCCAAACTCAATGGAATACGGTATCCCGCAGGGAGCGTGACTCGCAAAACCCGTCGCCTCAAAAACCTTCACATCCCATTCAGGTTTTAGCGCACGTATTCTTGAGGCCGCAGTCATCCCGCCAGCTCCTGCACCCACTATAACGACCTTCATGTCATCACCCGGACCTTTTTTAATTTTAAAATAAAATAGATTTTCCCGGTTTTGCCTGCAGAAATCACCCGTGATGATGTGGATTGCAATCTCCCTGTTATCCCAAATGGACCAATAGAGAAATTACCCCGGAAAACGCAGGTAACAAAAACAGGAATTTTACCATTTCTGTGCTTGCCTGTCAGAACCCAAGGATAGGATAAGTGAGTCCCGTTTATCGAAAGTATTTTTTAGAAGATAAAATTATAACGGCTAATCCGATTTAAATTATTATTTAATTAAATTCGAAAAGCTTAAGTATCATCAAAAAACATTGCGATTAAAATTTACGGAAGGTGGAACTTATGGCAATGGAAGAGGTTTACAGGAAGTTTATTGAACTTGTGCAGTTGCCTGACGACGAGAACAAGGCAAAGGCGATGGAAGAATTCTTCAAAAACCTCAACACGATGCAGCTGCCCGAGTACTTCAACTGGGCAGAAGAAATCTTCGAGGGAATACACGTAAAGGAAAACGGGGACAATACTGCGCTTCTCTGGACAGACATTGAGACAGGAGAGAAAAAGAAATTCAGCTACAAGGAACTTGCAGAAGAGGGTAACAGGATAGTCAATTTCCTGAGAGGTCACGGAATCGACAAGGGAGATAATTTCTACATGATGATTCCGCTTGTGCCAGAGATCTGGTTCAGCACCCTTGCAACAGTCAAGGGAGGATTTGTTGGCGTCCCAACAGCAACTACAATGACAGCGAGGGAGCTCGAATACAGATTCAAAACCTATCCGCCAGATTCAGTTATAGCAGATGAGGCCTCAGCGAAAGTCATTGACGAGGCTCTTGAACTGGCCGGCGTAGAACCAAAGGTGAAGATCGTCTTGGGACAGAAGGATGGATGGACAAGCTATGACGAGGTGAAAAAAGAGAGTGGAAGCGCTGAAAGTGCAAAAACAAGATATGACGACGTCATATTCTGTTTCTTCACATCAGGAACCACAGGATTGCCGAAGAGGGTCGTGCATACGGCAACATCATATCCACTTGGACACCTGAGCACAGCATGCTTCATCAACATTCAGCCCGGAGACGTTCACAACAACCTCAGCCAGCCAGGATGGGCCAAATATGCATGGAGCTCATTCTTCGCTCCTCTGATCGTCGGTGCCACTGCAACAGGATTCCACTATTCCGGAAGGCTGAGCGGAGACCTGTATCTGCAGGCACTTGATGAGAACGGTGTTACAACATTCTGTGCCCCACCGACAGCCTGGAGACTGTTCCTGCTCTCAGACATTGGAAAGTATGACTACAAGCTGAGGGACGTGGTAAGTGCCGGAGAA
Organism: Geoglobus acetivorans; assembly: GCF_000789255.1. Taxonomy (NCBI): domain Archaea; kingdom Methanobacteriati; phylum Methanobacteriota; class Archaeoglobi; order Archaeoglobales; family Archaeoglobaceae; genus Geoglobus; species Geoglobus acetivorans. The sequence goes on from NZ_CP009552.1 coordinate 145,232, forward strand.
CCGCTCAACCCTGAAATATACGAACAGTGGCTGAAGTACACCAACACGGAAATCAGAGATTTCTACGGTCAGACGGAAAGCACGGCCATGATCGGCAACCCGCCATGGTTCAAGGGCAAGATAAAACCGGGCTCATTCGGAAGACCCTCTTTCATGCACGATGTAACCCTTGTGGATGATGAAGGCAATGAGATAACAAAGCCAGGAGAGGTCGGACACATTGTCGTGAGAGTCGACAGATGGAGACCAATTGGCCTGTTCAAGGAGTACATGGGAGATCCGGAGAAGACCGCCAAGGTGTTTGTCGGCAAATACTACTACACAGGAGACAAGGCATACTTCGACGAGGATGGATACTGGTGGTTCGTAGGCAGAGCAGATGACGTCATAAAGACGTCAGACTACAGGGTTGGTCCATTCGAAGTTGAGAGTGCACTGATTGAGCATCCCGCTGTGGCCGAAGCTGCAGTTGTCGGCAGCCCCGATCCTGTCAGATATCAGCTTGTGAAGGCATTCGTCATCCTCAAGCCGGGACACGAGCCATCCAGAGAGCTTGCACTTGAGCTGTTCCAGCACTGCAGAAGCATCCTCGCAAGGTTCAAGATCCCGAGAATAATCGAATTTGTGCCAGAACTTCCAAAGACAATCAGCGGTAAGATAAGAAGGGTTGAACTTAGAAAACTTGAAGAGGAGAAAAAGAAGAAAGGAGAGAGAGGAGAACACGAATACTTCTATGAGGACTTCCCGGAGCTTAAAAGCAAAAAATCCTAAATTTTTATAGCCCTCCATATTTTTCTTTTCTGCCAAAAATCTGAACAGTGTAGTTTCCTAAAATCATTTCCCACCATCAAACCACCTCCACGAATAACTCAATATTCTCTCAGGAGTCAACTTTCTCAAAAATGCTTTATAGGGAGTCTCCAGTTCATCTAAGTTGAGACTCATGTGGGGTCTTTTGTGATTGTACCACTCCATGAATTCATCTACTGTATCGAAATACTTGATTTTAGCTTCCAGCGTTCCATAGAACCTCTCTATCTTTCCATTCGTTTGTGGGTGATTCACCCTACCCACAATATGCTTAATTTCATTCTCTGCAAGGAATTTCTCAAATTTAGATACTCCTTTAGCCTTCTTCTCCCCTGCAGATGCGTAGAACTGAGTACCTCTATCCGTCAGGATTGATTCCGGCCTGCCATAATCATCCATGGCTTCTTTTAGCACTTTTATGGCATTCTCAGATGTTGCTTTATCAAATACTCCGTAACCAGTAATCAGACGGGAAGCATCGTCCAGATAAGCAATTATCCACTTCCCGTTATAGAAAAACCAGTCTGCATGCCATAATTCCATAGAGTGCTTTCTCTCATACCTTATCCACTTTTTACGCTTTTTCTTGTTCTTCTCCTCCTTAGCATAGCCGTTCATTCTCAACACTTCGTGTATTTTGTTCTTGCTTATTCTGTAACCTCTTTCCTTTAAGATTGTTTGGAGAACTACTGCATTACACCTGTACTCTTCATAGGCTTCTTTTATGGCTTCTATTTCTTCTTCTGATAGTTCTTTTTTAGGTCTACCTGGTTTCTTTGGCTTTGGTATTTCTCCAGTATCTTTGTATTGCTTGTAGATCTGATTTACTCTTCTTGGTGTTATGTTTTCGATCTCTGCTATCTCCTTTGTCGGTGTACCCTTCTCTTTCTCTCTGATAATCCATTTTATCGCTTTCTCGTCAAGTTTCACATGGGGGTTTGTTGAAGTGGGAAATAATTTCGGGAAAAGACAGTTCTCAGCGGTGATGCGAAAGATTTACAAGGTGCGGTGCATAGTATCGGTATGGTTAGCTGGGTGATCGAGGCCGTTGCTCTGGCCGTAACGTTCACGGTCAATCTTCCGTTCGGATACTGGAGAAAGGTTACGAGAAAGCTCTCTAAGGAGTGGTTTCTGGCTGTTCACTCTCCCGTGCCACTGGTTTTCCTGACGAGACTCTTTGCAGGCGTATCACTCACCCACATACCGCTTTTTGTTGCGTCCTTTTTCCTCGGGCAGTTTACTGGAGGAAGGCTGAGGGGAGTGCTTGAGCAGAAGTATGAAAGGCTGAGCAGATGTATGTTTGTGGACCTGAGCCGGATAATGCGGGGCGCATTTTAACAACGCGTTCAGAAAAATTCCGGCCAAAACTTAATATATTATAAAAAATAATGGACAACTGAATGTATGTCCTGACAATAGACATGCTCCAGTATGACTGTCCATTCGTAAACACGTCGGATGACCTGGATGTTTTTTACTTCGGGACCTACTGGGATTTTTCGCCCTCATCCTTCATCATTCGAGGATACATAATTTCAAAAGATTCGGATGAGCTACAGAATGCCATTCAGGCACTTCAGACTCAGCCAAAGTTTCACAGACTCGATTTTCTCTCTAAGGAAAGAAACAAAGCCTCTGTGAGAGTTGAGATAGATTACACCGATGCGATGAAGGCCATAAGAAAAAACCGGGGGTACATAGTTGGACCGTTTCATGTCAAAAATGGAAGCGAGCTCTGGCAGGTTGGCTTTGACACAAAGGCTGATGTTGAAAACGCTTTGAGAGATCTTGAGGAGAACAATCAATTTGTTATCAAGAATCAGAACCGGATAACTGTTGAGGATTTCTCGAGGATCATAAGCTATTCGTCGGTTCTGGCGGACCTCATGAGGGCAATCGATGAACTCACCCTGACCGAGAAGTCAATCCTCAAAGCTGCAATCCGCCACGGATTTTACGAAGACCCCCGAAAAATCAACATAACGAAACTTGCAAGAAAATTCGGGATATCCAAGGCGGGAATCTCCAAGAACATAAGACGGGCCGAGAAAAAGGTTCTATCACACATAGAAAGGATTATCTCAATCAGGCATGAGTGAAGCAGTTTAGCCGGTTTTGTGAACCGTCTGGCCAGTTTGCCGGGATTTTGATGCTATGCATTCCGTGAACATGTTAACTCCACATTTTAAATCATGTCAATTTTAACTGAACTCTGGAGGTGGTAGAAATCGCTCTGAGGGATAGGCTTATGGTTTTTAATGGGGCAGTGATGTTGCTGATTCTGGTAGCTGCGTTTGCAAATTCATGGCAGCTCCTCGGATATCTCGTTGGATTTAGTCTGTCGCTGTGGCTTGTAATAGGTGCGATGAGGGAGAATGAATTCGGACCGGCATTACCGCTCGGAATTACGCTGTTCGTTTTCTGGACAGTTTGCATTACCCTGATCTTCAAATACTGGGCCGAATTCAGAGGTAAGTTTCCGGATTTTACCATTGCAGGGATGCATCCCGGGTTCTTCGTGCTGTTCCCGCTGATGTGGTTGCTGCTGTTCATTCCGGGAACGCTAAGCTATGCTCTGCTGTTTGACAGGTGGATTCTCAGTGAGGAAACCTGGAACGAGTTCAAGATGAAGGTTAAGGGTTCAGGAGGAGAGGGAAATGAGTGATCCGGTTACTGTTGCCGTCGTTATCGGTTACTTTGTGCTGACATTCGCTATAGGTGTTTACGCTGTTAAGCGGGTGAAGACAGCAGAACACTATTTCGGTGCGAGCAAACTGTTCGGAGCTTTTGTAACGTCTATTGCCGCCTTTGCGTCAATAATGAGCGGTTTTGGATTCGTTGGTGGGCCGGGACTTGTCTATGCCCTTGGAGCCACATCTCTCTGGATAACTCTTGCCGCTCCGGTGGGCTTTGGACTCGGATGGTTCATTATCGGTAAGAGGGTTAGGCTGATAGCCGAGACTCGAACGATTGCGACACTGCCTGACCTCGCAGCTGCAAGGTTCAAGAGCGATGCGGTCAGAGGTTTGCTGGCGGTCGGGCTGGTTCTCGGAGTTATAGCGTATCTCGGGACGCAGGTCATGGCTGGAGGGTATGTTGTTTCCGGCCTTCTTGGTGTTAACCTCGAAACGGCCATCATAATCATTTTCGGAATAACCATGGTCTACACGGCAGTGGCGGGGATGGCAGCCAGCATTCTCACGGACTTCTTCCAGGGATTGATAATGGTCGTTGCGGCCATCGGTGTGCTGATATTTGCCCTGACGATGACCGGCGGGACTGAAGGTCTTTTCATGACAATCGGTCAGAAGGACCCCACCCTGATCGACCCTCTCGGGAGGGGAACCTGGGTTCTCGTTTTGATGTGGTTCTTTGTCTTTGCACTCGGTGGGCTTGGTCAGCCACACCTCGCGACCAAGTTCTATGCCCTGAAAAGCCACAGGGATTTGAAGTGGGGGGCGTTGATCAGCGGAGGTAGCTACATGCTTTCCAGCCTTCTCTGGATATTTGTCGGCTATGCTGCTCTCTGGCTTGTGATTGGTGGGCAGATTCCGGCTCTTCAGAGACCGGATCAGGCTGCCATAGCTTTTCTCGGGCAGCTACCTACGTGGATGAGTGCGCTGGTTTATGCCGGGCTTCTCGCAGCCATTATGTCCACGGCGAGTGGTTTTATCGCAATCGGCACGGCAGCAATCGTCCGCGACCTTCCCATGGCTTTTGGAAAGGAACTCGATATCTCAAAGCAGATGTGGTGGGGGAGGGTTGTAACCGTGCTTCTCTCGGTATTCGCAGTTGTCCTGGGGTATTATGGAAAGTACTTGGTGGCCATACTCGGAGCCTTAGGCTGGGGATACTTTGCCTCTGCAACACTGCCACTTCTGGCAGTTGGCCTGAACTGGAAGAGGGCAACGAGGGAAGGGGCTATAGCAAGTCTTTCGGTGGCTCTTCTGCTGAACATAGGTTTCCTGTTCTACGAGAAGATCCTCGGAATGAAGCTTCCGTATGCCATGCCAAGCTATGGTGTCAGCATAATTGTGGCACTGCTGGTCATGATCGTTGTGTCACTCTTCACGAAGGGTGCTGCTGAAGAGGACCTCGATCCGGATATAAGGGCCGCAATTGAGGCCTGATTTTTATTTTTCATTTTTCAGCATGGCCTGAGGGATCATGCACTCCGGCGAATCTGTCTGAGGTGTTTACCAGCAGGAACGGAATCGTGACGCCGAGAAGGACACCCATCAAATGACCCAGAATGTTCACGGCCTTTCCATTTGATGCCAAATTTTCGGGAAACATGGCGCTGAGGGAGAAGAGATACAGCATTGCCAGTCCGAATCCTGCTACCATTCTCTTTTTCTCTTCCCTGTTTCCGGCATGCCTGATCGCAATCATGTAAAATGGCAGTATGGCGATGAACAGCAATCCCATGGAGAAAACGCTCAGCAGCCCCAGGTATGTTGAGACGAAGTAGTACAGTGTGATCAGCATGAGGAACAGGTAGGAACAGGGAGCATCCTTCTTATCGAGGGAGATCAACAGAGCGCCACCATATCCGAACATGCCAATCACAGCCCCGGTAACATCAGAAAATCCGTAAATTCTGCCACTGCCACCGCAGTTCTTTACGGCCCACAGCGAATAGGCTGAAGAGAGGACGGGGACCAGCACAAGAATCAGGGGCAACGAGTATCTGTAAACCCTTCTGTAACCGAGGCGGCTGTAGAGCAGCAGTGAGGCAAACCCGAATGCCAGATAGTAAGCAAGGTTCCCCGCCAGATGCCCCCATTCGTAGTGAATGAAATTCGTGGTGTAAAGCAACATAATGGAGTAATTCTCCGTGTTCAGTGTCAGCATGTTTCTGACCTCTGTGGGCAGATAAAATAAAGCCAGACACGCAAGAGCCGGAAGCAGAAGTATAAGAGCGTCGGGAAGAAATTTCCGAAATCTCATATTGTCATTCTCTCATGTCTATTCATCATCTCAATCGGTAGCATCACTGAATCATCTTATCCACAGAATGTCCGGATAAACCCCTTCAAACTCTCTGTCTCCGGTTACTATTATCCCATTTCTGCCGATTGCGGTGGCGACAACAAAAGCATCAGCATAGGACAGGCTGTGCATGGCCTTTATCCTCGCAGCGGTTAAAGAGAGACTTTCATCAACTCCAGCGAACTCCATACCCCACCTTTTTATTACTGCCATTGCCTCGTTTGCCTTACTCACTCCGAATTCTCTTGCGATTATATAGTAAACCTCTCCGAGATTAACATAGTTCATGATGAGCTTTATTTCTCCATTTTCAGCCTTATGGAGGAGTTCTTCGACCTTATCCGCTCCTTCTTCATCACCAATGTATGTCAGAACTGCAAATGCATCGAGAACGTAATTCATCGTTTCATCTCTCTTCTCTTTTCTTCTTCCCTGTATTCGGCAAGTATCTCGTCAAGCATTCTCCTGAACTTCACGAAACCTCTTCCTCTTGTTTCTGGAATGGGCACGATAACTATTTCACCTCCAAAGTCCAGTATCTCGATCTCTTTTCCAGCCTCAATATTGTACTTTTTTCTGATTTCAGCTGGAAGCACCACTTGCCCTTTTGTGGATATTTTTACGGGCATACTATCACCACATTATGTTTAACCTGATAGGTTATATGTTTTACCTTTTCGGGGTTTTGGTATACCATTTTTTACAGCTTCCTGAAAACAACGTTAAAATTTCAGGGGATTTTCAGAGTCATCTGATGGTCAACCAGTCCCGTGAGTTCCTATCGTATTTCAGATTCAATTGCTTCATGCACATTTTCCATGTATTTTTCATGTTCTGCCATAGGCAACAACACCCTCTTTCAGAACATTCCTCACAAACATTTTTGCGAAATCTCCTTATCCTTCAGAGTGAGGTAAAATTTCGATTCCTCTGTATACCTACTTGCCCGGAATTATTGTTCAGCCTGGCAAATTATATAACCTTCGAATCACAAAATAAATGCTGGTGGAAATTATGAACGAGGCGCTCCTGAAAGAAATTTACTTTGAAATCAAAAAAAATAAGGGAAAAACTTGAGCTGCTCGAGGAGCTGATAATACCAACGGAAGAAATCTCTGAAGAAGAGTTGCGGGAGATAAGAAAGCTGAAGGAAGAGTCGTTGAAGGGGGCATATGTTGACTGGGAAGAGCTGAAGAGGGAGTTGGGTGTTTAGAGTTGTTCTGCATAAAAAGGTAAGGAAGGTGCTAACAAATCTTCAAAAAGCTCACTTAAAGAAATTCGCTGAAGCTTTAGATGTCCTCAAAATGAGCCCCGCTCCTTGGAAAGAATTCGATATTAAGAAAAATCGAGGGTGAAGAAAACACGTATCGAATCCGAATTGGTGGTTTCAGGGTTGTTTATTTCATTGATAAAGAAAATAGAACAATCCATATTCTATGGCTTGAGAGGAGAGGAAGAATTTATTGAGAGTTACCAGAGCCGGATGTGCGCTTTTACAAGCAAATCATCACCATCTTGGGTTATGTCAACTTTAGTAATCCTATTCACGCTACTGCACAGTTCATTTTCTAGTTTAAGCTTGATTGCTCTTGCCATTGAATAAATGACAATTTCATCGTCTTCATAGCACTTTATCAGTTTGGGGGAAAGAGGTATCCCAACGATGGTGCAATCTTGCTTGGTCATCTGATCCGTTTCCATTGAGCCAGCCAACCTCTTCAAGCTTCCGCATTACTTCCCGATGAACCTGATCCTCAGACTGAAGAGGCATCCAGATCCCTCTTTATCTCTTTAATCTTCATTTCAAGTTCTGGGAGTTTGTTTCTCACAATATCCCACACAAGTTCCAGATCTACTCCAAAATACTGGTGGATCAGAATGTTCCTGAGTCCCACAATTTTACGCCACTCGATGTCTGGGTATTTCTCCCTGATCTCTCGTGGCAATGCTCTGCATGACTCGCCTATTATTTCGAGATTTCTGACTACAGCATCAACCACAAGCCTGTTTTCTGCAAAATCTTCGAAATCCATGCCGGCAGTGTATTCTTCTGTTCTCTGTATTGCTTCAAGTATGTCGTCGATATACAGTCTATAATCCCTCAATCGGGACAGCCTCCTTCCAGACTGCGTCTTTAATTCCCGGCTTCAGAGCTTCAACTGTGATGAGATCAACTTCTGCCCCAAGCAGATCTTCAAGGAAGAATTTGAGGTCCATGTAATTGTCGAAAGTTTTCTTTCCCTTCTCGAATTCCACGAGAATGTCGATGTCGCTCTTCTCGCTCTGCTCTCCTTTTGCATAGGAGCCAAAAAGCCAGAGTCTTTTAACTCCAAATCTCTTGATTTCGTTCCAGTGTTTGATTATCATTTCCATGATTTCAGTCTTGGAGACCATGGCTCTATCCTCAATTTTATTTTTTATGAAACTTTAAAAAGTTATTTGACTCTGACCTTCCCTGTAAGCAGCAGTTCCATGGCCTTTTTCTTCATCCTTTCAAGCCTTTCTTTTTTGGCTCTTTTTACCTCTATGACCTCATCCCACGTTGACAGAATTTCGGCGATTTTCTGCTGTTCGTGGGTGGGGGTAATCGGTGGAGGATTGAACTAAATTCTCCACATAGAAACACAACCGTTATAGCGTTTAAAATCAACATCAGACAATGATGAACGAACTGATCAGAATCAACAGAGAAACTTGCAACATTCTCTGGAATCTACCAGATATAGATTCTGAACCGACGCTGAATTATCCAAGGCTGATAATTCCGAGCAGAAGGGATAAACACAGGAGAATAAGCGAGCAGGAGGCAAGATTCGTATTCTGCAGCATTCTGAATAACTCTAATTTCTTTTATTCGATCGAAACACCAACCGAAAATGAATATCAGTTCACCGGAACAGGGATGAGGAGCGCCTCAACTGACCTCACAATCTATGAATACAGAGATGGCTTCAGAAAGCTCGTGAACGTTGAATTCAAGGCACACAATCCGAAATTCGGTGAGGTAGAAAAGGACATTAAAAAGCTGGTGGGTGAAGAAATTACGGGCAACTGGTTTCATCTCCTGAAGAACGTCAACAGCATGACTCTCAAAGCCCTCTTCGGCAAAATTAAAAAGGCCCTTGTAAGGAATTACAGCGATAGCATTTCCATACTGTTCTGCTTCTGCGTTCTCGATAAAAAATGGGCCTGTATGAAGCACTTTAACTGGAATGGGTCTGAATTACCACATAAAGAAAAACAGGAAAAATACAGGGCTTTTGTTGAAGAGTTTTTCAGGCTGGATTATTTTGTGAGAAGGGAGATAGTCGTAGTGGATGATAATGGCTGGGAGATCTGCAGTAACTGATGGAAAAGCATCGCAACTGCAAAGCCTGAGAATCGGGAAAAACAGAATGAACAAAATGTCAAAGACTATTTTAATTCACATTCCGGTTTCTTCAACCAGTCTGCAACCTTCTTTTCAGCTATTCTTCTCCTGCGGTATCTGTTTACCATAATAGTTGATAGTTTAATTAATACTTAAATTTTTTATTCAATTATATACCTTCAGTAACCCAACATTTTTAGATATACTGCAAACCTAATTAATGGGTGTCCGGCATGGGATTAACGGTATCGAGCGACGAAATTAAAGAATACGAGAGGCTGAAGATCATATCTCCGCTCACACCTATTAAAGAGAAAATAAAGTTCTTTGAGAAAAAATACGGCTGTACCTTTGAAGAGTTTGAGAGAAAACTGAGGGAAAAAGAGGAAAATTTCGAGGAGTGGGATGACTATATCGAGTGGAAGGCATATACTGAGACTTTGAATGCCCCCGAAAAGAAGTTGAGAGATTTTTCAGAGTAATAGCTTGAAGCTAAAGGGACAGCGAGACTAAGGAGTTATGGAGGCAAGGTTGACAGTTTTCTCCGGATGGCAATAAGAATTTATACTACTTTGACCATATTTACTACCATGTCTACAAAATCCATAAAGTTGAGCGAGGAGACATACAGAGAACTTGTGGAACTTGCAGGGAAACTTCAGGCAGAGTTCAAAAAGCCTGTTTCAATTGAAGAAGCCATAAAATATCTGCTGAAAAGAAAGATAAGCGATCTGGCAGGTTCATGGGATGTAAGTGATGAAGAGGTTAGGGAGATTAAGGAATCTCTCAGCAAGGGGTGGAAGACTTGGAAATCTGCTTAGATACGGATGTCCTCATTGACTTTCTGAGAGGGAAAGGAAAGATTGTGGAAGTGATTAAGAAGCTGGAGGAGGAGCATGAACTTCTGACCACTTCTATAAACATATTCGAACTTTACTACGGTGCTTACAGGACGGGAAGGGAAAGAAATGTAAATGCTGTGGATGAGTTGGCTGATAGACTCGAAATCCTGAAACTTACAGAGAGATCTGCAAAAATCTCAGGAAGGATACTGGCAGAGCTTGAGTCTGATGGAAGAGCTATAGACTTCAGGGACATTCTTATTGCAGGTATAGTTATTGAGAATGAAGCTGCACTTTTTACAGGAAACAAAAAGCACTTTCAGAGGGTGAAGGGGCTGAAACTGTTTGAGATTGAGGAATAGGCAAAAACATATTTTGGAAAAAGCTTTGAAGCAAATACGGGTGTTATTAAGAGGATAGCAATTGGCCCAAAACCAGAGAGCCACGAAGAAAGGAAATGTTGAGAAACATGGTTATCGATTGCTGATTTTAGTTTTGGGTACAAAACTATCCAGCAATCCAATCAATTCTCCGATGTCCTCAATAACGAAGTCAGCCCCACCACTTCTCTCCTCAAAGAAATTCCTGTCCCCGTAGCTTGCATACACCGTCATCATCCCCAGCCTCTTTCCCGGTTCAATGTCCCTTCTCAGACTGTCTCCGACAATGATTGCTTCCTCTGCCCCAACCCCAAGCTTATTCAGAGCAAGAATAATCGAGTCAGGCTCTGGCTTCCTCTTCCCTGTCATGTCTGAGGATATAACAGCATCAAAATAGTGCAGAATCCCTGCCTTCTTAAGTCTGCCAATCGCATGGCCGTTCACTGCATCCGTAACAACGGCCAGCTTGAGCCCCAGTTTCCTCAACCTTTCGAGAGTCTCTCTGACACCCGGGTATGGTTCAACATTTTCCAGCTTAACCCTCTCGTATATCTCGCAGCATTCTCTGAACTTCTCCTCGCAGTAAACTCCCCTGTCCCTCATGTAGTCGGCTATGTTCCTCACGTCCTCAAAACCGTGAACTCCCCTGAGGAAGTAGCCCAGCAGCTCATGCTCATCCTCATTCAGACCGAGGTGCCTTATCACCGCTTTACATGCCTTCAGCTTCGCCTCAACAAAGTCCAGCAGCGTGTTGTCCAGATCGAAAATCACGGCCCTAATTCTCGATGCCAAGCCCCATCAACCTCCTGCAGATGCGGAAATGCCTGCTGAAGTCCTGGTAAAGCTGGTCGTCGAGGAACCTCAGCTTAAGCTCGTCATGGCTCTTCTTCCCCCTGAACTCCCCGAAAATGACGACGCTGTTCAGCCTTATAACCCCGAACACGCTTGCAAGGCTGTAGATCAGGTCTACTAAGGATCTGCCGCTGCAGAAGTTAGCATCGACCGCATGGGGTATTGTGAAGTGGAAGTATTCTATGCTCTCTGCCTCGCAAATATCCGCCATCTGTCTGTCTGCTGTCAGCAAAACAGGCATCGCAGCCCTTTCCTTCTCAAATCTCCTGAGGGTCCTGACTATTGTGAAGTCGTTCGCCTCTCTGTCGTCTGTGGACTGCTCCACACCTTCTATCTCGATCGCATGTTTTCTCAGCTCCCTGTACTCTTTCATGGCTATGTACGCTGCCAGTCTGGACTTCTTCATCCTTCTGTTGATGAACTCGTCCAGCAGGAAGGGCTGGTATTTTGCGAGTCTCTTCAGCTCCGAGATGGTCGGCTGGGTGTACTTGAAGTTGAGGGAAGACTCGATTTCCTCCCTCGTTGTTTCAACGAGCATGACCTCTCCATGCTTTACAAGCGATGAGGCTGTAAGGAAACGGTGATAGATGACGTTTGTGTCCGGGCAGAAATACACTCTCTTTCTCAGGCTGCGGTAGGAACTGAGCATATCCCTGAACCTTTCCATGTTTTCGTAGGTTATAACGCCACTTGCGAGCAGGCACTCCACAAAATCGCTGTAGGAAGGCACCTCCTCTGCAAGGTGGTCGAAATGGCTCCGCTGCCTTTCGAAATCAACCTCACCCTGCTTGATGCTCAGCCTGTATCCTTCGCCTTCAGGCCTCGCTTCGAAGAGCTGGAAGCGGGAGTAGAGAGGATACATGACGCTGACGTCATCTACAAGGTTCAGGAGGATCTGGAGTTCATCCACGCTCGCTATTTCCTCCTTCAAACTACCACCACGTCGAGCTTTCTGAAGTGCCTGTCGAAGGTGTATATTTCCTCTATTCCCTTCTCCGCCATCTTGAGACAGGCCAGAGCGTCATTGACATCAACTTCCCTCTCTGATGCAACCAGAGATGCTTTCAGGTAATCATCCGGGCTGACCTCAAAAACTTCAACGTTTTTAAGGCTCATAAACTCCCTCACGAACTCAGCAGACATTTTCAGGCTGCTTCTGCTGGCTATCATGTTTGCAACCTCGCTGAGGTGCACCACAGTTGTCGCAACCTCTTCGCCTTCCTGTATCCTCTTCAGTATCTGCAGGGACTTCTTCTTCATCTCTGCTATTTTTCCATCAGGCTCCTTCCTCGGCTTCAGCATCGCGTAAATGAGAACGTTGGAATCAACGAACCTCATACAGATCCTCCCGCATTTCCTCCCACTCCTTGAGCTCCTCCACCTCAATGCTGTCCGCAAACTTCATTATATTCCCCTTCCTCGGCAGAATTTCAACCCTGTCGTCGAAAACCAGAACTATGACCTCATCCCCGTGCCTCTCCCTCCACTCCTTTGGGATGACAATTCTTCCGTGCCTGTCCAGTTTTTTCACGTCAATGCCCATATTCTCTCTTTGATGGCATTCTAAATAAATTTTGCCACAACATCCTCATTTGCTTTGAGCTTCCCCTACAAAGTCCCTCAGGCTCTGATTTGCCATCGGGATCATCATGTATGGCCTGCTTTCGAGCCTCTTAACTGCAAGATAGAAGACGTGATCCATTTTGTGCTTGACAGCGGGGATTAATGCAGCGGCAACCAGAGCCTTCCTTCCCGCCGTAATGTCTATGGCTATGTTGCAACCCTCCTCCTTCAGCCTGCGTATAAGTTCGCTAATCATTCTGCCAGCACTAACAAAATCCGCTTCGGGAACAAGATGAGTCTGAATCTCTGGAGAGATGCCAAACTCCTCGCTCAGGACTCTCATTCCTTCAGCGGCTTTTCCAAGCTCGTCTGCAAAAATGTCCTCGGCAAAAATGTGGACGATGTCGGGGAAGTATCTGCCCTCCATGAGCACCGCGTAGTATGTGTTCACCAGAGCCCATGTGGAGCGGCCGAGCATTGTGATGTAGGCCTTCATTCATTTCACCTCGAACCATTCATAATTGGTTCTCCACTTTGAATAATTAAAGTCCAGTTTATGGATTACATAGCTTAGGATGGCTGAAATAGCTGCAAAATTGATATTAAATGTGGCAAGTATCCATGGAAGAATCACAGCAACGAGATGTATCAACAAAGCTTGATTGTATTTTTCCTTCAGATTTTCTGGCTTATTGGGGTTTAAAACAAGCTTTATCGCAAGAGACGTAAGAAATGAACAGGCCCTCATTATTTCATCTGGAGTTCTACCCCTTTTTGTGTTGTAAACTATACTCTTAAACTCGTGGGGGTAGCAGATTATGTTTTTAGCCTCCTCAACGGCTCTGAAATCAATTGGTATGCTTTTGAGAACTTCCTCTCTTTCTTCATGAGCTTTGTCAGAACGGTATTTGAATATCCATATGCTCTCGGTTGGATCAACAGAATAGTCCTGTAAATAGTGTAAAGCTCTCCCCAAAGGTTCAGCAATTGACATTCCTGAAATAAGATTCTTTCTTGCCTGCTTGAGATAATTAAAAGCGGTTTCAATAGCCATAGCCTCATGGTGTGGTACTCTTCGCCTATAAATTCTCTTTCTTCCGTAATATAAGTAATAATCAGGCTCTCTGTCTGGAAGAACGCTCATTTCAGCTATTTCCATTGGTTCAGGAAGCTCATAAAACCTGCAAATCTCCAAAGTGATTCTTCTGTGGTCAGCCCACTTCATTTCAGAGCCTCTTTACTCTAACTCCGTGCTTTTTGGCAGCTTTCTTTGCATTAGAACTAAGCTTCGTCTTTCCAGTTAGGATTAGTGTTGGTTTTGCCTTAATTCTTCTGGCCTTTCTCGCAATTTTCGCGACTTCAGAGCTGGAGACAGTCCTCCCTTTTGCACTGTGCTTGACCTCACCAGCAATCTTTTCTCTTTTTCTTTTTGCTATCAAGTCTATCTCTCCTTCTGGGGTTCTCTTTCTGTACTGCACTTTGTAACCTGCCTTCTCGTACCTTTTCCCAATTCTGTTCTCAACAACTTTCCCTTTTCTGCATTTTGGCATCAATAATTAATAGTAATGCTAATACTTAAACTTTTTGTTCAACTTTTATCACTTCTACTCCCAGACTTTCAGCATCTTTCTTCAGCTTTTTATCGTAAGTGGCGAGCTTTCCGTATTTCTCTGCCACAGGGAGAATCACCATGTCGTTGAACCTTGCTGGGCTCTTCGTCAGCTCAAGGGCCCTCTTTGTAAAGCTGCCATTATCTCCAACAATTCTGCTCCTCTGGCTGTCGATAATGCTCTTCACAACCTTCTCAATTTCTTCTCCGCTATACTCTTCTTCCCTGAAAAACCAGTACAGCTCATAGATAACGATACTGGGAATGATCTACCTATCCAGCGAAGCAAGGAAGTCCCTTGCCTGCCGGTGAAATTCTGAATCCTGCAGAATAGCGTAGATGAACACGTTTGTGTCTATCACCATACTGTCACCTTAATGTAACTCCTCATTCCACTCTCATACCCTTCCTGATGCTCTCCTCAATTTTCTCCACTGTAAGATCTTTTCCACCCTTTAGAACCGGAAGCTCAAGCTTCTCCTTCCTTAATACGATTTTGCTGCCCTCAATGTTGAAGACGAGGATATCCCCGACATTTATACCAAGTTGTTCTCTAATTTCCTTAGGGATAGTAATCTGATAATTCCTAGTAACCTTTGTTGCAGGCATAGTAGAATGTTTATGATTACTATGCTTAAGCTTTACGCATTAGTTGGTTGTTCGATCTTTTTATCTTTTTACAAGTACTTTTAAGTGGAACAGTGCAAAAATTAAAATGGTGTCTCAAATGCCGGAAATAGATGCGGACCTCGTTAGCAGGAGACTCGCGGAGATAAAATTGCTTGCTGAGGAGCTGAAGGAAATACTTGACATGGGATTGGAAAAGTTTCTCTCTGATTCATATGTAAGAGATGCAGCAAAATACAGGCTCCTTGTGGCAATCGAAGCTGCGATAGCCATCTGCAATCACATTGCTGTAAGGGCTGCTAAAGAAGTTCCGGGAAGTTACTCTGACTGCTTTATTATTCTCGGAAAAAGTGGAGTGATATCCGAAGAGCTGGCGAAAAAGCTGGCAGAGATGGCAAAGTTCAGGAACATGCTTGTCCATGTTTACTGGAAGATTGACGACCGAAAGGTCTACGATATAATCGGAAAGGATTTATCTGATCTGGACAGATTCATTGATGAGGTGAGGGCGTATCTTGGACATGGATGATGTGAAAAACAGAATCAGAAATATCCTGAAAGACAGAGAGGAAGTTGTATTTGCATATCTGCATGGAAGTTTTGGCAAAGATCACTTCAGAGACATTGACGTCGCGGTCTTCGTGGATGAGGGTAGGGTGAAGGATTTTCTCGAGTATGAGATTGGGCTCTCACTCGAAATTGAGGAATCAATAAAGTATCCTGTGGATGTCAGAGTTCTGAACTCTGCCCCTCTCAGCTTCAAGTACCGGGCGATCAAGGGGGAGCTTCTGCTCAGCAGAGATGATGAGCTGAGATTCAGGTTTATGGAGGAAGTAATACGAGAATATCTGGACTTCAAGCCGGTCGAAGAGAGGATGATCAGAGAGATACTGAGTATGTGACTCAACTCAAACCAATTGCCTCTTTCAGCCTCTCTTTGAAGTTCGTGCTCAGCTCTCCGTTTTCGAATGGGTTTTCAAGCGATATAGTTCGGACACGCAAATCAATCTCCTCCCGCTAAATTCAAACACCCTTTCATGGGTAAACTCCCTAAGAGAAATTCTGATAGTGGGTTTCAAATCCATATTTATACCTCCACATTATCTTCGTTCTTAAACACTTTAACATTATAAAAATTCTCCACAAACCACTCAGGGTTCGTAGTATGCACCGGAATGATCACATCCGGATCAACCTGCTCGATGATCCACCTCAAGTCGTCCTTCGACGCATGCCCTGAGGCATGGTAGCCCCTGACGAACTCAGGGGCAAGTTTCCCGTCTTTCAGCACCATCTTGAAGCCGTAAACCCGCAGATTGAACTCTCTCAGCCAGTTGTACAGCCTGAGAAAGTCAAACTCCTGCTCCTCGCTGAATGCCTCACTTGAAGAATATATGTACGTCCCGCCATCCGGCTTTATGTCGAGCAGGTGCTTCATGTCGTAGAATGAAAAGCAGAGTATGTAGTTCTCAGGATTTCTTGAAATATCCGCGGGATCAACGTACTTATCTCCCCACCTTTCCCTGACAACAAGCTCCTCCCACTTGTCCTTCTTCTGCTTCAGCTCATGGTAAATTCTTACATCCTCCATCCTGCAGATCCCATCAGCGCATTCCATCGCATGGAGCATGTAGGCGTCCTTGGCTGTTACAACAAGCTCCCTCGAGGTTCTCCTCGCAATCTCCATGAAGGTCTCAAGCCTCTCAAAATTTCTTGGTGAGAAGTCTGCAATGACAACTCCCTTCGACTCTTCAACAGCCTTCAGGCAGTTCTCAAAGACGATCTCTTCAGACTCATTAACATCCTCATCCCTGCCTGTCCTCGTTCCTTCAATGATCAGAACTGATGCATCCTTCGCCCCTCTAACAAACTCCCTCGATTTATCCGCATATTTGCCATGCATTCTGATGTCGCCGGTGTAAGCTATGGCTGAATCGCCCCACAGTATGTATGCCGTAGCCCCGTAAATTGAGTGGTCTACTTCGTAAGCATCAATGTCAAAGGAAAGGCCGTGATCATGTACATGGCAGAGGTTTCCTGGATTGAGCTTCTTTGCATTCCTGCCTTCCTGCCCGGGTCTGTAGCACATAAACTCAGCAAGCTCGTCAGGTATTCTGTCAGTGCATATGAGGTCCCTGCCCTTATAGGGCTTTGACCTGTCTGTAATGAGTATTCTTCTATCATCTTCCATGTGTTCTCTGACATTGAAATACGCAACCTCAGAGCCTATCCCGGAAGACGAAACATCTCTCATGGCCTTCAGCATTGCCATGCTCATTGGGGAAGCCATGATTGGAATGCTTTCATCGAGCAGAGCTATGTTACCGCAGTGATCAACATGGGCGTGGCTCAAAAGAACCGCCTCGACACTGAGCTTGGGATAATCCGACATATTGACATCTGAAGGTATCAAATCTGAACGGTAGATGTTAAGCCTGGGTATCAGATTGAGGTAAAGGAGATCGTGAATGCCTCTCACACTTCTCTCGTTCAGAAATTCAGCAAAGTATTTCCCGTATTTCGCAAAGTTCATGCCGAAGTCCAGGAAAACTCCCTTGCCGTTTTCTTCAACGTAGATCTTGTTTCCGCCGATTGTTTCAGCACCATCGTAAACAGTTATTCTCATTCTTCTACCTCCTCGAACGTGCAGACCGAGGAGTAAAAGCTCTTGAGGTTGCTGAAGGATGTTCTCACGTCTGATGCTTTCTTGGATGCGTTGCCAACGTGTCTGAAAAGGATTTCCAGGTTTTCCTCAAGATTTTCGATGTAGTGCCCCATCTCGCTCAGCTTCCTCTGTATCTCCTCAGTCCTCTTTGAAATCTCCTGAGCCTGAATCCTTGCAGAGACCAGGCTGAGGTACGCGGGGAGCGTGGATGGAGAGGTCAGAATTACTCCCGATTTTGCAGCCTCCACCGCAACATCCGGCTCTTCAGAAACTAAGTGATAGAAAATCGTGTCTGAAGGAACAAACATGAGCGCAAAGTCCAGGGTGTTTCCCTTTCCAACGTACTTGCTCCGTATGCTGTCAACATGCCTTTTCACGTCTTTTACGAATTCCTTCCAGTACTTCTCCTTCTCAGCCTCACTCTCCGCCTCGCTGTACTTCCTGAAGTTCTCAAGGGGAAATTTTGAATCTATGCAGAGATATCTGCCGTCCTCGACTGCAATACACGCATCAGGTATTCCATGACCTATATTCTTCTGAAAATTCAGTCTGTTCTGGGGGAAGATGTCCTTCAGCAGGCTTTCAAGCTGAAGCTCGCCGAATTTTGCCCTCGAATGCTTTACCTGAAACATTGTTTTCAGGTCAGAGGTTATTGCCTTGAGATCCGCAGAAGCTTCACTCAGCTTTCCGAGATCCTCTTGGATTCCCAGCTCTTTGAGCGAGGTGGCGAAGGCACCCTTTATCACCTCGGAATTCTTTGTTATGGCCGATGCGAAGAGACTTTCGAGGACTCCTGCCGAGCTCTGAAATGTTTTTGCAACAGCACCCTCGACCCACTCTGGCAGACTTCTGTTCATGTCCTCGAATTTTCTGCCAATCTCCTCGATCCTGCTCTCGGCACTTCTCTGTCTCAGTATCACGTAAACCAGAACGGCAAGAACAGTGATCAGCAGCGCCACGTCATAAAATTCTGTCACCTGCATTACACCACCTGAAGTTGATTGGTCTGATATTACTTAAATCTTTTGTTCAAGTTTAAAAATGCTTGGATATAAAACGCGTTCGATGTATGATGAACGCTGAATGGATTCACAGAGATGCAAATTGGAAAATAAAACCATATCGTTTCAATGCAGAAAACCTTATTGCCTGTCCAGAGCTGCGGTTATCGCCTTTCCAAGCTCTGTCAGTATTATTTTCACATTTCTGCCATGCTTTTCTCTCTTAACAAACCCTGTCCTTTCAAGCTTTGAGAGGTGGTGGCTAAGCCTGCTCCTTTCACTCTGGAATTCTCTTCTTCCCTTGCCAATTTCCGGATTGAGCTTTATTACCAGCTCATCGAGGGATGATACACCGTCTCCTATGGCTTTTAAAATCTCCATCTGCTCCCTTCCGGGGAAGCTTACCGGCAGAATGGGCAGCTCCACGATCTCCTCTATCCCTTCTTCCTCGTCGTTTTCGCCGTACTTCGGAATTGATGAGAACACCCTCGAGTTCGTGATGCTTGCGGCAATGTATGCTGCAATGGCGAACGTTCTGAGAGAGCCGGAGACGTTGAACACGACCTCATTGCCGGTCTCCCGTTCTCTCTCGGCTATCTCCACAAGCTCGAGAACGGCGTTCATGATGTTTTTCTTGTCAATCTCCACGATCTCGACGTCAAATATTGTTTTGAGCTCGTCGGCTATTTCCTTAGCAACTCGTCTGGCCTTCCTCTCACCGCTCGTGTCGGGCTTTCCAACTGCGAGAATGATTCTGGTGACGGGCAGTTCCCTGAGGGTGCGGATGGATTCGATAATCCTCTCCTTCGTGTGTCCAACGAACGTAATCTGGGTTACAGGCATGTTGATTGATGGAATCAGTAATACTTAAACTTTGCGTTCAAGCTAAATAAAAAATGGAAGAGTTTATTCTCACCAGAACTTCCTGTAGGCCTTTTTGAAACAATCACTGTGGTAGTAGAGGCCCACGTAGTATGCCCAGCTTTCAAACACCGGCTCACCGCACACCGGACAGAGAGCCTTTCCCTCCGGTTCACCCATGTAGCGGACGGGTTTTATCAGGTCTTTTTGCCTGAGCTCTTCAACCCTCTCAAGCTTCCTTCTGTCCACCTCTCCCAGAAACACACGATTTTCTCCAGCAACAGCCTCGGCTCTCACCACCGTTCCATCACAGACGATCTCCACGTAATCAGCCTTCTCGACGTCATTTCTATTCTTGCGGTAGTACAGATAGTAGGGTAGCTCGACGTCAATAAGCTTCAGGAAAAGAACGGGAGGAATCCGAATTCTGTCCACAAACATCACCTCCTCAAAAATCAGCAAACGTGCTCCAGTATGTGGAACAATTTCTTTTCAAACTCTCTTTCGAGCTTTTCCGCTATTTCAAATGCCTCAAAAATGTCCTCAGGAATGCTCACACGCAACCCTGTCAGCTCTTCGAGCGAAAAAGTTCTGTCCTCCGGAAGTCCGTCCCTGAACCTTTCCTCCAGCACGATTATCAGGTCGTAGTCGAGAACGGGCTGTCTGAAAACCTCGAACTCGAGACACTCCACCGATTTTGGTTTGAAGTCGTCGGAGTTTCCGTACAGCTTATCTATCACTTCCCGTGCAAACTCGTGCAGCTCTTCTGGCTCCAGATACGCTGCAGAGTCAACGAAAATTCCCAGCTCACGATCGTCCACTGCTCTCTGGAGGGCAAATCTGGCGATTGGCCCGATGAGCGAGTCATCTTCGGAGACGATCAGAATTCTTTTCGGCACCATGGGATCGAATATATCGAAGTATGTGCTGTAAAATGCATATCTCTCGTCAATGCGGCAGTTTAACTCTCTGCCAATATCGATGAGCATTTTCTGCATTTTTTTCAAGTTCTCTTCATCTCTCACCCTGCCATTCACGTCCAGAAACTTCCCGTTGACAATCGCCATAAGCCTCGCGAGAGCGTAACGGGCATCACTCCCGAAGTGGCCGTAAACTGAGTAAACCGGAAGGTCGTTCAGAACGACGTCGGTCAGCCCGAACCTTAGGCCTGTTATGAACAGCCTGTCTATTCTACTAATCCCAGAGCTTGGATCGCTTAGCACGTAGATTTTGGCACCCTCAAAAACCTCGCCGGTTCTCGCCCCCTCCACGCCGGGCTCCACCACAACAGTTGTTCTTCCAGCCGGAATAACGAAAAACCCTTCTTCACTCAGGATTCTTCTGATCTCGCCAACGCAGCTCACACATGCTTCTTCTTTAAGCTCCGCAATCGTGCACCTGTCTCCTACGGGGCACGAGTAGCCAAAGGTTCTGCATTCTCTCAGCTTCAACCTCTCGTCTTCTACACGCAACATTTTCGCACCTCCGGCCCCCACTCTCAGCAGGCAGGTTGTCGGGGCCAGGCAAACCTGCCTGCAGAAATAGTTGAATATGGTTATGATACTTAAATTTTTTGTTCAAGTTTATGTGAACGAAATCCACAGTAGAATGAGGGTTATGCATTTAAATACGAATCTCGCCAAACAATTCTATGCCCTATCCTGTGAAATTCTTAAAAGCCGCCGCCGAACTCGCTTTCAAATACGTTGATGAGGATGACAATGAACCGGACAGCTCACCCGCTGTCTCTGTAAGGAGTCCTGAAGACCCGGGAACCCCCATCTTGCTCACTGGCAGAGAAAAGAACGTTGAAACTTTCGTCAACTACATCCTCGCAGGATACGGGGAGCATAAGGTCTCGATCGACGGACGCTTTGGGTCTGTGGGTTTTGAGGGCAATGGGATTGTCATGGACTTCATGTGACCTGCGTTAAAAGCCGCAAAATTGTGTCTTAATTTTTTACTCAAGGGTAGCATGGGTCCGCCCGGATTCGAACCGGGGACCTTCGCCTCGTCAAGGCGACGTCATAACCACTAGACCACGGACCCTCACTCATTCAAATCGAGGTAGATTAATAAAAATTTTGGTTAAGATACACATCCACTTCCGCCTTTTCGAGCAGGGTTTTCGAGACGAGGTACTCGTCTTCGGTCTCTCTCGTGGTTCCGACTATGAGGTAGTATTCGCCGCTGATTTTTTCCAGAACACCGTAAGCCTCGGCAACTTCCCCTTTAAAAACCTGACCTGCGTAGGTGTGAGTGTAGCTGAGTACTGCCTTTACTTTTTCGTGGTCTATCGGGTAGTATGCAGGATAATCGAAGATTGAGGACTCGTCAACAACTCTTGCGATCACCTTTGCCTTACCCAGCTTTTCGCCCGTTTCTTCCGGGATTGGTTTGTCCAGCTCGTCGTAGCCTCTCACATATAGAAGGTCGAAATACGTGTTCCCGATAAACGCCCGGTGGTATTTCCTTTTCTCGTGTGCAATAAATGCATCGTAGGATAATGGCGGCTTTCGCTTCCGGTATATGAATTCCCAGGTGTCGCTATCAGGCTCAAGGAGTTTCTTTCTCTCAATGCCTTTTTTTATTTTTTCTCTGCCTTCAAACCAGTATTTTCCATAGATTATGAAATCGACATCGCTTTCGCCGGTCTTCAGACCTATGAGTCTCGATCCTGTGACTCCCATCTGGTTTTCTGGAATTCCGGAGAAAAATGAGACTACCTTTTCAACCTCTGCATCCATGACGTCCATCAGCCTCTCTTCCGGTTTGAAGACCTCATCTATCATGCTGTAGTCAACCCTGAATATTCCCTCTGAAGGATAAAAGAATTCTCTGCCTGCTTCAATTGCCTCTGCATGGCTCAGTTTTCTGTATTCTCTACCACCTTTAAACCTGCCACCCTTTCCGGGGGCATATCTCAGAAAGCACTTCACACTCTGCTCGTTCCTGTAGCCAACTACTGAAAAATAGAGGTTCTCCACTCTGATGAAGTCCCGGAGCCGGATGGGTTTATCTGATGAACTGAGCATAAATCCTTCTGATTTCCTTTGCTTTGGCGCTTCTCCCATCCTTCCTGAGCAATCCGCCATTTATCAGCTTTATTCTTGTTATTCTGTATTTCCTTCCCTCGATGGGGATTACCTCTCCAACACTGAACTCCACTTCTCCGGGAGTGAATATCTCGTAGGGTGTTGTTACAGCGCCTTTGTGAAGGCTGAACCTGACCTTAACCTCTCCAACGTCTCTCAACCACACAGTTTCAATATCTCCAGCACCAGCAACGTCAACCCTTTTCCCGTTTTTCAGTTCCAGAGATGTTATCTCCCCGAGCCTGTATCCTTCCTCAGTCTCCACAACGATTTCTTCTCCCACTGTCAGGGTTTCCGAGGGGCTGGCTTCAATCTTCCCTCTTTCCGAGTAATTGTCCTTGCTGATAATTGCTCTGATCTCGATTTTTTTCTCTTTTTTGTATTCTGTAACGCTGCTGCAGACTTCACACTGAAAAAGATTTTTTGAGGGATTTATGAGCCTGTGGGGGGTCTCATCTTTACATGTATCGCAGAATATCTCTTTTATCATTTTTACAGCTCGTCAACGATTTTTATCATCTCTTCAGCTTTGCTCCTGAGTGCGGCGAGTGCCCTTCTGGCTATTTCTTTGACATCCATCTGCCCAACAGATTCAACTTTGAATGCGAAATCATCAGTCTCTTCAATTTCAATGGCATCCTGTTCACAGACTTTTATGCAATCTCTGCACAGAGAGCAGGCGTATTCGTTAACAACCTCCGCTTTTTCGTCTTTTATTTCAAAAACGCCCTTTGGACATATTTCGAAACATTTACCGCATCCCGTGCAATTTTCTCCATTGACCCTTACCTTTGCAAGATTCCTGTATGTGCATACAGAGACGGGCTGAAACTTTGCATGCTCTCTTCCAAACCCGAGTCTTGCCACAGCCTCGAGCATTAACTGCTGCCCCTCGTAAAGCTCCACAACAGGGATGTTGTCGAAAACTGGCCTGGTGTCGGGATCGTCGGATATGAAGTCTCCCGAATAAACGACCTTCGGCCCCTCAATGTTGAGCCTCAGTGACACCTGACAGCTCGGACATCCCTCACCCTCGCACACGCACTGGTCCTGCAGGTTGAACTTGTCAATGTTTGTTTTCAGGGGAATGAGTCCGATTCTGTGAGCGAGTATTTCGTCGTAAAGGTAGGATGAGTTCATGTAGAAGTCGACATAGTCCACGGCCAGTGTTGGGACGAGGCTCTTCATCGCCCTTCTCCAGGCGTTGGCGAATGCAGGATAGGAATCTCTGAGGATAAATTCGGCATAGGTTTCATCAGCCTTAACAAACTCCACTTTCATACTGTTTCACCAAAAAAGAATGGGGGGTTTAGACCCTTCTACCCCTCTTGCCGCCTTTGGGCCTTGTTCCGTCGTGAGGTATCGGAGTTACATCTTCGATTCTTCCGATTTTGAGACCTGCTCTTGCAAGAGCTCTTATGGCTGCCTGTGCTCCAGGTCCCGGGGTTGTATGCTTGTTGCCACCTGGGGCCCTTACCTTTATGTGAACGCCCTCGATTCCCTTGTCCTTGGCAACCTCCGCAACCCTGAGCGCTGCCTGCATTGCTGTGTACGGGTTGGCTTCATCTCTTCCCGCCTTCACGACCATACCGCCGCTGATTCTCGCTATTGTCTCGCTACCTGTAATGTCCGTTATTGTTATGATCGTGTTGTTGTAAGATGAGAAGATGTGAGCAATACCCCAGACAGATTTCTTTTTCTTTTCAGCCATATTATCCCTCCACCACCTGCTGTTTTGTAAACGGTGAGTTTGCATAATACCCTATCTTGCCCTCCATTTCTCTCTCAACGATAAAGCTCGGAGATGTTACTCTCCTTCCATCCACGGCGATATGCCCGTGTACTATCATCTGTCTCGCCTGCTTTATCGTCTTTGCGAGGCCCTGTCTGTAAACTATCGTCTGCAACCTTCTCTCAAGGAAGTCCTCAACCTTGAGGTTCAGGATATCGTCAAGGGTAGCGTTCTCGGGAAGAATACCCATCCTGTGGAGCTTCTTGATTACCTGCTGTGCCTTGGCTTTGGCTATTTCACCCTCTCTGCCGGGATAGTTAACCTTTGCAAGCAGGTCTCTTGCAACTCTTCTGTACTTTCTGAGGAGGTTCTGAAATCTCCAGAGTTCTCTCTTGTTTCTGAGGCCGTATTTGATCACTAATGGCATCTCCCTTTCGAGTCTGACTCTATCCCATGGCTTGGTTGGGGTGGTGTACTTCTTTCTTGCCTTTTTAGGATCACCCATTCAGCTCACCTCATTTCTTCCTTCTAATAACTCCTACCGTGGCACCCTTTCTGCCGGTAGACCTGGTTCTCTGGCCTCTCACCTTGTGGCCTCTGGCGTGCCTGACTCCTCTGTATGCCTTGGCTCTTATCATTCTCTCAATGTCAAGCATCCTCGCGAAGTCTATATCCTTGTTCAGCAGGTGAAGGTCTTTACCGGTGTGGTAGTCCTTTCTCCTGTTCAGCATCCATGTAGGCAGGGACTCTATTTCCTCTTCGACAAACTTCTTCAGCTTTTCCAGGTTCTCGTCGTCCAGTTCTCCAAGTTTAACCATTCCGTCCACGCCGAGCTGGTTTACTATTGACCTTGATAATCTCAGCCCTATGCCCTTTATTCCTGTAAGAGCGTGAATTACTGGCTTGTTCCCATCCAGGTCAGTATCAGCAATTCTCACAATGTGTTTGAAGCCGTCCTCCATAGTTATCACCTTCTGCCAACTGCCTTTAAGAGAAGATATTTAAAGATTGCTGATGCGCCGATGGCAGAATCCTGCCTCCCGCCGGGAGTGGGTTTCGGAAAATCTGAATAATGGATTGACAAAAAACCGATCAGTTTTTGTTGAGTACGATAACTTCCGCTTTTGGCTCCCTCCTTCTGAAAGCAAAATCTTTTGCTGCGACTATGGCTTCACAGAATGGAACGCAGTCAAAACATCTGTTTCTCAGCAGGTTGCATTCAAGAACATTGACTTTTCTGTTCTTGATATCTATAACAATTTTGGTTTCGGTTCTTCTGACCCTCACCTTGACTGTTAATTCACATCCATCGCATGGGTCTTCATACCTGTTCATAATATCTCCTCATTATTGTTATTGTCATCAGTAAATGAAATCTGGATTTGAACCCATATAAGTTTTGCGATACTGATCCGGTTGTGAGAATATGTGACCCAGGTACAAAAATTAAACATTGTTAATTTCAAATAAAATCGAACACGTATTCATCTCTCAGCCCCATGGCTATCTCGAATTCCTGGGGCGTTATTATGGGTCTGCTGAATCTTCTGGTGTCGTCGTAGGCAATTCTCGGGCATGCAGTGTTTACATAGCAATCAAACCTGAAATTTTCAACAATCTCTGGGGTGATCTCATCGGCGACTATAATTTCCACCTTAAATCCCCGTCTGTTTGCCTCTCTCTTTAACCTTTTTGCGAGGTTCAGTCTGAACTGACCGGGCTTGGATGATACAAGTATTCCAAAGCTCTCAGACATCTTTGCCTTGGATATGAGGATGTACCTTTTTTTGATGAAGTCCTCAGTTTCCACTTCGATAACCTCGTCAGAGTGAGGCTGGTAGGCATATGTCTTCTTTCCAGAGTATATTCCTGCCCCTATTGCGTGGAACATTCCGTCGCCTATGAACAGCACTGCATCACTTTTGCTCTCTCTGAGGCATGAATAGTTGCAGCCGAGAACCTGGCCTTCAAATTCCACCCCTCTGCCTGACTTAAGCTCAACCTGAAATCCTGCATTCTCGAGAATTTTTTTCACCTCTTTGAACTTCCAGGCGTACGTCAGAGTTCCTACGATGGCGATCTTTCTCTCGGGAATGTGTTTCTTTATTTTCTCCGGGTTAACTTCATAGTTCACCGTGTACGGTACGTAGATAACATTTGGTATGTCGACAAATCTGCTGTGGCCGAAGTGAACGAGCACATCCACATGTTTTAAAAGCTCGGTATCGAGATCGCATGCTCCGTATGATGCCTTTCCCGATATTATCGTTTCAAGGCCTCTTTTTTCGAATTCACCGGAAATTTCCTTGACATAATATTTCAGTCCATCAGGAAGCTGCAATCCAACTGTTCTGGCATCTCCAATTTTTTCAAAAATATTTGGAAAATTGATTTTATCAAATATGGTCGATGACTCTGACCCCATCTCTGCTAACCTCTATCTTCACGAGGCTTTTAACGTTGTACCCTGCCTCTCTCAGCTTGTTTGCTCCTTCCCCCTTCTCCACAACTGCAACGAAGTCTTTCACAACCGCTCCGGCCTTCTCAAGAGCTTTGAGGGTGGCAAGCGCAGTCCCTCCTGTGGAGATCACATCGTCAACCAGGATGACTCTGTCGCCTTTGTTAACTCCGTTGATGTACAGTTTTCCCTTCGAATATCCCGTCTCCTGATCGACCACAATCTCGTTTGGAAGGTCGTATGCTCTCTTTCGGACAACAACGATTGGAATGCTTACCGCGAGGCTGAGGGCCATCGCCACGGGTATCCCCATTGCCTCAACGGTAACGATCTTGTCCACGTCAAGGTCCGCTATTCTGATTATGCCCGAAACTGCCTCCCTCACTATGTCCGGGTCAAGCTCCGGAACACCGTCCGTGAGGGGATGAATAAAATATGGATAGTCCCCCTTCATTATCACCGGAGCGTTTTCAAGGCTTTTTACGAGCTTGCTCAGCATCACTCATCCCTCAGTCTGTCGAGCATTATTCTCTTTTCTACCCTCGCGACAGTCTCTCTAACCCTCTCGACAGCATCAGGGTTGGCAGACACACTGTCTATTCCGAGCCTAACGAGTTTTTCGACCACCTTCGGGTAGCTTCCTGCCTGTCCGCATATCGATGTCTTAACACCATGTTTTCTGCACACCTTTATCACGTGCTCTATGAGCTTCATGACTGCTGGATGTGTCTCGTCATACAGATATGCGACGTTTTCGTTGTTTCTGTCCACGGCTATTGTGTACTGGGTGAGGTCGTTTGTTCCGAAAGATACGAAGTCAATACCCTCTTTTACAAGGTCCTCTATTATGATTGCAGCTGCGGGGGTTTCCACCATAATGCCGAACTCAATTTTGCTCAGCGGAAGCCCTTCTTCCATTATTATCTGCTTGGCTCTCCTCACTTCATCCACTCTTGTTATCAGCGGGAGCATTATACCTATGTTCGTGTAACCCTCTTCGACAAGCCTCTTTATTGCTCTTATCTCCGCTCTGAAATGTTCCTCTTCTATGAGGTCTCTCCTTATTCCTCTGAATCCCAGCATGGGGTTTGCTTCGATTGGTTCGTCTTCTCCGCCTTCCATTGCCCTGAACTCGTCTGTCGGTGCGTCAATTGTCCTTATCCAGACTGGCTTTGGATAGAATGTGTCAACAACGACTTTCATGCCTTCGTAAAGTTTCTGGACGTATTCCTCGACTTCTCCGTCTTTTATGTATTTCATCGGGTGTTTGGGCAGGCCGAGAACCATGTGCTCTATCCTGAACAGCCCCACTCCATCTGCCCCTGTTTCAAAGGCTCTTTTTGCACCGTCAGGGATGGAGATGTTTACCTTGACTTCGGTGGCCGTGATTATTTTTCCGCCACCAGCCAGAACTTTTGGTTTATCTTCTTCCGTTTTAAGCTCCACGGCGCCCTCATAAACATTGCCTTTTTCACCATCCACAGTAACAATCATTCCGTCCTTCAGGATCTTAGTCGCCTCCTTTGTTCCTACAACTGCCGGCACTCCAAGCTCCCTGCTGACAATTGCGGCGTGGCAGGTCAGTCCACCCTCGTCAGTTACAATGGCCGATGCCCTCTTCATCGCCGGAACCATGTCCGGGGTGGTCATGGTTGTAACGAGAATGTCGCCCTGTTCAACCTTGTTTATCTCCTTCTCGCTGAAGATAACCTTCACCTTTCCAATGCCAATACCTGGAGAAGCTCCAAGACCTTTGATAATAACCTTCAGATCACCGCTCACCTTACTCTCCTCCTTTGTTCCTCCTTTAATGGTCGTTATGGCACGTGACTGCAGGATGTATACCCTGCCCTTTTCCATTCCCCATTCAACATCCTGGGGATTGCCGTAATGGTTTTCTATAAGCTCGGCATACTTCACAAGCTCCTCAATCTCCTCGTCAGAGAGAACTCTTTCATTGGACTTTTCCGGAGGAAGGTCGACCGTTACCGTCTTTCCGTTCTCGTCTTTTGTGATCATAATTTTCTTTTCTCCAATTGAAACATCAACGAGTTTTCCTGCGTTTCTGTCATAGATATAGGTGTCAGGAGTTACAGAACCGCTGACAATTGCCTCACCGAGACCAAAAGCGGCCTCGATTATACACAGCTTTTCTCCGGTTACGGGGTGTGAGGTGAACATCACTCCGCTTTTCTCGCTGTTCACCATCTTCTGGACAACAACAGCTATGCTTACTTCCTCATGTTTGAAGCCCTGCTGAACCCTGTAGTATATCGCTCTCGGTGTGTAGAGGCTGCTCCAGCACTTTCTGACCCTGTCCACCACATCTTCTTCGCCTCTTACGTTGAGGTAGGTCTCCTGCTGACCCGCAAAACTCGCCTCAGGCAAATCTTCTGCGGTGGCCGAGCTTCTCACCGCAACGAAGACTTCCTCACCCTCTTCTTCACAGAGCTTTCTGTAGGCCTTTTTTATTTCTTCTTCAATGTTTTCTGGAATTTTTGCCTCTTCAATGAGTTTTCTTATTTTTCCGGAAACCTCGTTGAGGTTATCGGTATTTTCAACATCAAGACCCCTCAACAGGTCGTTTATGTGATACCACAAGCCCGTAGCTTCCATGAACTCGATGAACGTTCTGCTATCAACCACAAAACCGTTTGGAACCGGAATTTCGTTTCTCAGAAGCTCTCCAAGGTTCGCACCCTTTCCACCGGCAAGTGGAACATCGTCTTTTCCGATTTCGTTCAGCCAGAGAATGCCCATAAACATCACCCGATTGAGAAATGGTCAGTAAATTAAAAAGATTTTTCATAGTGTGCAGGGTCGTGTGAGGAATATGTCGTCTGGCCATTTGACTATAAAAAATAATTGCAGATAAAGTGTTGCTCCGCCAACCGACCCGAGATCACGTTTTTCACACGGGCGTGGGAAGCGGAGCAATAATACTATGGAGTATTCTCTATTAAATGTTTCTACCCGTGCAGTATCTGTTATTGGTGCGGGAACACCCACCTGGATTTATTTCTGGAATTTCCTTAGTTTTGCTTCAACGAATCTCTTGCTGAGCCTTTCCCTCCTGCAGACCTTTCTGCTCTGGTTCAGCTCGAAGTAGTAATCCAGCAATTCGTCATCATCCATGCCCTAATTCTGAGTACAGGTATTTATAACACTGTACCGGTTTTGTAAACCCTCCCAAAACCCTCCGCAAGCTCACCCCTCTCTTTTGCGAATTCTCCTCTCAGAATAACTGTGTGGGGAAATACTGCCGGAAAACTCTCAAAGGGACTCCATTTGTGGAAATAATGGAGTTTCTGTGGCTTGATTTTCTCCACCTTTGAAATATCAAATACTGCGAGATTTGCGTAGTTTCCTGGTTTTACTGCTCCGTATCCATTAAAACCGAATATTTCTGCAGGATTTTCCGAGATCACCTTCGCCACATCAAAGATGTCCAGTTTTCCATAGAAAACAAGTCCCATGAGGAGAGGGTAGAGGGTTTCAACGCCGGGATAACCTGAGGCTCCGTTCTCTTTTTCCTCTGGGGAGTGGGGGGCATGATCTGAAGCAACAACGTCTATCTTTGAAAAATTGTCGAGCAGAAACTTCCTGTCATTTTCGGTCCTGAGCGGAGGGTTGACGTTCACGAAGTTTCCGAGTCGGCTGTGATGGGATGCATCAAGCAGGAGGTGGTGGGGAGTAACCTCTGCGTATGCGCCTTTTTCTCTGATGGTTTCAAAAGCCTCTCTTGTGGATATGTGGCAGAAATACCTGCCCTCAGATGCAAGTTTTTTAACTGCAAGAATTTCAGCTTCTCTTTTTCTGTGTAAAAAGTTAGGGATTTCGTTAGATTCCACAAACTCTGGAAGTTCAGCATGTATTGTCGAGAACGATGTAACCTTTTCCACCATTTCTGTCGTGGCTTCCACATCTTTGTTTTCGTGCTGCAGGAAGATCTCTCCAACTGCCGGGTTGTAGCCGTTTTTCTTTATTTTTTCTGCAATACTGTTTATCTTGGGGAAATTTCTTCTGGTAAGACCAATGTTCAGGGAATAATCCACGTTAACGAATTTGCTTGCAAGTCTCATCCTTTTCTCGTACATTTCCTCGCTGTCGATAAATGGCCTGGAGTTTGGCTGATCGACGACAAGGCAGATTCCGCCGTTCAACGCGGACAGGGTTCCATTTCTTATCGTTTCTTTATGGCTTTCGTCAAAATCTCTCAGGTGAACGTGAACGTCTATGCCTGCAGGCATTATAATTCCCTTCAGTTTTTTTCCTGAAATTTGCTTGCTTATTTCTACTATTTTGCCATCTTCGATTTTCATTCCTGCAGTTACTATGGTGTTTCCCAGCAGAATTTTTCCGTGGATGAGCATTAAAGAGAACCCCTAAACAAAGATTTAAATACTATTCTGGAAATTTAGGTAAAAAAATCAGCGGGGAGAGGATTATGGATTCAATAGTGAAAGAGGCTTTAAAGAGGGCAAATCAGGAGAAGAGACCTTTTACGAAAGAGGATGAGGATGACGAAATTCTCGAAATGCTTCACGAGCTGAGAACCGTTATAAGGGTTGTGGGAGTTGGGGGAAGCGGATGCAATACTGTTACAAGGATGTACGATGAGGGAATCGAAGGTGCAGAACTCATCGCAATAAATACGGATGTCCAGCATCTTTACTATACGAAGGCTGATAAGAGAATACTGGTTGGAAAGAAGAGAACAAGGGGTCTTGGAGCGGGAAGCCTTCCACAGGTTGGTGAGGAGGCAGCAAGAGAGAACGAAGAGGAGATCAAGGCACTGCTCGAAGGTTCTGACCTCGTATTCATTACATGTGGTCTCGGTGGTGGAACTGGTACCGGGGCTGCTCCGGTTGTTGCTGAAGCAGCTCAGGATGCCGGAGCTCTTACCATAGCTGTTGTAACTCTGCCATTTACGGCAGAAGGTGCTATAAGAAGGGCGAACGCTGAAGCAGGGCTTGAGAGGTTGAGGGAGGTTACAGATACGGTCATTGTCATTCCGAACGACAGGCTGCTGGACGTTGTGCCAAACTACCCGATACAGCTTGCATTCAAGGTGGCGGATGAGGTGCTGATGAGGGCGGTCAAGGGCATAACTGAGCTCATCACGAAGCCGGCTCTGATAAACCTGGACTTTGCAGATGTCAGGACAGTGATGGAGAAGGGCGGGGTTGCGATGATTGGACTCGGTGAGGCCAGCGGCGAAGACAAAGCATCTGAAAGTGTGAGGAAGGCATTGAAGAGCCCGTTGCTCGATGTGGACATAACCGGCGCAAAGGCGGCGCTGGTCAATGTTACCGGTGGTCCGGACATGACCATTGAAGAGGCAGAAAGCATCGTTGAGGAGATTTACAGCAAGATAGATCCCGATGCCAGGATAATCTGGGGTGCAATGATCGATCCATCGCTTGAAAATACGATAAGGACTCTGGTAATAGTCACAGGCGTCAAATCACCTCAGATCTTTGGAAGAAAGGGTCCAGCGGTAACGAAGAGATACGGAATTGACTTTGTCAGGTAAACCTTTAAAAACCGAGTTTGGTGAGCGGAAGATATGCTCAGTGAAAAATTCAGGGATTACATCAACATACTCAAGATGACCAGAAAACCGGATAGGGAGGAGTTCGTGACTACTCTGAAGGTATCCGTGGCTGTGATGCTGGTAATTGGTCTGATAGGCTTCATAGTCTATCTGCTTATGGATGTACTGCCGGGGTATCTGGGATGAGCAAGTTCTTTATAGTGAAAACGACGGCAAATCAGGAGAAAATAGTGGCGAACCTGATGGCAGCGGCTGTTAAAAAGAGAGGCATAAATCTTTATTCAATTCTGTCTCCGAAGGAAATCAAAGGATACATCATTGTTGAGGCGGAGAGCAACGAGGATATTGTCAATGCAATAAAGGGTATTCCTCACATCAAGGGGCTTGTGAAGGGTGAAGTGAGCTTCACGGAAATTGAACATTTTCTGAAGCCCAAGAAAGCTGCTGAGCAGATCAGGGAAGGTTACAAGGTCGAAATCATCAGCGGACCGTTCAAGGGTGAAATGGCCATTGTGAAGAGAGTGGACGAGGCGAAGAATGAAATAACGGTCGAACTCCTTGAGGCTGTAGTTCCAATTCCTGTAACGGTTAAAGCTGACAACGTTAGGATTCTTGAAAAAACGGATGAGGAGGTGTAATGGATGCCACAGGTTGTTGAAGTTCTTGTTCCAGGAGGGAAAGCAAGCCCGGGACCACCACTTGGTCCGGCCATAGGTCCTCTCGGACTAAATGTCAAGCAGGTAGTGGATAAGATCAACGAGGCAACGAAAGACTTTGATGGATTGCCGGTTCCTGTCAAGATAATAGCAAATGAAGACAGAACCTTTGACATCGAGGTGGGTGTTCCACCTGTTTCGGCACTGATAAAGAAGGAACTCGGAATTGAGAAAGGCTCCAAGGCAACAGGAAGGGAGTACGTCGGAGATCTCACAATGGAGCAGGTGTACAAGATTGCGAGGATAAAGGTAAAACAGATGCTCTCGTATGACCTGAGGGGAGCGGTGCTGGAGGTTCTCGGAACTGCCGTTTCAATGGGCGTAACTGTGGAAGGAAAGCATCCCAAGGAAGTTCAGCAGGAAGTCAAGGAAGGAAAAATCGAAATTCCTGCCGAATAATCCCCTGTTTTTTAATTTTAATACCTTTTAGAGACCGTGGTGTTCTATCTTTTTCCTCTGTGGGTTGCCTCAACTTTCCCCCAATACGTTTCTTGTATGTTATCCAGTTAAGGGCATCTGGAGTAATTATGTTTAAATATCATTTCTTCCTGCTTAGCCCTATGAGTGATGACGTTCCATTGCCAGAAGTAAATATAGGTATGGTTGGTCATGTTGATCACGGTAAAACTACTCTTGTTGCTGCATTGAGTGGTGTGTGGACCGACAGGCACAGTGAAGAGCTCAAAAGGGGAATTTCGATCAAGCTCGGTTATGCCGATGCAACCTTCAGAAAATGCCCCAAGTGTGAGGGGACAGAGGCATACATGGTGGAAAAGGTGTGCCCGAAACACGGTGTTGAGACTGATATTCTCAGAACCGTGAGCTTCGTAGACAGTCCCGGGCATGAGACGCTGATGGCTACAATGCTGAGCGGTGCCGCTCTGATGGACGGAGCAGTGCTCGTTATTGCTGCAAATGAGAAATGTCCCAGGCCACAGACCAAAGAGCATCTGATGGCTCTGGAGATTATAGGTGTCGACAGGATTGTCATCGTGCAGAACAAGATCGACATCGTTTCAAAGGAGAGGGTTTTGGAGAACTTTCAGGAGATAAAGGAGTTTGTCAGAGGTACCATAGCTGAAAATGCCCCTGTAATTCCGGTATCTGCCCAGCAGAGGGTTAACATTGACGCGCTGATTGAGGTGATTGAAGATACAATACCGACGCCTGAGAGGGATCTGGAGTCTCCTCCGCTCATGTATGTTGCCAGGAGCTTTGATGTCAACAAACCCGGAACTGATCCGGAGAATCTTGTGGGAGGTGTTCTGGGAGGCAGTCTCTCGAGGGGCAGACTCAGGGTGGGAGACGAAATAGAGGTCAGACCGGGAATAAAGGACGAAAGGGGGAATTATAACCCCATTCACAGCGAGGTCGTGAGCATCATGGCCTCAGGCAGACAGATTGAGGAAGCCACGCCCGGAGGCCTCATCGGCGTTGCCACAAAACTCGATCCGTTCCTGACAAAGGCTGACGGGCTTGTGGGGAATGTCGTGGGCCATCCTGACAAGCTTCCCGACGTCCTGTTCGACTTCACGATGGACGTGCATCTCCTTGAAAGGGTTGTTGGTGCTGAGGAAGAGCTCAGAGTGGAAAAGATAAAGATGAATGAACCGCTGATGCTTGCCGTTGGAACATCCATCACACTCGGGGTTGTAACATCTGCGAGAGATGATGTTGTTGAGGTAAAGCTGAAGAGACCCGTCTGTGCTGAGAAAGGCTCTAAGGTTGCTATAAGCAGAAGGGTTGGCTCGAGATGGAGGCTGATAGGCGCCGGAACTCTAATCTGAAGAGCGTAATAATTGACACGAATGTTTTAATTTACATTTTCACACACAGGGTTGACGTTTTCAGTCAGCTGAGGGAGCTTGGATTCAGGAGATTCATATTTCCGGAACAGACCATTGAAGAGCTGAAAAAGCTTCAGCTCAGCCTCGATGGGCTGGAAAAGAGGGCTGCGAAATTTGCCCTGAAGCTGATTGAGAACTGCAATGAATGTGAAATTTTTCACGTGGATGCAGAGGGGAACGACAACGCAATTCTCAGGCTGGCGAAGATGTTTTCATCCACCGTAATAACGAACGATAAACGCCTGAGAAAGAGGGCCAAACTGGAGGGAATCCCTGTGGGGTATCTGAGAGAGCTGAGATATGTCGAGGTTGAGGATGATTTTTGAGGAATCTCCATGAATTCTCAGTTTGACGGCCTTGCAGGGCGATACGACAGATGGTATGATACACATTCTGATTTGTTTGAAAAGGAGCTTGGGACAGTCTTTAAGCCTGACCCTCTTTCTCCTGAAATTGGTGTTGGGACAGGAAGATTTGCAGTTATGGAGAAAAAGATGAGCAGGCTTGTTTGCACGGATAACGACTTTGTATGCTATCTGTGCAGGCCGCTTTAGCTGGACTTTTTCGAATACTTCATGACGTTTCTGCAGAACTGGCAGATGCTGGATGTCGTTATCTCTCCACACTTCTTGCAGTACTTGTACTCGGTTTTCTCATCCCTGCGCTCTCTCGCCAGATTTCTGAGGACCGAAACTCTGTAGCCCGGAACCCTTTTTTCTATGTCATACACTATCTCCTTCCACACGGTTGATGGGGCGTGCGGACACTCCTCGCTGACAAAGGGCAACTCTCTTGCCAGAACGTAGAGGAGATTTTCACGCTCGCTCATTTCGTACAGGGGCCTTATTCTTCCAATCATCCTGTCGTATCCCTCTATCCTTGGTTTCTGCTTTTCACTCCACTCAATGTTTCCCGAATACATGTTTTTCAGCAGGTTCGCCAATATGTCTTCAGCACAATGCCCTGTCGCAATCAGATCGAACCCGCTTTCCCTCGCAAACCTGTTGAACAGGTACCTTTTCACATTGCCGCAAACGGAGCATGTTTTTCTCTTAACATCGTCTATCCTGAATCCGTAATCCTCTATTCTCACCACGTTCAGCTCGACATCAAGGATGCTGGAAACCTTCTGCGAGACTGCAAGGGATTTATCTGAATACCCTCCTATTCCGAGGTGAATGAAAAATGCCTCAAGCTCGAAATTCAGTTTTCTGGAAAGGGACTTCAGAGACATGAGCATTGCAACACTGTCCTTCCCGCCGCTCAGCGCTGCGAGGACTCTCTCATTTTTCCTTACCATTCTGTATCTTCTGACGGCAGATTCGACGGCACCCTCGTATTTCCTTATGAA
Organism: Geoglobus acetivorans; assembly: GCF_000789255.1. Taxonomy (NCBI): domain Archaea; kingdom Methanobacteriati; phylum Methanobacteriota; class Archaeoglobi; order Archaeoglobales; family Archaeoglobaceae; genus Geoglobus; species Geoglobus acetivorans. The sequence goes on from NZ_CP009552.1 coordinate 181,560, forward strand.
ACATTCCCTGCAGTAATATCTTCCCCTGAATTTTTCGAACGCCTTTTTCCCGCACGATGAACACATCATCTCGGCATGTTCGGTATGACGATTGAAAGAATTATCGAACCGAATATCAGTATTGAGAGGAACCTTGTGGATGCCTCTGCCACCCTTCTGCCACCGATCTTCTCCACAACGTCATAGTACACCCGTCCACCGTCCAGTGGGAGGGCTGGCAGGCAGTTGAAGAGACCAACATAGAAATTGATCCATCCCACCCAGTAAAATGTGTTCAGCGCAAAGAATATCCAGTCTCCTACCTGGGATGCAAAGAACGCTGTTATCGGGTATGAAAAGCTGTTGAAATAGACGATCGGCATTGAGATGAGGAAGAGCCAGCCTGCTGGATGAAGCAGCATTGACGGGATGTTTCTGAGAGTGTTAAGAATATTTTCAGCATAATAGTAGCTGAATGTGACCCCTGCAAAGTATTCCTCTACCTGAACACCTATGATGCCCCTTCCATTGCTGTCCCTGAGAGTGATGTCAAAGTTCCTGAACCTGTGTCCGTCGTAAACCTGGAGTGTTACCTTGTCCCCTCCTTTTTTCTCCTTCATTATTTTGAGAAAGTCGTCGAGTGTGTGGATTCTAACTCCATCAACACCTGTTATTATCCACCCTTCTCTGAATCCAGCTTTGTCTGCCGGGTAGTTTTTCACCACTCCGGCAATTTTCACTCCTGTAACTCCTTCAATCGTAACAGTCCTTCCATCCTTGAGTGTCAGAGTTATCCTGTCTGAATTTCCAACCGCTTTTGAAATGTCCTCCGGAGAGTGTATTTCAACGCCGTTGATCTCCATCACTATGTCTCCCGTTTTCAGCCGGGGATCATCGGATTTCAGCACGGCTACGGATGGTGTTATGAACCCGAGCAGGTAGAAAAATACTGAAAACGCGATAATGGCTGTTATAAAATTGCTTATAACCCCCGAAGAAAAAACTCTCAGTCTTGTTGACCTCCCTGCTTTTTGCATCAGTTCCTCCTCATCTGGCTCTGCAAATCCTCCCACAGGCACTAAGGCAACGAGGATTCCCAAGGATTTCACCCTTATGTTTTCTGAGAGGGCTGAGACTGCGTGGCTGAACTCATGGACTATGAGTGTTACAATAAGGCCGATAAGGCCCCACACTAAGGGGATGAATTTGTTCACGCCGGGGATGAGAAGGGCGTTTCTCGGGCTTGTAAGCTCCGAGGGTGGCGGTGGGGAGGTCAGCAGTGAGTAATCCATGAACAGTATCAGGATGAACATGAACACCATTCCAGCAAAAACGGCAGGTATGCCGGCGTTCCCGAGTATGATCCAGAGCCTTCTGTACCTCGCAAGTTTTTTGAGCAGATTGAGGCCTTTTTCTGTTCTTATCATCAGTATCGGACCATAGGAGCTGATGTTCCTCCTTTCGAGAACGCCTTTCTGTTTCAGCAACTCAACGATTCCCCAGTATATGAAGAACACGAGTAATCCGAGCTGAACGTTCATTGGGTTAAGGATTTGGTATTAATTAATAAAGTTTATTCAAACTCCTTTCCAAGAATGCGCTCTTCAATGCTGATTGTTTTTTCGAATTCGCTTTTGATCTGTGGTCTTGTAAGGTAAAAGAGCAGTCCTGCACCAATGGCGAGATTTGGGAGTGAAATGGAAATCATTCCGAGGGAAATAAGACCATACATGAGATGAAACGCTGAAACAATTATTGCGACATTTCTTCCCCAGTTTCTCCTGAGCAGGAGGCCTATGCCGGATAGAAGATACAGTATGGAAAAAACGACAGATGTGACAATGAATGCATTTGCAATCTGGTCTGTGTCTATGTTTTCCGGTATTTCATAACCTGCGGAACTTACACTTTTTTCAAACTCACTTATAAAGTCTTCTTTGGTCAACGCCACCGTCATGGCAATGTATGCCGAGACAGAGAACATGGTGAGCATGAAAACCGACACAATCACGATTCCAGTTTTCATACTATCCTGCTCAATGGTTAAAAATTTAAATACGTTGCGAATGCCTACTCATTATGTATTATTTCATTTACGTTACCACTCCCACCGAAGATGAAGCAAAAAAGATTGCAAAGCATTTGCTTGAAAAAAAGCTCGTTGCCTGTGTTAACTTCTGGAAAATAAACTCGATGTACTGGTGGGAAGGAGAGGTGCAGGAAGACGGAGAGTATGCGATGATCCTTAAAACAAAGGCTGAAAAGTTTTCTGAAGTCAGGGATGAGATAAAGAAAATACACAGCTACACCACTCCATGCATCTGCGCGATCAGCATTGAGGAGGGCAATCTGGAGTTTTTAAGGTGGATTGATAGCATTGTGGAAGGATGAGAGGGAAAACTGCTACCTTTGGTCAGCGGAAGAGAGTGAAGTATTCACACGAGAGATGGAAGTTGCTTGCGGAGAAAAGGAAGATAGCTGAAGAAATCATGGACACTCTTGAGAACCATGGAATACCCTCTATTGTCTACGGCTCTGTTGCGAGAGGGGATGTGAAAAAGAGCAGCGATGTTGACATTTTCATACCTCTCAACATCCCGTCTTACAAGGTTGAACTGGCTTTAAGGGATTTCAGCATTCTGGAGCGAAGGATAATTCAGGCCACGCCGAATTATGCCATTAAAGGTGAGATTGCGCTTGACATGGCCAATGTGAGCTTTCCACTTGTGAAGATGCGGGATAAGGAGCTTGACTTTTACAGGTTTGGCGGTTTTCTCGATCTCGATATGCTCAGGAGAGATGAGCGGGTTGCCGGAGTGGATAAAAGGCTCATGTTGATTGTTCCCGTGAAGGATGGTCATATGGAGATTCCTGCCAACGAGATGGACAAGAGTGAGCTTGCAGATTATCTCGACGTCGGTATAGAGATTGTAGAGGAGAGATTCAGAGTTCTTGAGAGGAGGAGAGAGATTGGGCGAACTGGGGTGTTTGTAAACGAACCCGTTCCGGAATTTGAAAGTTTTGAGTCCCATCTTTCTTCTCTTGCTCTTGAAAATGTCTTTCTGAGAAGGAGGATGAAACTTTTTTAAAACCTCTCTTCGGCTGAAAAGCGATGAGCGATATAATTCACTGGGCTGATGTTATTGCTGAAAGGATTCTATCTGAAAAGGATAGTGTGAGGATAGCCACCGGAATAACTCCCAGCGGTCACATTCACCTCGGAAATCTGAGAGAGATGCTCACGGCAGATGCAATACGAAGGGCGATCGATGAGAAGGGTGGTAAAGCTGAGATTGTTTACATTGCGGATACATTTGACCCCCTGAGGAAAAGATATCCGTTTCTTCCTGAAGAATATGAAAATTACGTGGGAATGCCTTTGAGCAGAATTCCTGATCCGGAAGGATGTCATGAAAACTACGCAGAGCATTTTCTCCAGCCATTCCTCGAGTCCCTCGAAATTCTTGGCATTCCTGTAACGTTGAAAAAGGCTCATGAGATGTATGAAAGCGGAGAGTATACCGGAAAAACGAGGACGGCTCTTGAAAAGAAAGATGAGATAGCAAAAATTCTGAAGGAGGTATCCGGGAGAGATGTTGAGGATGGCTGGAGCCCGTTCATGCCTGTGTGCAAAAACTGCGGCAGGCTGAATTCCACAAGAGTTACGGGTTTTGATGGAAAAAAGGTGAGCTATATCTGCAGAAGCTGCGGACATGAGGGGGAGAGCGACCTTACTGAAGGCAAACTGGTCTGGAGGGTTGACTGGCCTGCAAGGTGGGGTATCCTTGGAATTAATGTTGAACCATTCGGAAAGGATCATGCTGCTGCTGGAGGCAGTTATGATACCGGAAAGAGGATAGCAAAGGAGATCTTCGGAATAGAACCTCCTTTCCCCATCGTCTACGAATGGATAAATCTCAAGGGCAAGGGGGCAATGAAGAGTTCGAAGGGCATAGTCGTTCCGGTCAGAGAAATGGTTGAGATTCTTCCTCCAGAGATCGTTAGGTACATCATCATAAGATCAAAACCTGAGAGACATATCGAGTTTGATCCCGGTATTGGTTTGCTGGATGTGGTGGATGAGTTCGAAAATGCCTATCACCAGGGAGACAGAAGTGTCGAACTGTCTCTGGTCGAGAATGTTGTTTATTCTGATGTGCCATTCAGACATCTTCTGGTTGTCGGGCAGATTGCTGAATGGGACCTGGAAAAGGTACTGGAGATTCTGGAAAGAAATGGACATGAAATTGACGAGGATCTTAAGAGAGATGTTGAGAGAAGGCTGAAGTATGCAAGAAAGTGGCTTGAGAAATACGCACCGGAGAACCTCAAATTCTCTGTCAAAAAAAGCAGAGATGAAATCAAATCCGGGTTCAGCGAGGACGAAAAGCGGTTTCTGAACGAGTTTGCTGGATCTCTTGAGGATGACATGGATGCAGAAAAGCTACACAAACTGGTTTATGAAGTCGCTCAGAAAGTCGGTATAAAGCCTGAAAAAGCTTTTCAGGCGATTTACAAGGCAATTCTCGATACGAAGCATGGTCCGAGAGCCGGATACTTCCTGAGTTCTCTTGGGGTTGATTTCGTAAGAAAGAGGTTCATGGAGATATGAAGTTCAGAAGGATCGAGGCTGGCAGCTATTACTCCTATCTGTCTGAGGGCTGCAGGCTCTGCAGAAAAGGGGCCAAGATGGTCCTCTTTATAACGGGGAGCTGCCCCCATAACTGTTTCTACTGCCCAATATCTGAGGACAGGCGTGGGAAGGATGTGGTCTTTGCGAATGAGCGTTTCGTGGAGAATCTTGACGACATCGTTGATGAGGCTCTGAGCATGTCGGCGGAAGGTGTTGCGATAACGGGGGGTGAGCCTTTAACAAACCCGGAGAGGGTATACGAATTCCTTGAAATCTTCTCGCATGCCGGATTGCACACCCACATCTATACAAGCATCCCCGTCCGGGAGAGCATGATTTCGAAACTGTCTGAAAAGGGCCTGGACGAAATAAGATTTCACCCTCCAGAGCTTGAAAATGCTGAAATGTATGAGGCACCCCTGAAGGCAGCGAAGAAATCCGGAATTGAAGCTGGTTTCGAGGTCCCTGCTTTGAGATTTGATGAGGTTGTTGTTAAAATCGTGAACGGGAATGATGCATTTCTCAACGTAAATGAGCTCGAGTTCTCCGATTCCAATTACCGCAGGCTTATGGAAAGTGGCTGGGAACCGGGAGACTTTTATCAGGCCATAGGGAGCAAAGAGGTTGCCGATGAATACGCCCGGAAGGTCGATAAGTTTCACTTTTGCAGCGTGAAGTTCAAGGAAATAGCCCAGTTCAGGCGAAGGCTGATAAGAATGGCCTTCAATATGCCTGATTTTTACAGAGTTACAAAGGAAGGGACGGTGATATGTGGACTGGTTGAAGGCAATAAGGATGAAATCAGAAAATTCTTAATCCGCATGAATGCCCAGTTTACTGAGGTTGATGAGGGCTTTGAAGTTGATGTAGGTGTGGCTGAAAAGCTGAAGGACAGGTTTTATGCGTCGATTATTGAAAGGTATCCCACTGCAGAAAGGTTGATACTTGAAAAAGATCCGCTGAGGTGAGGACTTGAGGGCAGAGGAAATTGAAAGACGATTGAGGAAGTATCTGGAAAGAGACAGGACAGGTGTGAGGAAGAGCCTAATAAAACTGCTCATTGGAGGCAGAAAGTATACGACTGGGGAAATACACGAAATGCTGAAGAATCAGGGCTTCGAGTTAAACCCGAGGGGAGTTTCAGCAATGGTCGGACTCATGAGTGCAAGACTGGGCATTTTAAAGGTGGAGATGGGAGAAAAGAATAGATACTGTCTCAAAAGCGAGTATCTTGACCTGGTTAAGAATGTTTTGACGGAGTATGATAGCGAAAATCTATGAGCTCAGATTGTTGAGGAATGTCAGGAAGGGGGAAATCCCCAAGCATGTTGCGATAATAATGGATGGTAACAGGAGGTATGCCAGAAAGAGAGGCATGCCATCCCACATGGGCCATTTTTTTGGATCCCGCAAAGCCGAAAAGGTTCTGGACTGGTGCAGGGAAATCGGAGTCAGGGTAGTCACACTCTATGCCTTTTCAACCGAGAATTTCAGGAGGAGCGAAGAGGAAAAGAGGAATATCTTTGATCTGTTCAGGAAGGAGATGAACAGACTCCTTGAAGATCCAAGAACGCACAGAAACCGGATGAGAGTAAGGGTGGTGGGATACAGAGGTATGCTTCCCGACGACCTTGTTGAGGTGATTGAGCGGGTTGAGCGAAAAACTGCAGGATATGACAGGTTTTTCCTGAATATTGCCTTTGGTTATGGGGGAAGGCAGGAAATAATTGACGCTGTCAGGAATGTACTCCGGAAGGTCAGGGAAGGGAAAATTAAGCCGGACGATATTGATGAGAGGTTGATCTCCCACCACCTCTACTCGGATAATGGTTACGAGAACGTGGATATCCTCATAAGGACCGGAGGGGAGCAGAGACTTTCCAACTTCCTGCCCTGGCAGTGTGCCAACAGCATAACGTATTTCGTTGATGTTTACTGGCCGGCCTTCAGGAAAATAGACCTTTTGAGGGCTATAAGAACCTGGCAGAGTTTGAGGGCGAGGTATTATAAAGCAATGGTGTGAGGTGATGGTCATGGATAGCAGGCTTAAATATGAATTCAGAAGAAAACTCGAAGAACTTGAAAAGTTTAAGGGTAGGGGTACCGAACTGATCACCCTTTACATTCCTCCTGATAAGAATATTGCGGATGTCTCCGCTCAGCTTAGGAATGAGCTGAGTCAGGCCCAGAACATAAAATCTAAACAGACAAGGACGCACGTCACTGCTGGACTCGAAGCGATACTGCAAAGGCTGAAACTTTACAGAAAACCTCCTGAGAATGGAATGGTGATCATCAGCGGAGTTATTGATCTCGGAGGTGGAAGGGAGAAGCACATAACTGAGATCATTGAACCTCCCGAACCCGTGCCTCTCTACAAGTATCACTGCGACTCGACATTTTACCTTGAACCTCTGAAAGAGATGCTTGCCGAGAAAAAGGTATACGGATTGATTGTGCTGGACAGAAGAGAGGCGGCAATAGGTATCCTCAGGGGCAAGAGAATAGAACTTCTTGCATACGCAACTTCCAACGTTCCCGGGAAGCACAGACAGGGTGGTCAGAGCAGCGTGAGGTTTGAAAGGCTCAGAGAGATTGCCATCCATGAGTTCTACAAGAGAGTTGGAGACAAGGCAACGGAAGCTCTGCTTCCCTACCGGGAGGACCTGCTTGGGATTCTAATTGGGGGGCCCTCACCGACCAAGGAGGAGTTTTACGAGGGAGGTTACCTCCACCACGAGCTTCAGCAGAAGGTTATCGGGCTGTTTGACGTCAGTTATACTGATGAAAGTGGCCTCTATGAGCTTGTGGAAAAGGCAAGCGATGCGCTGCAGGAACTCGACCTGATGAGGGAGAAGAAGCTGCTGAACCGGTTCATGAAGGAGGTTATAAAGGACGGGAATGCAGCTTATGGTGAAGAGGAGGTTAGAAAGTATCTGAGTCTGGGTGCAGTTGACACTCTGCTGGTTTCTGAAGATCTGAGGTATGAGAGAGTCAGGTACCGATGCCCTGTCTGCGGAGAGGAGAAAGAGGTTACCATGAAGGAAAATACTGATAAAGAAATGATCTGTGAAAAGGATAATGTCAGGATGGAGGAAATCGAGAGAAAGGACGTCATTCTTGAGCTTGCCGAGCTTGCGGAGGCAAGCGGAGCTAAAGTGGAGTTCATTTCAGGGGAGTCAGAAGAGGGCGCCATGCTTAAGAACGCATTTGGGGGTATTGCAGCCATTCTCAGGTACAAACCAGAGGGATGGTAATGTTCAGGCTGTTTTATGATGAGGTTAAAAAAGCAACCGGGTTTGAAGATAAATTTCTGAGAGAAAGCGAGCATGCAGACCTTGCAAGCACAGTTGCGTTTAAACTTGCAAAAGAGCAGAAAAGAAAGCCCCAGGAAATTGCCGAGGAGCTTGTGGAAGATTTTGAATTTTCAGGGGATTACATTGGTAAAATTGAGATAGTCAATGGCTATATCAACTTCTTCGCCAGCGAGGAGTTTTTTGAAGATACTGTTAATGCCGTGCTGGATGAAGACTTCAGGTACGGAGAACTGAAGCTTGGGGGAGAGGTCCTTATAGAACACACGTCTGCAAACCCCGATGGGCCGCTGCATATCGGCCATATAAGAAACTCCATAATTGGCGACACTCTCGCAAGAATTTTCAGAAAGGCTGGCATTGATGTTGTGACTCAGTATTATGTCAACGACATGGGAAGGCAGGCCGCAATGGCCGTGCTGGGAGTTAAAAGATACGGTCTTGGCGAAGGAAAACCGGATCACGAGGTTGCAAGGGCATACATAAGGATCAATGCAGATGCTGAGGAAGACGAAGGCATAAATCAGGATGTGGAGAAACTGATGATCGAGTATGAACAGGGAAATGAGGAGGCAATCAAGCTGTTCAGAGATGTGATCGGCAAGGCTCTTGAGGGTATAAAGGAAACACTTGAGACGCTCAACGTCGAACATGATGGATATGTGTGGGAATCGGAGTTCATCAGGAACGGTTATGTCGACAGGATCTTTGAAATGCTTGAGGAAAAGGGGTTGCTTGAGCAGGATGGAGTCCATTACATCGACATGAAGAGGTTCGGGTTTGACAAGGATGTTATACTCAGGAGGGAAAACGGGACCACTCTGTACATAACGAGAGACCTTGCATACCACCTCTGGAAGAATGAAAATTACGAAAGGTTTGTGAACGTACTCGGGGCAGATCACAAGCTCATAGCAAAACAGCTTTCTGCAGTTCTTGAGGCGATAGGGCTTAGGCCTCCAGAAACTGTGTTTTTTGAATTCGTATCTCTGCCGGAGGGGTCAATGAGTACAAGGAAAGGCAAGTTCATCTCGGCGGATGAACTTATTGAGAAGACTCTGGTTGAGGCAGAGAAGATACTGGCCGACAGGGATTTTGATGCGGAAGAGAAGGAGAGGGTGGCAAGGGCTGTGGCGGTCGGTGCACTGAGGTTTGACTTTGTCAGGGTTTCGCCAGAAAAGCCCATGACCTTCGACTGGAAAAAAGCTCTGGACTTTGAGAGGCAGACTGCGAGCTACATTCAGTACACCCATGCCAGAGCGTGCAGCATAATGCGGAAAGCAGTAGAGAACGGCTACGCTGACCTCGAATTCAGTTATGAGCACATGGACGAAGTGGAGAGATCTCTGATTCTCCTCCTTTCGAAATTCTCGTATGTGCTGGAAAGAGTCGTGAACACTCTGAGGCCGAACGTGTTTGCCGAGTATGTCATGGATGTCGCCGAGAGATTCAATGATTTCTATCATCGAAATCCTGTTCTCGTTGAGGACAGTCATCTGAGGATGCACAGGCTTGCCATTGTTGATGCCACGAGGATTGTGCTGAGAAACGGTCTCGAACTTCTTGGAATTGAGGCTCTGGAAAGAATGTAGACCTGCAGTATCCTTAATTTACTGTTTTTTATAACTCTCTTTCCCTTCAGGTTCACTGCAGTTAAAGAAACCTTTATCTTCTCAGCGCTTTGAAAACCTTTCAGGTGGTTCTGTGCAGCGGAGTGTTCAGGTGTCTCTGAGCAGAGATCTTTCTTTTTTTGACATAACGATGATCGGAATTGCCGGGATGATAGGTGCCGGCATTTTTGCATTAACGGGCATAGCAGCTGGAATTGCTGGGCCGGCAATACTGTTCGCTTTCCTTCTTAATGGGCTCATTGCGACGCTTACGGGTCTGGCGTACGCAGAGCTTGGGTCATCCCTTCCTCAGGCTGGTGGAAGTTACCTCTGGATAAAAGAGGCGATGGGCAAGTTTCCGGGATTTCTGGCAGGCTGGGTTGACTGGGCAGCCCATACAATAGCCTGTGCCCTTTACGCAGTTACGTTTGGAGCCTTCTTTGCTGAACTTGTTATCGGTTTTGCAGGCATCCCCCTTCCAAGACCAGCTCTGGCAAAACTCTCTGCCTTCTTGATGATCACTTTTCTTGCCTACGTTAACTACAAGGGTGCCAAAGAGAGCGGAAAACTTGGTGGAATAGTGACGATTCTAAAGGTTATGATTCTGGTGGTTTTCGCATTGTTTGGCATTTACAAAACGTTCACGTATCCTGACTGGTTGGGATCATACACGCCATTCATGCCAAACGGAGTTTCGGGAGTTCTTGCGGCCATGGGTCTCACGTTTATTGCGTTCGAGGGCTTTGAGATAATTGTCCAGAGCGGAGAGGAGGTTAAGAATCCGGAGAGAAACATTCCAAGGGCCATAGTTGTCTCACTCTGGACTGCTGTTGCAATTTACATCCTGGTTGCATTCTCTCTGCTTGGTGCTGTGAAGGCAGATGAACCAAGCTGGATGTTTCTCGGAAAGCTTGCTGAACTCAGTCTTGTGAGGGTTGCTGACGGAATAATGCCCTTCGGTGGCTACATGATTCTGGCGGGAGGTATTATCTCCACGATAAGTGCCATGAACGCAACAATTTATTCATCCTCGAGAGTTGTGTTTGCGTTAAGCAGAACCGGTTATCTCCACAGAATTTTTTCTGACATCAATCAGAAGACCAGAACTCCACATTACGCGATATTTTTCAGCTACATCATTGTTGCAGTCTCTTCTCTGGCACCCATTGAAACTGTGGCGTCTGCTGCAAGCTTCATGTTCATAATTCTGTTCATCCTTGTGAATCTGTCCCTTGTGGTTCTCAGGCTGAGGCGTCCGGATATAAAGAGAAGCTTTAAACTTCCTCTGGCCCACGTTCTGTCCATAGTGGCGATAGTCTCCCAGCTTGTGGTTTCATATTACCTGATAACTCAGCTGGAGCACGGCCTGCTTGTATTTGCCATAACGCTTGCCTGGATATTTCTCGGGGCGTTTGTTTATTTTGCATACTCGGAAAAAGAGATGGAGAAGAGAATTCAGGAAGAACTTGTTACCGTTTACTCAGAAGCTCCGGTTGAAAGAAAAGAGTTTACGATCCTTGTACCTGTTGCAAATCCGGTCATAGCAAAAAAGCTTGTCCGGTTTGCCGAGATTATCGCCAGGCAGAGGGATGGAGCGGTAATCGTCATGAGTGTTGTTAAAGCCCCAATGCAGACACCACCTTCCGCACTGAGGGGTGAGGTTAAGGAGGCAAAGGAGCTCGTTGAGAACCTGATATCTGGTCTCACTGTACCCTCCGGGGGGATTGTCAAGGTGGGACACAGTATTGCTGAGGCAGTGATAGCAGCCTCGGAAGAGGTCGATGCAGACCTGATTGTCATGGGCTGGAGAGGGAGGACCTTCAGAAAGGACGCAGTGCTGGGTAGCACCATTGACCCTGTCCTGATGAAGGCCGCATGTGATGTCCTCGTTGTCCGGTTTGAGTATGGAGAACATGTACCTGATTTCAAGACGATTCTCATTCCCGCCGCCGGTGGCCCGCACGTCGAACTCGCCTGCGAAATAGCAGGAAACATTGCAAGGGAAAGGCACGGGATGGTAAAGCTGATTCACGTTGGAAGATCTGCTGAAGAGAGGAAAAAGGCGGAGAAGGTGTTTGAAAAGCTCGCTGAAATGCTGGAAGGTATAGATGTTGAGACCGAGTACGTGGTGGACAGCGATCCTGCCCTGAGAATCGCCAGAGAATCTGAAAAATTCGATCTCACGATCATTGGGGCGAGCGAGAGGACCTTCCTTTACAACTTTCTGAGAGGTCTCTTCCCCGAAAAAATCATTGAGAATACTGGCAGAACTGTGGCCGTAACGAGAAAATGGGTGAGGTTTGTTAAGTAATCAGTAATTGTGGACGACTCTGTAGTGGTCCGGTCTCGGGCAGTAGATTTCTCCTCTTTCTCTCATTTTTATCAGCAGTTCTCTTGTTTTGACCTTATCTATTCCCTGCTTCTCAGCCTCATCAAAAATCTGTTCCTCCGGGACTCCTTTATCATATTCTTTTTCGAGCTCCTCTATTATCTTCTTCAGAACCATTATCCTGTCTCTCTGCGTTTTTGACGTGCCGGAATATGCGTAGTCTATGTCGATCTCTCCTGTCTCAGGGTCCATCGCTATCTGTTCGAGACTCTTCCTTATTATTCTGATTACTCTTTCAACGTCCTCTACTTCGACTCTGTCGGAAAGTCTGATTCTTGCAGATGCTTCGGCCAGCCTAATGAGTGCTTCAAGCTGTCTTGCTGTTATCGGAACCGGGGAATTTTCCTTGGCTTTTCCTCTCATTCCCACGTAGAACTCAACTATTCTTCTCTCAGCCTCCTCTGTTAATACCGGAAAAACAGTCCTTTTGGCGTAGGCAACGTATTTCCTGAGCAGATCTGGCTCTATTGCCGGTGTAACCTTTTGAATCTCTGCCTCAAGGCTCTGTCTTGTGTATTCGCTTGAAACATTCTTCATTTTTTCGAGCTTTTCTCCGAGTTTGTGGGTTTTCAGTATATGGGTGGCAAGGGCTTTGTCCCTTTCGACGTCGGGATCGTCAGTAAGGACGAAGGTCAGGTCAAACCTTGACATGAGGGTTGGAGACAGATTTATCTGCTCGGCTATTGGCTGATATTTGTCGAATCTGCCGTATTTCGGGTTTGCAGCTCCAAGGAGGGCACATCTTGCCTTCAGAACAGCATTGATACCCGCTTTTGCAACGCTGATCGTCTGCTGCTCCATTGCTTCGTGCAGAGCGCTTCTGTCTTCAGCCCTCATCTTGTCTATCTCGTCCACCAGCGCGATACCCTTGTCTGCAAGAACGAGCGCACCGGCTTCGAGAGTCCATCTGCCATCGACTTCATCTCTCACCGCAGTTGCCGTCAGTCCGGCTGTGGTTGTTCCCTTTCCAGTGGTGTAAACGCTTCTCGGTGCTATTCTGTGGACGTATCTCAAAAGCTGAGACTTTGCAACTCCCGGATCTCCCACGAGGAGGATATGAATATCTCCTCTGATCTCCGTCCCGTCCGGGAGTCTTTTGGGCACGCCGCCAAAAAGCTGCAGGGCTATTGCGAGCTTTATGTCCTCGTATCCGTAAATTGATGGTGCAATACTCCCCACTATTTTTCTGTATATTCCCTCGTCCTCAGCAAGCTCGAGAATTTTCTTTTTGTCCTCTTCCGTTATCTCGAATTCTTCGTACTCCTGCTGCAGAATCTCTATTGAATTTCCCTCGATGAAGAGATCCATGTGGGTCAGCTTTTTCATCCCCTGGCCTCTCGGATTGGCTCTCACGATGCCGTTTATCACAACCCTGTCTCCGGGGTTTATGATCCCTGAAATATCTCCCTCCAGGTAAACATCGATGCTCTGCGGCTGCTCTCCACCCTTCAGATTTTCCGGATATTCCTGGATTTTTATTCTCTGGCTGTCTATAAGCACGCTCTCTTCTGGCACAAACGTGAAGCGTTTGGATTTGCATGCCGGACACTCATAAGGAGGCTTCAGAACACCCTCTTCCTGATAGACCTTAACCTTCTTGCCGCAGTTGCCACAGAAGTATGCCGCCTCAACAATTTTCGGCCTTACCTCCGTAACCTTCCTTACTATCCCCTCTATTGCCACGAACCTGGATATGTGTTCCGCTCTCAGATCTCTTATCAGTATTCTCCTTGCGAGCGGGAGGTTGAAAAACCTGGGAATGCAGTTCTCGAGTTTAACATCGTAAATGTTGTCTGTAAGCTCGATTCCTCTTCTGGCATCGTCGATTACCTTGTCTGGATTTGAGAAAAGCTCCTCTGCAAGAGTACCCTCTTTGAAGATTGTGAGGTGTGACAGGACATCCACGTTTATACTTCTGACTCCAAAACTCCCAGTTGAAATTCTCCCGGCTATTTTGTTAAGTTCATCCTGGTAGTAATTCTGAAAGAACTCTCTCCAGATTGCGGGACTGCTCAGCATGGTATCTACCTGTGTGAGAGGACGGAGTATTAATCGATTGTGGATGTGTAATTTTATAATATGCCTCAAATTAGTATGAATGAAAATCTGGCAGACCCAGTTTCATTGTGTTTGCATTCATTCGAGACCTCTGAGGAATGCCTTTACGTTTTTCCCGAGAACTGCGTGGTTGTATCCTCCTTCAAGCACTGCAAATCTCCTGCCATTGCACCGATATTCAGAATACTCCTTCAGAATTTTGCCTATCTCGGTGTAGTCTCCCCTGTCGAGAATACCTCCCCAGTCCTCTTTTGCACGATCGAATCCAGCGGAAGCGGCAACAATATCATATTCAGAGCTTTCAAGGAACTCTGCAATGCCGTTAACATCTCCGCCTTTCATGTGGAAGTAACTCACCCTCTCATTATCTCTGAAGGTGTTTGCAGTCCCGTCACCAAAATGCAGGTCAAAATCCACGATTGCTGCACTCTTGATCTTTCCCCAGATGATGAGCTTTCTCACGGCTATTGCAATGTTGTTGAAATAGCAGAACCCCCATGCGCTGTTTGGACTCGCGTGGTGCCCGGGAGGGCGTACGGCGGCAAAAGCCGGCTCCTCAAATGCAATCTCCGAGGCAAGAATTGCCCCACCTGCTGCAAGAACAGCCACATCGTAAACTCCTGTTTCGTTTCTGACCCACTCATAATGCCGTTCGGTGTGGACAAGAAGAATGTCTTCTTTTTCGGCCTTTCCAGGCTCCACGATTTCGTAGTCTTTCAGCTCGCTTATTATTGCCTCCATTCTGCCCTCTTCAGCAGCGGGGTCTGCCGTGTAAACCCTGTAAAATTCTGGATGAAACACGATTTTCATAATGTTGATTGCTCCTGTTTTTACTAAACCTTTCCCGATAACCTTAACGGAAACGAAAATGTTATCTAACTTTCTTCTCTCCTCAAACCCATGACCTGGCTTTCAGAGCTTGTCGGCTCTGAAGAGGTCTCTTCTATCGAGCTTCTGAAGTGGTTCAGGGATAATTCAGGAGGAGTAGCATGCACGGGCTGCGGGGCAGACCTTGAAAAGGTTGTGTGGTATCTTGACTACAGGGATGGCGGAGATATAAAAGTGAAGGACAGAGGAAATGTCGGTGTCTTTGTGGTCTGCTGCAGCTGCGGAAAAGAGATCCCGCTCAAAGAATTGTTCTGTAACTGATTTCCGGTTTTTCCCTGTTTTTTGCGGGTCCGGAAACTTTAATTATTAATACTTCACTTTTTGCGAAACCTCTAAATATGTACTTCACGAGACTCGTTTTATGGACCGAATTTCTATGCTTGTTTCGAATGTTCAGAAGCCTGCCAGGCTGAGCATTGAAAGGGCGGCACTCTACACAGAATCCATGAAGGAGAGCGAAGGAGAGCCGATGCCCGTAAGGCAGGCGAAGGCTTTGAAGCATATACTTGAGAACATCCCGATTCAGATTCTGCCCGGAGAAATCATTGTCGGAACGATGCTTCCAGACCCTCCGGGAGCGATTCTGTTTCCGGAAGGGGTTGGTCTGAGGATAATAAACGACCTCGAAAGCCTTCCCGGGAGGGAGAGCAACAGGCTTGTGGTTGATGAGGAGGATGCCAGAATTCTTGTGGAGGAGATAGCTCCTTACTGGGAGAGCAGGAACATTGAGGCCTTCGCGTCAAAGCTCATGCCGGACATAATGGAGGTCATGCTTTCAGGCTCGCTTTTCGTTCTCACGGAGCTTGCCGGGATATCTCATGTTGCCGTGAACTACCCGTACCTGCTCAATAGGGGTTTCAGGTGGTTCGTGGAGGAGAGCGAGAGGAGGATTGCCGAGATCAGGGAAAGCGGATGTGAGGATGCAGAAAAGCTCGTTTTTTACGAGGCCACAAAAATTACAGCTGAAGGGATGACCCGCTTTGCCGAAAGGTATGCCGGGCTTGCGAGGAATATGGCTGAAGAGGAGGGTGACGAGGCAAGGAGGGAAGAGCTTATCAGAATTGCAGAGATCTGCGAGAGAGTCCCTGCCGAACCGCCAGAAAGCTTCCACGAGGCAGTGCAGTTCGTGTGGTTCGTTCAGTGCGCACTGCATCAGGAGAACTACGAGCAGGGAATATCCATGGGCAGGATAGACCAGTACCTGCTGCCCTATTATCTGAAGGACCTCAGGGAGGGCAGAATCGACAGGAAAAAAGCCTTCGAAATCCTCGCGAACCTGTGGGTGAAGCCCAACGAGATCGTTCCTCCGTTCGACTCTCTCTTGGAGCTTTACTTCTCAGGGCAGGCCACGAATCAGGCTCTTACCATTGGAGGGGTTGACGGCAGCGGCAGTGATGCGACCAACGAGCTCTCGTACCTCATGCTTGAGGTCACGAAAGCGATCCCGCTAAGGCAGCCCAACGTCCACGTCAGAGTCAGCTCGAAAACGCCCGACAGCTTTCTGGAGATGCTTGCCGGGATCATCGCCGAGGGGAAGAATAACGTGGGGATATTCAATGACGAGGCTGTCTTCAGAGCGCTCAGGTTTGCCGGGGTTGAGGAGGGCGATGCGTGGAACTACTCCACGATCGGGTGTGTGGAGATCTCACCGTTCGGAAATGCCTTCACGTCAAGCGATGCCGCGCTGATAAACGTTGCCAAGGCTCTGGAGTATGCTCTCAACGGCGGACAGGACATGGTCTTCGGCTATGAGTTTGGCGTGAAGTCTGAAAAAAGACCGCAAACTCTCGATGACGTGATCTCCGCGTTCAGGGAGCAGCTCGCCCACATAGTGAGGCTCGTCGTTACAGGCTCAAACATTCTTGAATACGCAAACGCGTGCGTGAAGCCAACCCCTCTGCTGTCACTCTGCGTGGAGGACTGCTTTGACAGGGGGCTGGATGTGACCGAAGGAGGGGCGAAGTACAACTTCACCGGAATTCAGGCTGTCGGCATTGCGGATGTTGCAGATTCGCTTGCGGCAATGGAGCATGCGCTGAAGAAGGGCTACACGCTCGAGGAGATCATAGAGGCGTGCAGGAGCGACTTTGATGGATACGAGGGGCTGCAGTCAATCCTGCTCAGCGCTCCGAAGTATGGAAATGATGGCGAAGCTGACAGGTACGCAAGGATGGTTCTGGAGGTGTACTGCGATGAGGTTGCAAGATACAGAAACTTCAGGGGCGGGAGGTTCACGGCCGGCTGCTACCCGATGACCACAAACGTGGCCTTCGGTTTCATGACCTCCGCACTCCCATCAGGCAGGAAGCAGGGAATGAGCCTGAACAGCGGAGTCTCCCCGTCAACGGGAATGGACAGGGAAGGCGTGACGGCGGCGATAAAGTCAGTAAGCAAGATCAACTATGACAAGCTATCGAACGGAGCTTCCTTCACGGTCAACCTCGACTCCGGAATTCTCGGAGGTAAGGGCACTGGAATTATCAAAGCCTTAATCAGGAGCTTCGTCGAGCTGGGAGGGATGCACATTCAGTTCAACGTTCTCAACGAGAACGTGCTGAGGAAGGCTCAGGAGGAGCCGGAGAAGTACAGGTGGCTGCTCGTCAGGGTTGCGGGGTGGAGCGCCTACTTCGTGGAGCTCTCAAGAAACGTCCAGGACGAGCTGATCGCAAGGATTTCCTGCAGGCTGTGAGCATGAAGGGAAGGATATTCAGAATCCAGAGGTTCTCGATCCATGACGGCCCGGGGATAAGGACGACCATCTTTCTCAAGGGCTGTCCCCTCAGATGTGTGTGGTGCCACAACCCGGAGTCGCAGAGGTTTGAAGCTGAGATTGCCTACAGGGCTGAGAAGTGCACCTCATGTCATAGATGTGTGGCTGCATGCCCCGCAAACGCATTAAAGCCAGAGTCTTCAGGGATTGAGGTGGACAGGGATGTCTGCAATGGATGCGGAGAGTGCGTGAAGGTCTGCATGAGCGAGGCTCTGTTCATCTACGGGCAGGACGTTGAGCCGTCCGGGATTCTGGATGAGATCAGGAAGGACGCTGTTTTTTACAGAAACTCCGGTGGAGGGGTCACCTTTTCAGGAGGTGAACCGTATTCTCAGCCCGACTTCCTTCTGGAGACGCTCAGGCTGTGCAGGGATGAGGGAATAAACACGGCCGTAGACACATCCGGACACACGCCATGGAAAAACATCGAAAGAACTCTGGATCTCGTAAACCTTTTTCTTTACGACCTCAAGGATTACGACAGCGCGAGACACAGGCTGCTGACCGGGACAGGGAACGAGCTGATTCTGGACAACCTGAGAAAGCTTCTTCCCGCATCAGATGTTGTGGTCAGGATTCCATTCATCCCCTCGTGCAACTTTCAGAGCCATGATGATTTTCGCGCTTTCCTCGACCTGCTGCTGAGGCTTGATGCCGGGAGGGTGGATGTGCTGCCCTACCACTCACTTTCGAGGGACAAGTACAGGTGGCTCGGCAGGGAGTTTTTCGAAGTGAAAGAGGGGCCCGATTACAGGGAGTTCGTGGAGATGCTGGGTGAAGCGGGGATTGATGTGAGTGTGGGAGGTTACTTCTGATGGAAGCACATCTGCCAGCCCTCACTTCTCAATCCCGTGTTTTTCATCGATCCGGTTTTTCAGAGAGTACCCATCAAACGTGTCGGAATGCCTGTAAATCATTTTTTCCAGCAGTTCGAGCGTAAAGAACTCCGTTACGGTGTTTTTTTCAAAAACAGTCCTGGGTCTGATGTCCACCATCTCCGGAAGATGGAATCCCGCAGGCAGCTCGTCAATTATCTCATGCAAACCCCATCTAAGCTCATGCCAGAGTGCGCCAAACTCGTCCATCTCCCGCAGGAAAATCGATGCCTGGATGTACGATTCCGGAGTTCCATCTCCGTCGAGGACCATCGACGGTAAAAGCGCTTTCTCGGGCTTTGGTGTGCCGACTTCGTCAAGCTTAGCGCACTCCCCAACTTCTGGAAAATGCCCCTCAGGGACAGCCCAGACCACGCCCTTTCCCTGCAACCCGTCCCTGAACACATAGGCAATAAGCTCGAAACCCTCTCTGACCTTCAGCCTCCCGAATAACCTCAGGACCTCCATCGGGCTTACAGGAGATTTCTGCCAGCCATTTTTTGCTGGAACTCTCCACAGGTCTTCAGCATCCATGTGGAGCTTTTGAAGCTTTTTTGCTGGAAAATAGAAGATTTTTTTTAGTTTTTTTCAAATTACCATCTCCGGAGTGTACTGTATTACCAGTCTGCTCTGGAAATATATATCCTTTCGCCATTGTTT
The DNA here is from genome assembly GCF_000789255.1 of Geoglobus acetivorans. Classification (NCBI taxonomy): domain Archaea; kingdom Methanobacteriati; phylum Methanobacteriota; class Archaeoglobi; order Archaeoglobales; family Archaeoglobaceae; genus Geoglobus; species Geoglobus acetivorans. Next base: position 200,736 of record NZ_CP009552.1, read on the forward strand.
GAATCGGAGAAAGTTGTGTGCTGTTGACGAAACTAAGGTCTGAACTTGAAGAAAGCGCATTTAGAAATTGATTTCGAGCATTGTCAAGATAACTACCTCTCCACATTATACAACCCAACAAAATTTTCCAGCCAGCTTTGAACAGACTCAAAGGAACTCCTGAAAGGAAATCTATTCCAGAACCTCCCAGTCCTGCCCTTCAGAATAGAAAAGAACTCTTCAACCGCATTTCTCGTTCCAAAGGTCTCATGCCTGTAACATAATTCCTGTCTTTATAAAGCCCACCTGTGCTTTTCCCAAAGAGAGTCCGTAGAAGTAGAGCAAAGCTGGGAGTATTTTCAGCTCTAACTTCTTTTTGTTTCTGCGAAAGACTTTTTTAGCCTTGATCTTTTCTATCAGCTGCTGGATTGGGGGTTGTATGCGTTTTATTTTGTGTTTTTATTTTTTAATGTTATTCTTGACAGTGCCCGTTAGAGTTTCCAGTTACGAGCCATTGTATCAGCATGTGGGGCTTTCCTCACACACTTTCCAAAATCATTCATATACTTCCTCACATGCTATGCGACTATGTTAGATCGAACCGACAGAGTAATGATCTTCATCGATGGCTCAAACCTGTTTCATGCCTGCAAAGCGTTCAGGCAGGGATTCAAAATAGATTACGAAAAGCTCAGAGATGCTCTTGCTGCTGGAAGGAAGATGATAAGGGCATACTTTTATGCCTCCTTCAATCCTGAAAATGAAGAAATAAAAGAGAGGCAAATCAGATTTTATAACGCTCTATAGGAGGAGGGTTTCCATGTTGTGACAAAACCATTGAGAAAAAGAAATGATGGTTTAATTGAGAAGGGCATAGACATTGCTTTGGCAGTAGACATGCTTTCTCTGGGTTTTCGCAAAGCCTATGATGTCGCCATACTGGTTAGCGGCGATGGGGACTTCATCCCTGCTGTGAAAGTAATTAAATCTCTGGGGCTGAGAGTCGAGGTTGCAATGTTCAGGAACGCTTTGAATCCAGATTTGAAAAGGATCGCGGATAGGTTTATAGCACTTGATGAACTGGCTGATAAAATTGAGAAGAAATAGCTCTTATTGCGGGTGGCCGGCCCAGCAGGGCAGGTCTACGAGGACCGTCCTGGGGGAACGCCCCCGCCACCCGCAGAGTTCTTATCAGAAATACTAACGATGCAACTGATATATATGGATTATGGTATATCATTGAGCATTTGAATATCCTTATTTATCATCTGAAGAGCTCAAATACTTCTCAGCCTCTTTTTCAAACTTCTCTTCCCCTGAAACGCCCTCACTGTAAACCCTTTCTTTCTATTTCTTCGAGCAGTTCGAGGATGCGTTTTCCTGTCGGTGTGAGGACATATACTTTCCTGCTCCTGCCTTTCCGTGTTTTACCAAGAGCTTTTCTCATAAACTCATTTTTTGTAAACCAGTCAGGACGATCGTTAAAATTTGATTTTGGAAAAGAACACACTTTGAAGGGCCTTGGATAGTTTATGGTGTGGGTGAAAATCCATAGTCAATGTCCTCCCGCGGAAGATAAGAAATTGAACCCCTCGGTTGAAGTCATCATGATAAAAAAGTCAGAGGTACTCGGCCTTCTTGAGGGTAAGGATCCGAACTTAAGGTAAGAGAGCCAGGGCCCGGATTCGAACCGGGGTAAAGCGGATCTGCAGTCCGCCGCATAGCCCCTCTGCCACCCTGGCCTACACAACACTGACAAGGAACGTTTATTTAAAAATTTTGGTCAGCCGAGAAACCTGTAGTTTCCTAAAATCATTTCCCACCATCAAACCACCTCCACGAATAACTCAATATTCTCTCAGGAGTCAACTTTCTCAAAAATGCTTTATAGGGAGTCTCCAGTTCATCTAAGTTGAGACTCATGTGGGGTCTTTTGTGATTGTACCACTCCATGAATTCATCTACTGTATCGAAATACTTGATTTTAGCTTCCAGCGTTCCATAGAACCTCTCTATCTTTCCATTCGTTTGTGGGTGATTCACCCTACCCACAATATGCTTAATTTCATTCTCTGCAAGGAATTTCTCAAATTTAGATACTCCTTTAGCCTTCTTCTCCCCTGCAGATGCGTAGAACTGAGTACCTCTATCCGTCAGGATTGATTCCGGCCTGCCATAATCATCCATGGCTTCTTTTAGCACTTTTATGGCATTCTCAGATGTTGCTTTATCAAATACTCCGTAACCAGTAATCAGACGGGAAGCATCGTCCAGATAAGCAATTATCCACTTCCCGTTATAGAAAAACCAGTCTGCATGCCATAATTCCATAGAGTGCTTTCTCTCATACCTTATCCACTTTTTACGCTTTTTCTTGTTCTTCTCCTCCTTAGCATAGCCGTTCATTCTCAACACTTCGTGTATTTTGTTCTTGCTTATTCTGTAACCTCTTTCCTTTAAGATTGTTTGGAGAACTACTGCATTACACCTGTACTCTTCATAGGCTTCTTTTATGGCTTCTATTTCTTCTTCTGATAGTTCTTTTTTAGGTCTACCTGGTTTCTTTGGCTTTGGTATTTCTCCAGTATCTTTGTATTGCTTGTAGATCTGATTTACTCTTCTTGGTGTTATGTTTTCGATCTCTGCTATCTCCTTTGTCGGTGTACCCTTCTCTTTCTCTCTGATAATCCATTTTATCGCTTTCTCGTCAAGTTTCACATGGGGGTTTGTTGAAGTGGGAAATAATTTCGGGAAAAGACAGGTGAGCATTCATACAGGATTTATACAGGCTGGAAAAAATCATGCAGTCCAGCACCAAAAGTAGCAGAAAATTTCGCTGCTCATCTTTTTCCGAAAAAGCAGAAGCCTAAAAGAATTAGTTTCCAAGAATTGCAACAAAAAAGATATGTCAGAGAATTACCGGGTTGCCTCAATCTCCAGAAACTGCCCAAAATCTTAAACAGGCATGAAACACGGACAACATATCAGAGGCAACATTTAAATCTGAGTGATTGAAGATTTGTTTCAGAGGGTCAAAAATGTACAAGTCATTTGAAATACAAAATTTCAGGTGTTTCAGAGAGTTTCACATAGACCAGCTAAGGAGAATTAACTTAATCGTTGGAATGAATAATGTCGGAAAAACTGCATTACTCGAGGCTTTGTTTATTCACTCCATCCTAACAAACAAAAAAGTAATGGATTCTGAAAGGTTTGTATATGGATCTCTAAAATATATACTCTCAAAACTCTGGCTACTGCGTGGCCTAACTCCACATAAGATGCCCAGTTTCAGACGAAAAACGGAAATAATGCTGGAATCACTGTTTTTTGATTTCGATACGGACAGAGAGATGACATTTAAAAGTACAGAATATGACAAAGAAGAGCATAAACTAACAATAAAAGTGCTGAAACATGCAGGAATTAAAGACTACGCACATATAGACTGGATATACGAACATCCACAGGCATTGGAAATTTCTTTCAATATATCTTCATATATTTACCCCTACCCTCCTGAAATAAACCACAAAGCGTCCATATCGCCAAACAGAACGATAGACTCCGTGGTTTTTCTGGCATCATCATACAGGCCAGATCCAACACTCGACTCAGAAAGACTTGGAAATCTCGAGGTGCAGGGAGAAGAAAATGTGATCGTGGATGCTTTAAAAATTATTGAACCTCGCTTAAAAAGACTTTTTGTCAGAGTTGTAGATGAAGTGCCTATAATCCATGGCGACCTCGGTTTTAGATCCAGAATACCGCTACCTTTGATGGGAGAAGGGATGGTCAAACTTTGTAGCATAATTCTGGCAATAGCAAATGCTAAGGACGGGGTAGTTCTAATAGATGAAATAGAAAATGGATTTCATTACTCCATTCAAAGCAAAGTATGGACAGCCATAGGAAAGGCAGCGGAAAGGTTCAACGTTCAGGTTTTCGCCACAACCCACAGCAGAGAATTTATTGTCGCAGCACACGAAGCATTTTCAGATGACAAATACAATTTTAGACTGTATAGGCTGGAAAGAATAGGCGACGAAATAGAGGCCATACCATACGATAAAGAATCCTTGGAAGCCGCTCTGGAGATGGATCTGGAGGTAAGATAGTAATGGCCAGAACCACCATCCTAACAAAGCCAATCATATTACTCGGAGAAGGAAAAGACGAGGAATTGTTCCTTAGGGCTTTGATAGAATACATGGGATTAGACGAATATATTCAGGTTCTGGAATATGGTGGCAAAAATAGACTACACCAGTTTATGAGAGCATTCGTGAACACAACAGGATTTAAGAACGTTAAAGCAATTGGTATTACGAGAGATGCTGATGATGACGGGTTTGAAAACGCGTTTAAGAGTGTTCGAAGTGCATTAGCTAGCGCCAACCTGCCAACGCCAGAAAGGCCCTTTGAAGTAGCCGGAAACAAACCGAAGGTGGCCATTATGATATTGCCAGACAACAGCTCGAATGGAAAGCTGGAGGACCTATGTCTGGAATCAGTAAAAAATGATCCTGCAATTGAATGCATAAATTCGTTTTTTCAATGTCTTAGTGAGAATAAAATCGAACAAAGAGATAAATCAAAAGCGAGAGTTCACGCATTTTTGGCTACGAGATACGAACCTGATAAAAGATTGGGCGAAGCTGCTAAAGCAGGATACTGGAATTTTGGCAGTCCTGCATTTAATGAGCTGCGCGGGTTTATCAGATTGCTTTCAGAATCCACAAAGACCATGGATTAAAAAAGCCGAGGTCATAAGAATGTCCGGGGTGTCCTGAATGCTCATCGCAAAAGACCCTGAAAAGCTCCAGAAAATGCTGATCTCAAAGATAATTGACGAGAACCGGAAATTCTCGTCTAAATACGGGACAGAACTGAGAGGAAAGCCCCAGCTTGTTATTTCTGAAAACCCGGCTTCAGACTTTGAGCCGGATTCAAGCGGCTGGAGAGCCTGTGGAGAAACGTATTCAGAAAGAGTTGAGGACTGCATCAGTGATGCGATAGAGAAGCTTAAAAAGGTTCCATACTCCCGAAGAGTCTCAATCCCCGTTTGGAGACCAAAAGACCACCTGTGTGATACGCCCCCGGCAATAACAGAGATAAGTCTCCTTTACGCAGATGGCAGGCTGCATGCTACAGCATTTTTCAGGTCTCTTGATGCCGTAAACTACTTCATGCCAAATTTCAGCTTTGTCAGCCATGTTCTGGAAGAGGTCTCCGGAAATGCCGGTTTCGAAGCCGGAAGCGTGGCGATGCTGATCTCGATCCCCCACATTTACGAGAGAGACGTTGACAGGGTGAGCAGAAGACAGTACACAGAAATTTTCGGATTTCACAAGCTCGGCACTCATATAGTGGAGGATTACCTGTCTTCCGCCTGGCATTCAGCCCTTGAAAACATCTACTACAATGGGGACGCAAAAAGGACGGAGTGGGGCGAGCTTTTCGAAGGACAGGAAGAGAGCAGATACATCCACAGAATGTTCATAGAAGTGAAGAATCCGGAAGAGAACCAGATACACGACAAGGCACCGTTCACGAAAAAGTATGGTGTTGAGTATGCCCACGACTACGTCATTCATGCGGGTGCAATAGACAGAGAGGTTAGAGAAAACATACTCAGGGAAGGGGAAACATACACCTATGCTGAGAGGGCAAGATACTGCGAGAAAGACGATGTAAGAGTCGACCAGCTGTACACCGTAATACAGAAACTGAAAGAGAGACAAAGCAGGAGAGATTGCTACATAGGAATTTCAAGACCATGGGACATCACGAGCGATGAGCCGCCATGTCTGAGGGGGTATCAGTTCGGGGTCAATGAAACATTTTTCGGACTGTTTTACATGCGTTCAAACGATGCCTACGGGGCCATGCATGCAAACATGTTTGCATTCAACCTGCTTACCAGATATCTCGCAGAGATGTGCGGGTTCGACAGTCACAGATACTACCACTTCGCTCTTGACGCCCACATCTATGGAGAATTCATAGAATCTGTAAGAGAGATACTCGAACCGGAAACTCCGGGATACATTGACATGATTGAAAAAAGATGAATCAGCTTACTGGACCTTTTCCCATTTGTAAAGTTCCACAATCTCAGCAAGAGTTCTTCCCTTGTCCTCTATCTCGCCCCTGATTCTCTCCTCATGTTTTTTGACCTCAAGTGCCCTTCTTGCAATCTCATACGCCCTTTCCTTAGGTATCACCATCACTCCATTGTCGTCAGCAACAATCCAGTCACCGGGGTTGACCTCAATCCCGCCACATTCAACTTTCACGTTAATCTCTCCAAATCCCTTTGGCTCACCGGCATTGGGAACCTCTCTTTTTGCGAAGATCGGATAGCCGAGTTCCCTGATATCGTCCACATCCCTCACAGCACCATCAATGATTACCCCTTCAATCCCCTTGTTTATGCAGCTCCTTGTTGCAAGCTCACCCCACACTGCCGCATTGTCTCCCGAAACCTTTATGACGATCACATCTCCCTTTCCAGCAACATCTATTGCCTCGACTGGCTTTGCCCAGTCACCATCAAAGGCGCTGACAGTTACGGCCTTACCCACAATCTTCTTTCCCCTCACGACAGGGTGCACGTCTCTCATGGCCCTTGCCCTGTGCATCGCATCGCTGATATTGGGCGTGGAGACCCTCATCAGAATTTTCCTTATTTCCTCGTCAAGCTCTCTTTTCCTCAATTCCACCTTCTTTCCGCTTTTCCATGCATTATCCACTGCCGCCCTAACCTTCCTTGCAGACTCCACAACATTTCTTGACTTCGTTATATTGCTGCCCACAATAACTATGCTTGCGCCCAGAGAAACGCAGTTTGCAGCCTTTTCAGCATCCAGACCGCCTGCTGCCGCAACAGGGATGCTGACCTCGTTCGCAACACTTGAGAGGATTTCGAGAGGATCCATACCCTTCATCTGCTGGTCTATTCCAACATGCACGTTTATGTAATCCACACCGAGCTCCTCAAGCTCTTTCGCCCTTTCAACCGGGTCGGGGACGTTTATCATGTCCACCATAATCTCGGAGCCGTACTTTCTTGCTGCCCTGATTGCCTCCTGGATCGTGGAATTGTCGCTCAGTGCAAGGATTATCACAATGTCAGCCCCACTTTTTGCAGCCATCTCCACCTCGACATTTCCGGTATCAATGGTCTTCATGTCGGCAAGAGTTTTCACCCTGAACCTCTTCTTGATCTCCCTTATAGAATCCATCCCCTCGCTCTTAATGAGGGGTGTACCCACCTCAAGCCAGTCGGCACCACCTTCAAGAGCCTCTCCTGCTATCTCAACAGCTCTTTTTAACTCAACAAGGTCAAGAGCAACCTGAAGTATGGGCTTATCCATGATTTCTTTTCCCCGGAGAAGTATTTAACGTTGATGGGGTTGTGGAGGTGAAGCTTTTAAATCCTGGTCAGATTCTCTGGCTCATGAACATTTCATACCACGGACCTGCAGTTATTGACGATCCTGAAAAATTTGAGTTCCGGGATTTTGTCAGAAACGCTGTTGGTCTCGAGGTTCAGAGGGTGTTCTATTTCAATAAAAGGCTGTATATTGTGGATTTTGAAACCCTCCACGGCATTGTGGAAGACAAATTCATAGTCGTGGAAATCATAACATACTCGGCGTTTACTGAAGTAGACGGATACAGAAGATGGATCATCTACCACAACCATGACGACAGCTGCGAATACACCGACAGGGTGAACATGCTCAGGGGAGATACGACGATAATCCCCGTTGTCAAGACGGGAGATAGATTCGTCAGAAAACTGGAAGAGCAGATAGAAAAGGGCAGGTTCAGAACTCAGTAGAGGATTGCGGGAAGAATTATTGCACCCATGCAGTGGATTCTCCTCACCCTGAATAAAAGTGTGAGCATCCCGATTGCAGATGCAACAGAAAATACTGCAATCCCCTCAAAGCCGGTGAAGTATAGAACAACGAGGACCAGAAATGCAATCACTGACCTCGATAGCTTTGATGGACTTACCCTGCTGAAAAGACCCATAGCCGGAACCGAGATCAGCAGAGAAAACGCCATGGCTGCAAAAGAGGCGGACAGAGCCAGTATGGGCAAATAACCATAGTTTTCAGGAGATGTGAAGTAAAGGAAAGCGTCTGCAGTTCCGCTCCTGACTCTACCTGCTGATTGCAGAATTGCAAAATTCAGGATCGTGTTTGCAGTATTCGCAGAGCTTATCGAGGCTATGTACCTTTTCTCATCATCCCCTCGCCCAACAGATATTGCCGTTGCCACGCCGGAACTTATTCCCGGAAAAAGCGAGACAAAAAGACCCGAAACCGTTCCCCTCAGGACGTTTTTAAATTCCGGAAGAACGAATTTAATCCTCTGATCAGGAATGCCCTCAGAATTCATCCCTGCGACGAGGGTTGGAAAGGCAAAAAGGCCGGTTAGAATAGGGAAGAGCATGGAAATACCTTCGGAATAGAAATACCTCAGCGAAATAATGCCTGTAACGCCTGAAAGCAGAAACACAACCGCTGCCAAAAACCTCTTTTTCCACTTTGCGAGACTGCCGCCAAATCCATCATCTTCAAGGAGGATCAGGTATGCTGTAACAGCGATTAAAACAGGGGTCGTGAGGGGTGAGACGTCTGCGGATTTACCTGCCAGCAGAATGATGTAGTAAACCGGAACGCATAACAGAGACGAAAGAAAGCTCGAAACAGCTGAAATGGATATTGCTGCAAATCCATCACCATCAAGAACCATTCTGTGAGCGGGAAATACTGCAAGCGAAGTATCTTCGTCAGGCACGCCGACGAAAACGGCCGGAATTATGCTGACCACAGAATAGACGGCTGAAGAGACGAAGATCATTATCGCAATCTCACTACCAGTAAAACGGGCAGAGAACAGAGAAGATGCCCCAAGAATTAACGCCGAAAAAGTATTTGGGTGTATTCCAGGTACAAGTCCGGCAATCACTCCGAGTATGAATCCCAGTAGCTCTGGAGCCATTTTCTGCCAATAAGTTTCTCGATTCTCTCCTCGTCCTCACCACTAACCTCAGACATTTTCGAAACGCTCATCCCGTGCCTCTCCGCCAGCATGTGGAAGTAGTCTGAGGCAACATCATCTTCATCAATATCCCACATGCCGGAGAACATGGGATGGCATTCTTCCATGAACTCAACCAGCTCCTCAAAGTCCATCTCAAAAATATCACCAATGGTTTTTCCAAGGAGATTATCTGCGAGAAGCTCCATCAGAGCCTCTCTGAGGCTGTGAAGAGTATAGCGACTGTTTTCTGGAGAGTATTTTCCAATTATGGAATCAATCTCCTCAGTACTGTAGCTGAATACCCTATCTTTCCCACCCAGACTGGCAGAAATATTTCTGAGGATTGTGTAGGTTCCACCATCAACGGGAACTTTTCTGCTTTTTCCCGGCTTTCTCAAATATACTGCATAGATTTCTCTCCCGTTGCGACTCGAAGCAGAAATGTCTCTTTTAGTCAGGTTCTGGATTTCCTCAACATCTGCAAGGGTGGAAAGTACGAGCCTGATCAGCGCATGTTCAACATCATTTTTCCTGGAGGCCACATTTATGTACTGCAGATCTTCCTCAATCTCCACAAGTCTGTAAGACATCGCGGATAAAAACATTAAAACAGTTATTAAAATTTTGGATGTGAAACATCCTGCACTGATTCAACTGAGAGGAAATGTTAAAAAGCTTGAGAGATTTATAGAAAAACTGGAAGGTGTTGAGATAGTGGAGAATAAATACGGAATGGATATCTATTTTGAAGATGTCAACGATGCGAGACAGGCGCTATCGAAAATAAAAAAGCTGGCAAAAGTGAAAATAAAATCAAGCACGAAATACGCGGGTTTGAGAAGGGGGCGAGTTAGATGGTTTTTTACATACTCTGTGAGGCTCGAAAATGAAGATTGATGAATACTTTATGCTGAAAAAAGACCTGAAAGGCTTCAGAGATTTCAGCAAGTACGAACAGACATATCCAAGAGGAACACTATTTGGAATTCTGCTGCAAAAAAGAATAGACAATGTCAAAAGAAGATACGGCGATTACACCTCAAGGCTTCCAGAACTTGCAAACCACTGGGAAAAGAACAAGGAGATTCCCGGGTGGCTGAGATTGCCACCAATCATGAGAATAAAACTCCTGATGAAAGCACTCGGCATGAGCAAAAAGGAGATTCTCAAGCAATTCTCCAACCCGGAGAACAGCGAGTTCGAAGATCTGGTATGGTCCGCGATATACAAGGATTTCATATACTCTCCAATAGCTGTCAGAAACCAGTTCGCAAGAGGGAGGGTCGGAGAGCTGATAATCAGGGACTACCTGGAAAGTCAGGGAATTGAGTTCAAGGATGAGAAACAGCTTAGACCTGCAAAAAAAACTCCCGATTTCTACATTGAAGACCAGCTTGAGATTGACGGCAGAGTTATTAAATGGATAGAAAGCAAAGCGCTTTTCGGAGATTACCGAACACACAAACTATACTCAAAGAAACAGTACCTGCCATATCTCGAAATGTATGGGGACGGTGTCGTGATATACTGGCTGGGCAAACTGGACAACCTCGAATCACATGCAATGCTTAAGGACTACAGCTTCATCCAGAGCAAGTCGAAATTCTTTCTATTGGACATGAAGGTTTTTCTCGCCAATAAAAACGAAGAGGAACATGCAGAAGCTCTCGGCGCCAGTGTTTATCAGTGGGATGTGGAAGAAGATGTGAAAACCAAGGCCTTCCTTGACGAAACCCTCAAGCTCTTTGACTCCATAGAGAGAAATATAATCGTAACTGGCTGGAACAGGAGTTTAAGGACTATTCTCCGAAACATGGGCCTGATTCCGGTGGTTCTCAAGTAAAAAACTGCCAATATCGGTTCATATAACTTTTTAAAAACCCCATCTACAACAAAGCTTATATAATGACACGAAAGTTACCTAATCTCAATGTCGGTTATAGATGTGATCAAATCAGTGAAAAAAGGAGAAGATGTGCTGTTCATATATCCCGATAACGATGTTTTCCTTGCATTTTCAAAATTAATAACGAAAACTTACGGTAAAGATGAGATAGGATGGTTCGTTTTCAATGAAATTGCCAAAAAAAGGCTTGAAAAACTGTTCAAGATCTTCAACAATGACTTTTCAAACAAAATATACACCAGCTATGACGAAATAGACCGCAGATTTGTGATAGCCTACGGCTACCACTTCTATGCCATATCAAGCCATTTTTCAGATGATGCGCTGATAAGGCTGATCCTGGACGATGATATAAGCCTGTTCTGCTTTATCTACGACAGAGTCGTGGAGGAAAAGAGAATTCTGGTTCTGAAAGACCTTTTCGACTATGTTGTGGACATCAGGGAAAAAGAGGCCCCGCTTGATAAGGAATTCTTCTACAGGGTGAAGGCATACGTAATGCCACATATCGACCACTCGGCATACGTCAAAATTGATGAGAGATACAACCTGTTCGAGTGAGCTGGCTGGCAGAGCGATTAAGGTAAATTATTTAAAATTAACAAAGGTCAGAATGTACATGGATCTGTCCGAATTCCTGCACACTCGTGAGAACGAAAAAATACTGATCAGCTATCCATCAAACGAGGTATTCTTATCCGTTTCAAAGACGATAGCAGATGCCAAGGGCCGTGAAAAGCTTGGCTGGCTTGTTTTCGATGAACTGGGAAAAAGCAGGCTGGAAACATTTTTCGAGAAATTTATGCCATACGCTCCGGAGTTCCCCGGGAAAATTTTCAAGAACATTGATACGCTGGAAAATGGCATTGAGACGATCTTCTGCTACGGTTTCCACTTCGCCAAACCAAAGTGTGGAATAAAACCAGTTTTCAAACTAATCCTCCAGAAAGGCAGAACGATATATTTCTTCCTGCTCGAAAACTCCATTGAAGAGAAAGAAGAAGTGATAATAAAAGACCTCTTTGACGCTATTGTAAAAATCGAAGAAAAGGACATTACTTTCGAGAAAAAATACACCTACTCGGTACGGGAATACGTGTTTCCATTCAGATATTTCTCAGGAACCTTCAGAATAGGCGAAGACTACAGCATACTGGAATAAAATGCGAAATTTTTAATATTTAATGTTGACGTTAACTTATGAAAGCATCGGAATTCAACCGTTTTGTTGAAAAATATATTCGTCCATCCACATACCCCATTGGGTTCAGGCTTGTGAAACATGAAGGAGAGGTTCCGGAAAAAGCCAGGCGATTTGAAGGCATAACAATATGTCAGGCCTACAACATGGCAAGGAGGTATAAATGGACGGTTTATTTTGATGCGAACACCATCTGCCCCATCGGACTTGTCGCCTACGGGTTTTGTGAGGCAGATGAGCTTTACAGACGGGGTGAACTCGCATACGATGCAGGATACGCCTCAACGAAAGAGGCGGGAATTGAATTCGAAAATGCAGTTGCAAAGCTCAGAACAGGCGAATACTCAGGTGCCTTTGTTTTCCCTCTGGAAAGAGATGAGGCAGTACCGGATTTTGCCGTCATTTACGGAACCCCCGCCCAGATACTGAGGTTAATTCACTCTGTTCTCCACGAGAGAGGAGGGGCTTTCGAGACAAGAATACTGGGCAGAGCTGCCTGCAGCGAATATCTGGAAGCATTCATAGAGAAAAAACCAAGATTCGTTCTCCCATGCTATGGGGACAGGCTGTTCGGTCTGACTCAGGATGACGAAGTTGCTTTTGCATTTCCCTGGAGTATGGCGGAAGAGATAGCAAGGAACCTCGAAGCAACTCACAAACGGGGGATCAGATATCCTGTTCCAGCCACATCCCTCAGACTGAAGCTGAGCCTTCCGAAGAGCTATGAAGAATCCCTGAAGAATATGAAAAAATCAGATTAAAGAAAGGAAATACTCGTGAACCCTCGTATCTCCTGAGAGTTCAGGATGAAACGACAGACCAATAACATTTTTTTCCTGTGCCGCAACCACCTTTCCCTCAAAAGTGGCCAGGATCTCGACATCCTCACCAACGTTTTCAACAACAGGGGCTCTTATGAATACTGCATTTACCCTGCCTACTCCTCTGAATTCGAGTTCAGTTTCGAAACTCTCCCGCTGCCTGCCAAAGGCGTTCCTTTTAACCCTCACATCGAGAAGTCCCAGCAATCTGGTGCTCGTTTTTTCGACCTGCTCATCCCCGTGTTTTGATAAAATTATGAGGCCCGCACATGTCCCCATAACAGGATGTCCGCTTTCAGCAAGCTCTATGATCTCTTCAGCAATTCCGTCCTTCCATATAAGCTTTGATATGGTCGTGCTTTCCCCGCCAGGGATTATGACTGCATCACTCCCCGAAACCACTCCCGGTTTCCGGACAGCAGTTACACTACCATCGATTCCGAGCTTTTCCATGGCGAGCTCTGTTGCCACAACATGTTCTTCAACGTCGCCCTGCACGCCAACAACCGCTACCCTCATACCCCTCTTTCCTGCATCTGCACTTCGAGATCCGAAACATCCAGGCCCTTCATCGGTTCCCCAAGGTTCTTGCTCACCTCTGCAATCACATCAGGCTCATCGTAGTGTTCGACCGCCTGAACTATTGCTTTAGCATACGCCTGCGGGTTTGAGGACTTGAATATGCCCGAACCCACAAATACACCATCTGCGCCGAGCTGCATCATGAATGCTGCATCTGCCGGAGTTGCAACACCCCCCGCTGCAAAGTTCACCACCGGGAGTCTTCCGAGTTTTCTGACCTCAACCAGTACATCGTAAATGCCCTCAATTATCTGAGAGAAAGCGTATTCCTCATAGACCGTTTCCTTCATCAGGACATCAATACCGACTCCAAACTCATCATATATTGCAGAAGGCAATCTGAGGTATGCCTTGGAATAAATCTCAGCAAGCCTGTAAAGCTCGTTGTCGTCCATCTGCCCAACCTTATCGATGGCGTAGTTCATCATCCTCATGTGCCTTACGGCCTCAACAACGTTTCCTGTCCCAGCTTCACCCTTGGTCCTTATCATCGCCGCTCCTTCCCAGATTCTCCTCACAGCCTCTCCGAGACTTCTTGCCCCGCAGACGAAGGGCACTGTGAACTTTCTCTTGTCGATGTGATAGAACGGATCAGCGGGCGTGAGTACCTCACTCTCGTCAACCATATCAACCCCAAGAGCCTCAAGCGCTCTTGCTTCAGCGTAATGGCCTATCCTGACCTTAGCCATTACGGGGATCGTTACCGCATCCATAATTTCCTGAATTATCCGGGGATCAGCCATTCTGGCAACCCCGCCTGATGCCCTTATATCGGCGGGGACTTTATGAAGAGCCATAACCGCAACAGCTCCAGCTTCTTCAGCAATAACAGCCTGTTCAGGAGTGGTAACATCCATTATGACTCCGCCTTTCTGCATTTTGGCAAATCCTCTTTTAACAAGCTCGGTTCCAAATCTCAGTTTTTCGATTTCCATAGCCATCACCCGTGACTGTATCAACTAAGATGGTAAATGTTTTTTTAACTTACGCATACATTGCTTGTGGTTATTAAAAAAGCAAGAAAAAACCTCACCGAGAGACGGCTCAGAATACTCAACAGAGAATTTTTCAGACTTGCTGAAGATGTCCGGAAAATAAAAGAGCATTCTATTGAAAATCTCGAATACCTGATTGATACGGCCGTAAAAAACCTTGAAAAAAACGGATTTGAAGTATATTTCGCAAAAAACGTTCGGGAAGGCCAGAAAGTGGTGCTGGACTTTTTCGAGGACTCGTCAACCGTTCTGAAAGCAAAGTCAATGGTGAGTCATGAGCTTGATTTAAACTCTGCTCTCTCAGAAAAAGGGATCGAGGTGTGGGAGACTGACCTGGGAGAGCTTGTGATACAGATGCTGAACGAGAGACCCAGGCACATGACCATGCCCGCAATACACATAAAAGCCGAGGAGGCGTTCAAAGTTCTGGGAGTCCAGGATTTTGAAGGGCTTAAAGCCAAGGTGCGAAAACTGCTCAGAGAAAAACTGGCCAGAGCAGACGGAGGAATAACCGGAGCCAACGTGATATCATCGGATGGCTCCCTGTTTATCATAGAAAACGAGGGAAACGCGAGGCTCGTAAGTGCGCTGCCTGAAAAAGTCATGACGGTTACTGGGGTGGAGAAAATCGTTGACAGCTTTTCATCTGCCGTGAAGGTTTCGGAAGTCATATGGAAAAGTGCAGGATACTACAGCCCGTCGTACCTCAACGTAATATCAGGTATCAGCAAAAGTGGAGACATAGAAAAAAGAATAATTAAAGGTCTGCACGGACCATCTAAGCACGCGATCCTGTTTCTCGACAACGGGAGAATGAAGGCAAGGGATTCAGCATTTAAAGAGACCCTTTACTGCGTCAGATGTGGAGCATGCCAGTTTTCCTGTCCGAGCTACGAAGCCCTGAATGCTGACTGGGGGACTGTTTACAGCGGAGGAATTGGAGCGGTGTGGAACTACATTACTGGATCGGAGTCCAATCCATTCTACTGTCTGAATTGCGGTGCATGTGTTGAAACATGTCCTCTGAGGATAGATGTCCCGGAAATGCTGAGAAAGCTGAAAATGATAAAAATTGGTAAAATTAATTAACATCCACGTTAAATTGCGCTGGGTGGTACAATGAAACTCGGTTTTGTCGGAGCCGGTAGAGTGGGTGCAACGTCCGCATTCACGTGTCTTCTGAATCTGGATGTTGACGAGATCGCTCTGGTGGATATTGCTGAAGATCTTGCCGTGGGAGAAGCGATGGACCTGACACATGCCGCTGCCGGAGTTGACAAATACCCCAAAATCGTTGGTGGGAGCGATTATTCCCTGCTTGAAGGAAGTGATGTGATAGTCGTAACCGCAGGACTTGCGAGAAAGCCAGGAATGACGAGGCTTGATCTGGCAACAAAAAATGCAGGAATAATAAAGGATGTGGCAAAGAACATAATGGAAAACAGTCCCGAGAGCAAGATAATTGTCGTAACAAACCCGATGGACGTGATGACATACATAATGTGGAAAGAAACAGGAAAGCCCAGAAATGAGGTATTCGGAATGGGTAACATGCTCGACTCATCAAGGCTGAAAGCCACTCTCTTTTCACAGGGGGCGAGAAACATAAGGAAAGCATGGATCGTCGGAGAACACGGAGACAGCATGTTCATCCTGTGGAGTCAGGCAGATTTTGACGGAGATGTGGACAGGAGCAAAACTCTGGAAGAGGTCAGATTTGTGGCTGCAGAAGTCATCAAGAGAAAAGGAGCCACGATATACGGGCCGGCTGTTGCAATATACAGGATGGTGAATGCCGTCGTCAGCGACACCAAGGAAGAAATTCCGACCAGCGTAATACTTCAGGGAGAGTACGGCATAGAGGATGTTGCCGTTGGCGTTCCGGCAGTAATAGGATCGAACGGTGTTGAAAGGGTCGTTGAATACGAACTTACCGGAAAAGAGCTGAACGCTCTTAAGAACTCCGCATCCATACTGAAGGAGAGGTTAAAAGAGCTTGGCTACTGACTCCCTTTCTTTTTTGCGGGAATTAAACCAAAATTTAAATATTCAGAGTGCTTACCATAAAACCTGAGCCGGGGTTGCAGAGAGGCACTGCGGTGGACTCGAGATCCACTGCCCGATGAGGGCACCTGGGTTCAAGTCCCAGCCCCGGCGTCCATTTTCGAAATAATAAGTCCCTTGAACTAGTAGCTAATGTAAAGACGATTCGAAAACATTATAATAACAGACCTGAATTTTTGACTAACAGCTAGGTTTTCAATCACCAAGATCGCAGGAGAGATGATAACGTTGTCCGATAAAGATTACGAAAATATGATTAAAGGACAAAAAGCGGCAAGAATTGGTTTAGATAGCGAAAAAGATATTGTACATATGATCAACAACAATCCGAATTTTCAAAAATCAATGATAGATGGTTTATCCAGTATTGGATATGGTAACCCTAGCGAAATAAGGGCATTTAAAAATGGTTCAAAAATAGATATTTATATAGTACTAGATGATGAAAAAATTGGCGTAAGTATAAAATCTATCAGTAAAGCGGATTTTCATCAACTAGATAGAAGACGGCTTGAAGATTGGAAAATCTTACTGGATATGCCAGATTATATTTTTGATATATTAAAAGATGCAATACTTCGAATTGCAAAAAATAGCAGTGCCAAATTTATACTTGAGAAAGATAGGGACGAGATTGGTAACTTCTTCAATAACAAGCTAAAAACCATATTGGAGGAGATATTCAGAAGAAGTGAGTCAAATCTGAAGTTATTCATGATAAATGACAAAACAAGACATAGAATTTATGTATACAATATGGACGACGTAATTGAATTTTTGTATAAGAATGCTCACAACAATATATCTTTTACTAAAAAAGGAATAATAAAGCTCGGGGATTTTATAACTGTTCAAAGAAAAGGCGGAAATGGAGAACGTGTGAAAAAATATAAGAAAACCGATTGGAGACATCCTGGCAACCATTTACAGTTTAAATTTTCACCAGTAGGTTTCGCAGAGTACATTGAACGAACTGGCGATATAAAATTTTTCACAATAGATTACTGAAAATTAACCAAAAAATTTGTATAATTCATCAATAATTTTTTCAGGATTCTCTACATTTATGGCTTTAAGTATGGATAAGTCTAGATCATACCTGTACTTCTGGTTTAATTGATTCCAAAAAGGTGGCAGTGGCCTATCCAATATTTCATCGATAATAGTTATTATTTCTACAAGGCTATTCCTGTTAATTGAATTTATGTTAATTACTGGCAGCTCAAGGTAGTCTCTTTCCAAAAGTCTTGTCCATGTTTCTGAGATTTTCCTACCAAACAGCGTAAGCATCGAAATAAATACAGTACTATTAAACCAAGCAACAAGAAGTTTCGCAATCATATCATTTTTATCTTTAACTATATAGAAATTCTTAGATGCTGCTACATGACTTCTAGTATAATTTGCAAACACACTCCTACGTTTAAACAACAAATCTACTTTATCTGGTATAAACACTTGTCCAAATGGTCTTTTAGTAGTTATTTGTCTATAAACATGACTGTACCAGTACTCACCGTAAGCATTTATAGCCGGTTTTGCTGCACCTGAATCTATTCCCCACTTTATGTAATGTCGTAAATCGTCTGGCAATTCCTCAAACTTAAGCGGGGGGACTGAAAGCATAAAGGTGTTGACATCTGCCTCAATTTTAGAGCTATATATACTTGGTTTCCTTAGAGTTTTAACTAAAAATCCACTATCTAGGCTTAACTCAACTCCATTAGTGTCTTGTATTCGTATTATTTGTCCATTTTCTACGACTTTCCAATATTTATTAGGAACAAAGAAAAAGTCTGGACCATACATCTCAACTCCTCTTACAATACTCCTATCGCCTAACACATCATCCCAATAACCAAGTGTGCCATTTTTTAGCCCTTGTTTGAAAATATCTGTAATGATGCTGACTAGCTCTTTTTTCCCCAAAAAAGCCAGCCAGTTGAGTTCCATAAATCTTGGTAGATCATATAAATCCACAAAATTTTCGTTGTATTTTGGCATATTCCCAGATATAATGGCACTAGCCAATTCTTCTACATTGTCATTTAATTCGCAAAATAATGTCCGTTTATTATTTTCAGCATATCCTTTAGTGGCCACGAGTATCAGTTCTTTAAATCCACTATCCTCTGAAAAAGATGCTTTAGAAAAGTTACTAACCACACCAAGAATACCATACTTCTTTCTTAAAAATGATTTATACCCTTTCCCATATATCGTGTAAAAAGTAGAAGCGGGCAAAACAGTAGCAATCAGTCCACCATCGTTCAACACGTAATCGCACAAAAACATAGACAAAATTTGAAGGCTAGGTTCTTTCCTAGTTATGAATTTCTTGTAGTTCAGTTTGCTTATAACTTCAAGTAAATAGCTACGATAACCTTTTTCCAAATACTTCCACCTAGTAAATGGTGGATTTGTTAAGATAATGTCTGCCTTAGGCAACTCCGTCTGTTTTGCAGAAGATAAAGATGAATAAATTCGAGGTATTTCTTCAAACGCATCCCCAACTATGACCGAAATAAGTTCTTTTCTCCCATTTGTCGCTTTCAACAGTGAAGCGTATGCAACTATAGCAGGAAGAGAGAGCGGTTCTATACCCCACACCTTTTGCAGTCTAGTAGTACCAATTTTTTGGATTGCAGTAGTTAAAGTTCGTCCTGAGCCAAGAAACGGGTCTGTAAGCACTATCTTTCGTTTTTTAGACCTTTCAATGTATCTTCTAGCTATAAGTGCCATAAAATTGGTACCTTGGTCTATAGTATAGTAGGCCGCAAATTTTTTCCGATTTCCTTGAGGAAGTATTTTTTGAACTAAAATTTGGCATTCATTAATTGAGATTTCTGATTTTGCCAGTTTTGAAGTAATAAAGTCAGCCTCAGTTGAATTTAGTTTTTTTAAATTTGGCAATATTGGAGCATCTAACAATTCTAACTGCTTCAGATTTTCACAATTTGTATACTTCATTATCGTCTTTAAACTTGATATGAAAATTTTAAAACTATCTGGTGTAATTGGTTCTATATTAAGCTTATAGAGTATTTCTCTCCACATATATATCTCACCTTCTTGTTATAGGTTTTACAATGATTATTATTTCTCCATTCTCTGCACTCATCTCCCAGTTTAACAAATCTCCTTCAGAAAGGTTAAATTGTCTAACAATACTAATGGGTACTGTTGTTCTTAGTGATCTGCTTTTAGTAGATGCTTTGCTGAGAACAGTTATCTCCCCCATTTACCTACCCCCCGGTATATGCATAGGTAAAATATTTTATATACTTTACCATACATACATCCTAATTCCAGTACCATAACCCCTCATAAAAATATTGCCACACTAGGGCAACATAACAATCGTTGAAAGAAGTTTCAAAAAAGAACACATTGAGCTTGCCAGGAAATGGATACCAGACAGAAAGGACAGGCCAGTGTTCATCTACACTCTCATCCTGCGTGAGGAGCATCCCGAAAACCTACTTAGTTACGGGGGACAGAAAACTCCGTGAGTCGGTGAACCTGTTCCTGAAAGGCTTGGCCATCACCGTTGATGAGGCTCTGGAGTGGATGTCCTGAAAGAAGTTCTGCACCAAAACCTTAGCATGTTCTAAGGTGATAACGGGGGTTAACGATAGAATAGACCGGAGACACTGTTTCAGAGAAATTCAAGTTTGAAGGGCAGAGCAAGATTATTCCAGACATTTATAGATATTTATGGGTCCATTTGGTTCATGGATTCTAAACGAGACTATGACTCCCTTCCAGTAAAAATCATTAAGAGTGTAAATTACTTCACGTTGCTTTGAAGAATACAATGCAGCACTGCCAGAAATCAAAACAAATTCTCCATTCAAACAATCACAAACAATACACTTAGATGAAATAATCCCATACCCTCGACTCTTTTCCGGTTTAGTGGATTCGCCTTGTAATGCCATTTTTATCGCAGATTTATCATCTGCATGCATGTTTTTCTCTTCTTTGTATGAGTTCGCAATACCTCTCCCACGATCTACAATGCAAAGGTCAACATATCCTTTCGTCGGGTAATGTTGAGCAAAAACCCAGCCTTCATTAACCTTACTGTGATCAAAGATATTATCGACAAGTTCACTTATTGGATAGGCAATTCCATCTTTAACCCCTTGTGTCGGCTTCAAAACTTTATACACCATTTCTATAAATTTCGACTGTAAATTCTCCCTCTCTTGGCTGTATTTGTAAAGAACACAGATCGGGATGTATGAACTTCCACCTCTGTTTTCAATTTGTTCGAGAGATGAAATACCATCCGGAAAACCAATCACTTCTAAATATTCTCTGACATTTTGATTTCTTGGCAATTCATATTCACTTTGCGTGTCTCGTATGTAGCTTGCTATTGGTAACACTAATAACGGCACAACCCACGTAGTAGATTGCATGTCAAACAAAAGCCGTTCATCCA
This sequence comes from Geoglobus acetivorans, assembly GCF_000789255.1. Taxonomy (NCBI): domain Archaea; kingdom Methanobacteriati; phylum Methanobacteriota; class Archaeoglobi; order Archaeoglobales; family Archaeoglobaceae; genus Geoglobus; species Geoglobus acetivorans. The sequence goes on from NZ_CP009552.1 coordinate 221,797, forward strand.
TCCCATTTCCTTTAAAAATTTTGTAAATGTTTCTCAGCTGCTGAAACAAACTAACATCATCGAAATTTGTGACACTAACTCTTTTCATACTCTCTTAGCATGAAATGTTACGCCACAAGCTCCATAACCTTTATGCCTACAGATTTCAATTTGTCTTTATTTGCGCGCCCCTCTAATTGTGCTTCCACCAGATAAAACATCTTCTCCACAGATTGATTCATGTTGTGAAACTCGATAACTTTGTCTGGATTGTTTCTCTTATATTCCAACAATACATGTGCAGCAGACCTCGAAACGAATTCGACGTTCTTGAAATCCAGTACTATCTTTTTCGCAGTATCCATTCTTCTTTCGAGAGTTTTTACAACATCCCTTGATCCTACAATCGGTGCAATCTCTTTTTCAACATCTATGAAAATGGTTGTCATGCCCCCAACCCCCACAACTCTTCAAATCGCTGTGATATTTCCTCATACTTCCTAATTTTGCAGCATACTATATACTATAAAACTATTTCGAGGATGTGCTACGATGAATTAGACGGAAAAGCATGAAAACGCATATTGCAGGGAGAGATGTTTTCCCATTGATGGTTGAAGAGTAATAGGGGGTGAGTGAAAGAGAGGGAGTTAATCCCCAGTTGGAGAGAGGTGGTGAGTCAACCTCTCTAGCTTGACCTCTGGTGGAACAAGGTCAACCTTCCCCCATGCCTCCACGTATTGTTGATAGATCTCAGATGAAAGTTTCCCGTCATAGCTCTGAACGCCCGGACTGCCTGTGTTGTGTGCCATGATGTAATCTCACAATCCCGGATAGGTCATCCGCTGCAAACATAAAAATACCCGAAACCATTTTACCGATAAAACACAAAACTGCGATGAATGAAAAGACGGGAGCTCCTGCTCAGATCAGGCATCTTGGCAACATCCATAATTCTGGGATGCTCAGAAGTAAAAGAGGAGGGTAATATGGAAATTTACGATGGGGAACCGAAAATAAATGGAGGAGAGCCGAAGGTTTACGTTATTAAGACTGATAACAGAAGAGAGGGAATTGAGAAACTCCTCAAATACTTCAAAATTGAAGAGCTTAAAGGAAAGACCGTGGCGATAAAGGCGAATTACAACAGCGACGACCCGTTTCCGGCATCCACGCATCCAGATACGCTTGATGCCATAGCCAAAGAGCTTGAAAGGGTTAACGCAAAAGCTGTGCTTGCAGAAAGAAGCGGAATGGGGAATACGGCAGCAGTTCTGAAAAACAGAGGAGTATTCGACATTCTGGCCAGACATGGATTCTCTGCCGTGGATCTTGAAGGGCATAATAGGTGGGTCAGAATTGAAGCAGAACACTGGAAAAGGGGCTTTTTAATGGCGGATATCTTCTACGAAAGCGACTGCGTTATCCAGACGTGCTGCCTCAAAACCCACAGGTTTGGCGGACATTTCACGCTTTCACTCAAAAACAGCGTGGGAATGGTTGCAAGGCACGCTGAAGGTCACGACTACATGAAAGAACTGCACACCTCAGAATACCAGAGGTACATGATAGCCGAGATAAACATTGGCTACAGTCCACATGTGGTCATACTGGACGCGGTACAGGGATTCTCAAAAGGTGGCCCAGAAAGCGGCGAAATCATAAATCCGGGAGTCATTCTTGCCGGAAATGATAGAGTTGCCGTTGATGCGGTCGGCGTCGCCATCCTCAGACTGTTCGGCACAACGCCAGAAGTATCCAATGGCCCAATCTTCTCTCAGGATCAGATAAAACGGGCAGTTCAGCTCGGCCTCGGAGTGAGTGAGCCTGAGGAGATTGATGTTGTTCCTGTAAACGATGATGCAACTGAAATATGTTCAGAAATTTCCTCCGAACTTGTAAAAAGAAGTTGAAAACAAAATTAAGGGTTACCACTCCAGCGCTATTGCGTTGCTCGGGCAGACCCTTACACAGGCCCCGCATTCCATACACAAATCCTCGTTAACCTGCGCAACACTTCCATTAAGGAAAATGGCTCCACCTTTCTCTGAGCATACATCCACACATGTTCCGCATCCGGTGCATTTCGATCCGTCAATTACCGCTGGCATACACAAACCCCGAACAACAGCCAGATAAATATCGGGGGGTTTTCCGGTTTTTACTCAAAACCTCACGCCCGAACGAAGGACCAAAAATCACAACTACACGATCTCAAGGGATATCTCTCTTCCGAGAGAATCGTAAGCTTTCCAGCAATGTTTGCAGTACGGGTAGTGGATGATTATGTGCACCTTTCCATAAGATGTGAACGTGGACAAGTCCTGACCTGATGGTCCGAAGCTCGAAGAGGGGTGGCTGTGGACGGTCCCGTAGATCCTCATGCCAAGGGGCAGAAAAGATGTGTCGAAACTTGCATAGTTCTCACCCTGCTGGAACGGGATGTACACGAACTCCTCAATAATGCCCTTTTTCCCAGTAAGAAGGGCAAAGAATTCATACGGATGATTGTTTTTGGCCATCTCTATAAGAGCCTCCAGCAGATCACGCCTTATTTTCATGTGATCTCCTCCACAGCATTGAGAAATGCATCGTTCTCATGTTTTCTCCCAACACTGACCCTGAAGTGAGGACCTTCCAGACCCTCCAGCCCCGTCACATCTCTGACAAGAATCCCCCTTTCCATCAATCTGTCAGCAAGACCCCCAATCTCATGTCTCACAAGCAAAAAATTGGCCTGACTTTCATACACATAAAACATCTTTTCAAGCCTTTTTGCAATCCTGTCTCTCTCCAGAGCTATCAGCTCAGCTATTTTTCTGTAATAGTCCACATGCTCCAGTGCGGCGATGGCGGCTTTGTATGCGAGAATCGATATCGAAAACGGATTCCTTATTTTTTCTATTGCTCTCGCAACATTTTCATGTGCAATTGCGTAGCCAACTCTCATCCCTGCAAGCCCAAAAAACTTTGAAAAGCTTCTGATGACGATGAGGTTTTCATAATGGTCTATCAGATCAACCATACTCGTGCCAGCGAACTCAGAATACGCTTCATCAACCACCACGTAATCAAAGTTCTCAAGGTATTCCTCAATCACCTCCCTGCCAATGACGTTGCCTGTTGGATTATTGGGAGAACATAAAAATGCGAGCTTCCCCCTGTCATAACACCCATCCAGCCTGTATCCTTCAAAAACTTTCGTTACAACCTGTGCCTCCCTCAGCATTGAAAAAAGGGCATAGAGTGTGTATGATGGCATGGGAATGAAGACCCTGTCAAACGGCTCGATGAAAAGATCGGTAACGAGTCTGAGCAGATCAGAGGCTCCGTTAGAGATCGCAATATTTGAAGAATCAACACCAAGATATCCCGAAATCAGATATTTCAGCTTTTGGTAATAGGGGGACGGATAACGGTTTATCTCCATCACCGAGTTTTTCAGGATGCTGACCACCTCCTGGTGAGGCGGGTACGGATTTTCATTTGATGCAAGCTGGACAACTCTCCTGTCAAAATCTTCTGGAAACGGGCCCGGATCATACTCATTGATCAGGTTTACTACATATCGCATGGTTTTTACTTGTACCGCTAAAATTTAACTTTTCCTCACACTTTCCAGCCGGAAAGCGTTATTTTTCTTTTAACTATCCGGTAAAGCACCTGCCTGGCCAGGGCAATAATAGCAATAGACATCCACATGGGCGAATATATGAAGTAGTAGACAGGAAGATACCTGAAATCAATTCTGAACCCGGTTACTTTTGAAAGAACAATCATCAGAGCTGCCCAGACAGAGAAGGTTAGCAGAATAAGAATGAGATTCCTCAGAACATGGTACCCGTATAAAAGATACAGTACCAGAACAGACATCTTGCCGGAAATTACACCAAAGGAGGGCAGGATAAAAAACAGGAGCTTGAACATCACTCCATCGGGAATCGCAATGCCAAGAATCAGGGGCAGAATTGATGGAAAGAGAATCACGATTGCCGGAACCCACATTGCTGGTTTTCTGATGATTTCTCTGAAATTCTCCATCAGCACCTCAGCCCCACCCAAAGCCCATCTTTCCCTCTGAGAAAGCCAATCCCGGATGTTGTGGGGAGAGTCTGTCAAAGCAAAACCATCAACTCCAAACCTGTAGCCAGAAATTCCAAACCTTATGCCGAGATCTGTATCCTCGTTGATTCTTCTCCTGAAGCCTCCCAGCTTTTTCAGAACCTCTTTTCTTATCCAGAACGCCGCACCATTGAATCCGAGGCAGATTCCAAGCCTGGCGGCAATCAAAGAGACCAGATACATGTTGAAATAATCTATATTCACAAGTCTGCTGAGCCTTGAATCCAGGTCTACCTCCTTCTTGATTTCCAGGCCATCAAAGCTCTCGGGATTTCCCGGATTAATCAAAAGGGTATCCGAATCCAGAAAGAGCAGATATTCTCCCTCAGCCATTTCAACAGCATCGTTTAAAGCCTTCCATTTACCTCTTCTCTTATGAGATACCGTTGCTTTTAAACCGTACCTTTCAATAATCTGCAATAACTCATCATCGGGCTCATCAACTGCCAGAATCACTTCAAAACCTTCAAGTCTCTCCAGATTCTCTTCCAGTTTTTCCGGATGTTTGTATGCAGAGATTATTACAGTCCTTTTCATGCAGCATCTCAAGTGTCTCCAGCAGGAGTATTAAAAAATTTCTTCCAGAAAATAATAAAAAATCGTTGAAATTTTTCAAATTCAAAAAGAAAAAATCTGTAGTGACAAGAATATATAGGAGTTCATTTGTATGCATATAATTCGCAACCTTTAAAAACTCACTGGCTTTCCAGAAAACGATCAGCATGTGCGGAATAGTGGGTATTCTCTCAAGAAATAAAAAGGATGATCTCGGTTCACTGGTCATAGAAATGATGAAAAGACTTCAGCACAGAGGCAGGGATGGCGCTGGAGTCGCAATGTATGGTGGAATAAGCCTGGAAAAAGATCAGTACCTCATCAGAGCAGAAATACTCGGTGAAGACCTTGAAGAAAAGCAAAGCGCAATGGAAAAGATAGCCGACCTGGCAAACAGATACGGAAACGTCAGATCCATTCGTAATGTTGTTGAAAGTGAAGAATATTTCATAACCGACTTCCTCGTCGAGAGGGTCGATGATTTTCAGAAGGTGAGAAAGCTCGCACTGGAGATCCAGGGACTGAAGAACGTTGCTGTTCTTTCCGCAGGTAAATTTGAGATGTTCAAGGATGTTGGAACCATAGACGTGGTCGATTCGATATACAGTGTGTCTGAGAAGGGAGGAACTCATGCCATTGGCCACATAAGATTCTCAACAGAAAGTGGAGTTGACAGGTATCACGCTCACCCGTTTCAGAGCTTCCTCTACCCGGACATAACGGTCGTCCACAACGGCCAGATAACCAATTACTGGAACACGAGACAGAGGCTTGAGGCGAAGGGACATTACTTTACAACAGACAATGACACTGAATGCATAGTGCATTACGTTGCAGACAAGCTCCTTGACGGATACAGCCTTGAAGAAGCTCTTGAAAACGCCGTGAAAGACCTCGATGGTCCGTTCGCATTCATAATAGCAACTCCAGACGAAATAGGCGTCGCCAAGGACAAGCTTGGATTGAGGCCCGCAATGGTCGCTGAAGGAGATGGAACCTATGCGATTTCAAGTGAGGAAGTCGCCCTTGAACCTCTGGGACTCGAAACAGAGTATCTTGCCCCTGGAGAGTTTAGAGTTTACAGGAAGTGATCGAAATGGAGATCGATTGCAACGGTTTGAGTGTTAGGGAGATTAACAGGCAGATTAAGGAGGCTGTCAAAAACGGAGAGAAAGAAATTGTTCTGCTGAATCCCGGAGCAAAACATTATCTCGCTGCAGGAGTTGTCGGAGATGTGGAGATACATGTAAAGGGCAGTGCTGGCTATTTTGCAGGAACGATGGTCCACGGCGTGAGAATGATCATCGAGAAGAATGCAGGATGGTTTGCGGGAGATAACATGACCGACGGCTACATAGAGATAAAAGGGGCAGCCGGTGATGGTGTCGGTCAGGGAATTTACAATGGAACAATAGTCGTCAGGGGCAATGCCGGAGCGAGAACGGGGGAGATAATGAAGAACGGTACGATAATAATCGGCGGAAACAGCGACTTCATGACCGGACTGTACATGATGGGCGGAAAAATCGTGGTTCTCGGCAACATCAAGGGGATGGCAGGAGAAAGCATCGTGAGGGGTGCGATTTACGTTAAAGGTGATGTTGACAGTCTCGGAAAGAATGCGAAGCTGGTTGAAATAACTGAAGAAGACGAGGAATGGTTAAAAGATACTCTTAAGGCTCATGATTTTCCCGCATTCACCGAGAAATTCAGAAAAATTGTTCCGATTAAAAAGAGATTCGTGTATGGTAGCGCTCCATCGGAGGAGGGTTAAATGGTATTCGAAATCACGATTGATAGGGAAAGATGTATAAAATGTCTCAGATGCGTGAGGTACTGTCCTACCTCTACTCTGAGCTCTGAAGAGAGCAGAGATGAGAAGAAAGAGCCCGTTGTAAAAGACCAGACGGCATGCGTGGGATGTGGAAACTGTGTGGACGTGTGCCCCGCATCAGCAATTCAGGTTTCAGGAACGTCAGACCTCGAAGAAAGAGGAATGTGGAGCAGAAGCATAGTGCATGAGATCTGGAGAAAATCTGAAACCGGAGAATACCTGGTCAGAGGTACGGGAGCTACCAGACCGGTGCCCCACTTTGATGACCTTGTCCTTCTTCCCGCTCAGACTTCGAGGCCGCCCATAGACAAGTACAGGGAGCCATGCGATACAAGGGTGGTACTGGGAGACAGATTTGCAGAGCAGCCCCTGATTCTCGAAACACCCATAATGGTTGCGGCAATGAGCTACGGCGCATTAAGTCTGGAAGCAAAGGTTGCAATCGCAAAGGGTACAGCAATGGCAGGAACCGCCACAAATACAGGAGAGGGGGGCATGCATCCCGAAGAGAGAAAGCATGCCAAGCTTCTTGTTGCACAGTATGCCAGCGGAAGATTTGGAGTTTCAAGCAGGTACCTGAACTCGGCAGATGCAATAGAGATCAAAATCGGCCAGGGTGCAAAGGCCGGAATGGGAGGGCATCTGCTTGGAGAGAAGGTCACAGAAGACATAGCAAAAATCAGAGGTATCCCCGTCGGAACCGACGCCCTTTCACCTTCAAGACACATGGACATAATTGGCCCAGAAGATCTCGCAATGAAAATAGAGCAGCTCAGAGAGATAACTGACTGGAGAATACCAATAGCGGTTAAATATTCAGCAGGAAGAGTGGCTGATGACGTCAAGATTGCCGCAAAAGCAGGAGCAGACATAATCGTCGTGGATGGCATGCAGGGGGGTACAGGAGCCACGCCAGATGTGGTTGCAAACCACGCAGGAGTGCCAACAATAGCCGCAATAGTTCAGGCTGATGAAGCCTTGAGAGAAATTGGGCTTAGAGACGAGGTCAGCCTCGTGGCAGCAGGAGGAATAAGAACTGGAGCCGACGTTGCAAAGGCGCTGGCCCTTGGAGCAGATGCGGTTCAGATTGGTACCGGAGCACTGATCGCCATTGGATGCACAGTATGCAGACAGTGCCACAGGGGAATCTGTCCTAAGGGCATAGCTACACAGGACCCCAGACTGAGAAGGAGACTTGATCCGGAGAAGGGAGCAGTTAAGGTATACAACTACATAAAGGCCATGACAGAAGAACTGAAAATCCTGACACAGCAGGCTGGAAAGACAGACGTGAAGAATCTCGAAAAAGAAGATTTGAGAGCCCTGGACATAAATACATCTGCCATAACAGGTGTTAAACTGGCTGGCCTGGAGAAACCGTTCAGATTCTGAAAGCACATTTTCTTTAAATTTTCAAAACATATTTTCCTGATTCTCCAGCTGCATAAACAGAGGCCCTCTCTCTAAAAAAGCTGGTGAAAAATTTTAATCTAATTCAAAGTTTTAGAAAAATTTATATGCCAACTAACGGTTAGCTGCTAAAAAACTTTAAGGTGGTCAAATGGATGTGGAACAGGCAAAGAAAATTCTGCAAGAAAACGAGATAAAACAGGTACTGTGTGCATTTGCAGACGTCAGAGGGTATCTGCAGACATTCAGCATTCCTGCAAGAAAGTTTATTGAAGGCGGAGCTTTTGAGGGCATCGGATTTGATGGTTCATCAATAAGAGGTTTCAAATCAATCAACGAGAGCGACATGGTCTGGATACCAGACGTTTCAACCCTGAAGATTGTTCCGTGGGAAACCGACCCGGTTCAGAAAACAGCAATAATGTTCGGAGACGTTTATGAGGCCTGGGGCAGTGCGCAGAGCGACGCAGATCCGAGAGGATACGTTGCAAAGAGAATGGAAAAGAAGCTTGCAGACATGGGACTTTCAGCCATTTTCGGCCCCGAAATCGAGTTCTTCCTGTTTGAAAACGTTGATCCAACAAAGCTCATCTATGATCTCTGGGTGTCCCCCAACGGAGGGACGGGGGACAGCTGGGGGCCACCAAGGGTAATGCCCGAAAGCCCCGAGCTGGCGTCCGGGGGTTTCATAATAAGGCCTAAGGAGGGCTATTTCAGGCCCCCACCCGAGGACACAACCATCACATACAGAAACGAGCTTGTCGATATCCTTGAAAAACTCGACGTAATGGTTGAATACCACCACCACGAGGTTGCAACTGCGGGACAGGTTGAGCTTGACTTCGAGCCAAAGACAATGGTGGATGTTGGTGATGCGTTCTACCTTTACAAGTTTGCCGCAAAGAACCTTGCCGCAATGTACGGAATGATCGCCACATTCATGCCGAAGCCTCTGTACCTGGACAACGCCAGCGGTATGCACGTCCACCAGAGCCTCTGGGAGGGTGAGCCGTTCAAGGGCAAGAACATATTCGCAGATCCTGACGACGAGTACATGCTCAGCCAGAAGGCCAGATACTACATCGGAGGTCTGCTTGAGCATGCAAAGGCACTCACAGCCCTGACGGCACCAACGGTGAACAGCTACAAGAGACTCGTGCCCGGATTTGAGGCACCGATTTACATCTGCTGGAGCCCGAGAAACAGAAGTGCTCTGATAAGAGTGCCAATGTACCACAAGAAACCATCCGCAATCAGAGCCGAGTACAGAGGTGTTGACCCCAGCACCAACCCGTACCTATCACTGCCCGCAATGGTCGCAGCGGGTCTCGATGGTATCAAGAAGAAGATTGAGCCTGGAGACCCGATAATGGAGGACGTTTATGAACTCAGCCCGGCAAGGAAGAGAGAACTTGGAATCGGAGAGCTTCCGACAACTCTGAGGGATGCGATCGATCACCTCGCAACCGACGAGGTTATCCAGGACGTCCTCGGTACACACATCTTCGATGCATTCATGGAAATCAAGATCGACGAGTGGAACCAGTACTGCCTGTACATAACTCCGTGGGAGTTCATGAAATACCTCGACATTTAATAAAATTTCAAAATTTTTTTCATTTGCATACTTAAGCGAAACAAAAGCAATTTTGCGAAATTTTTTGCTTAAAATCCATAAAATACCACAAATAATAAATAAGATCTTTTACAAATTAATACTGAGGTGATAGAGATGGGTGTTCACAGAATTACGAGCGAGGCTGCCAAGTATTATGCCATGAGGGAAAGAATCCTTGGCAGCGGAATCTCACTTCTCGGTGCAGCAAGCGAAAAAGTCCAGGAACTCGATAAGGATACTCTTGAAAAGCTGGGCGATGTTGCGGCCTTCCTTCTGCCACACAGCCCGGGATACGCGGGCAAGCTCACAGCAGTCATAGCAAGACTCTTCTGGGCTCTCGCCGGTGTAGAAGAGAAAGAATTTGAATTCATAGAGCTTGACGATCTTGAAAAAATGATAGAAGAACTCAAAGAAAAAATCAGCTAAAATATTTTTTTATCTCCTCTGCAGTCTCTTCTGGAAGTCTGTTCGAATAAGTTTCATCATATACCTTTGTTATTGCAAAAATGTCGTTCCAGTAGTACTTATCCATGACGCTCCTCGCAACAATGTCAAACTGAGACGCCAGATATTCCTCAGTTCTGAATGATGCAAAGAGTCCGAAATTGAACGCATTGTATCCCTTCTCCCCGTAATACCTCAGCACCTTCACGATGCCCTCTGAAAGCTCTGAAAAATCCTTCTCGTCCAGGTCTCCAAATCCTCTGGATATAAAGGCACTAACATGCTCAAAGCCCCTTGGAGAGAACGGAGCATACCATTTCCACATATTTTCTGAAATTCTGAGATTTCCGGCATTTTCCCAGAAGACTTCCCAGAAGTTCGCACCATTTTCACTGTAAAATTTCTCTGCACAATCTCTTACCCTCTCCTGATAGTCCATGAGCACCTCAGTTACAAGAACCTGAATGTGCGGGTGTGTCAGGCTGCTCCCGGCAGATTTCATGTAATTCATCGTTACCGATACAAAATCCGGTTCAAGCTTAGCCATATACTCCTGAGTAAGCAGGAATGCATCAGTGAATAACTCAGGCCTGAAGTCGCTTATGGGTATGTAATGAGCCCTGGACAGCCGGACAACCAGTGAATTTCTGGCATACGGAGAGATGTTCGCCATGAGGATGGCTTCGCCCCTTTTCATCAGCTCTCCTTTCGCGATTCTGACGTCCCTGCATCCAACCTTATAGATGTTCTCCTCACAGAATGGGCACCATTCATTGCTGAAATCCGGCAATTCCGGTTCCGTTGAGAACGGAAGTGGCTTGGTGATCACCCTCGAAGGTTTTCCAGTAAGTGGGTCAAACCTCACCTCAACATCGACGGTCTCAATCTCGTTTGTCATCGGATTGAGGAACTCCGCCTTCTCAACAACAGTTCTGAACTCCATGATAGTAAATTGAACAGGAATTATAATAGTTTTCCTAAATCAGCCTGCCGTATCTGTCAATGATGCCTTTTTTTATCCTCGTAGCGGAGATGGGCTTATCATCATCGGCAAGAACAAAATCGACTCTAACTATCTTGATCTCATTCTTTCCCATTTCTCTTCGTTTCTCGTTTATTATCTTCGCCATCTCACACGTTTCGGGAGAGACGACGAGATACTCAAAATCATAATCGAGAGTTTTACCGTATGGAGTCGTGATTTCAACTACATGCGGATCAAAGCCATATTTCCTCCTGACGTACCACCTGACGTTTTCAGCCCTGATGACGAAGGGCAAAACGCTCCTGATTCTCTGTCTCGCCATCTTATCGCTGGTAACTCCAATCGTAATGTCCTTCCCTCCAAGTTCCACAGCCTTGTCAATCAGTCTCTTGTGTCCTTCGTGAAGTGGCTCAAACGTGCCACCCACCGCAACCCTGAACCTCTTCATTGCATTTCCTCCAGCAGTTCCCTAATTCTTCTTGCAGTCTCTTCGGGGTCTGCCCTGCCCCGCGTAACCTTCATCACATAGCCAACGAGGAAGTTCGCGGCCTGCTTCTTCCCGGCTTTGTAGTCCTCCACCGCCCTGGGATTCTTCTCTATCGCCTCCCTGCACAGCCTTTCAATTTCCTCCCTGGGAATGGAAAACAGCCCTCTCCTCTCGATAATCTCTCTTACACTGCCGCCCTCATCAAGCTTGGCTCTGATTACCTCGACAACACCCTTTTCAGTTATCTCACCCTTCAGGAAGTAGTCAAGCAGCTCAATCAGCTCGTCAGATGACAGCCTTCTTTCCCCCTCCGCAAAAGACATGTCCCTGTAGTTCAGCTCGCCCCTCAGCACGTCAACTATCCAGCTTGCGGACACCTTTGGATCTATTTTCTCCGCAACCCTCTCGAAGTAGTCGGCCATTTTCGGATCAAGAACCAGGATCTTCGCCTTCTCCACGCTGAGGCCGTACTGCTCCATCAGCCTGTCCCTCTTCTCCCACGGCATTTCCGGCAGGGTTGCCCTGACTTCATCGATGAATTCGCGGGTGTAAACCGGGACGAGGTCCGGCTCGGGGAAATAGCGGTAATCCTGCTCCTCCTCCTTGCTCCTCAGGGAGACGGTTATGTTGTTCGCCTCGTCGAAGTGTCTCGTCTCCCTCTTAACTGCTCTCCCACGCCTTATCAGATTCCTCTGACGGGTTATCTCATAGGTCAATGCCTTTTCGACCCCCTTGAAGCTTGAAATGTTCTTGATCTCAACTCTCCCCCTGCCGGCAATACTTATGTTGGCATCAACCCTCATCGAACCCTCAAGATTTCCGTCGAAAACGTCCAGGTATTCAAGGATTATTCTCAGGTTGTTCAGAAAAGCCCTTGCTTCCTTTGGTGAGTTCAAAACTGGCTCGGTTACTATTTCAAGGAGGGGGGCTCCGCTTCGGTTATAGTCAATGAGGCTGTACCTTGAGGTTGTTATGGACCCCTTGTAGCTGAGCTTGCCCGGATCCTCCTCCATGTGAATTCTCTTGAGCGTTACCCTCTTCTCGCCGTTTTCAGTTTCTATCGTCACGTAGCCTCCCCAGGCGAGGGGCATGTCGTACTGGCTTATCTGGAAGCCCTTGGGCAGATCTGGGTAGAAGTAATTCTTCCTGTCGAACCTCATTACGGGATTTATGTCAGCATTAAGGGCAAGGGCGACCTTTATTGCTGATTTAACGGCCTCCTCATTCAAAACCGGCATCGCTCCGGGCAAGCCCAGACACACAGGGCAGACGTGGGTGTTGGGCTCCTTGCCGTGATAATCGAGAGGGCATGAGCAGAACAGCTTGGTATTTAATCTGTTGAGCTGAACGTGAACTTCCAGTCCGATGACCACATCATCCATGGTTCGGGTGTCGGAAAAAAGGAATATATCTTTTTTGATTCACCTGGCAAATCTTTCAGCAAGGTATTCTGCTATGGTGTGCTTTTCCCCGTCCGTTACGCTTGTGAACCTATTCTCCACCATCACGTCTATTCCGACGCTCCATTTCTCCGCAGGCTGTCCGTAGTACTCGGACTCCCAAACTTCAAGCCAGCCCGGCGGGTTGCCGGGATTCCGGTAGTAATTGTAGTGGCAGGAGCACTTTTCCTCGAACAGCCTTTCTCCGCTCAGTGACCGGGCGGTGGGTGCGGTCTCATTCCCCGCAGGAGTTTTCGCGACTTCTGCCTTCTCGCTTCCCGCGCACCCCAGAAAGAGTGCCACAATGGCAATGGCCAGAATCAGCCTCATACAGAATCCAATTCCAACCGTGTGGCATAAACCTTTCTACATAAATATTTAAATACACACGTATGACAACGTATATCATGCGCATTCCGAGGGTCATGAGCACCCAGCATCCGGACAACGTGGAAATGCCGTTCTTCGCGAAGCAGAGCCATTTTGACGGAGAGGATGAGATAAAGGAAGCTTACTACGTCTTCTCCCACCTTGACATAGAGGAGCAGATGTGGGACTTCGAGGGAAAGGAGGTTGACGATTTCGTGATCAAGAAGCTTCTGAGCACGTATCCCGAATTTTTCAGGAATAACGTCATCGGTCAGGATGTGCGGATCACTCCGAGAGTTCCAAATCCGGAAGTTGAGAGAGATGAGGCAAAGCTTCTCGCCGAAACCCTCGAAATGATCCCCAGAAGCTTCGATTACGCCAGGAAGTTCTACGACGATCCATCGCCGCCAATATTCGAGATAATCGTTCCGATGGTTACAAAATCCGAGGAACTTGAGAGGATTTACCTGTTCTACAGGGACTTCGTTGCCGGAAAGTCAAAGCTGACGCTTGCAGACGGGACAAGGGTTGGGGACTGGCTGGGTGAGTTCGAGCCTGAGACGATTGGAGTGATTCCGCTTTTTGAGGACATCCCGGCAATGCTGAGATGCGACGAGATAGCCGGGGAGTTCGCGGACGGAAAGTTCGACTCCATGAGGGTTTTCCTGGCAAGGTCTGATCCCGCACTGAACTATGGCTTCATTCCCGCGACTCTCGCAGCCAAGATTGCCCTCCAGAAGCTCTACGATCTGGAAACTGACGTTCACCCGATAATCGGGGTGGGCTGTCCGCCGTTCAGGGGGTCTTTCGACCCGGAGAACATGCACGCCCTGGTAGAGTACCCGTCGGTGCAGACGTTCACAGCCCAGTCGGCCTTCAAGTATGACTACGACTTCGGAGTTGCCAGAAAAGCGGTAGAGGAGCTGAGAGACAGCGGTCCTGATAAGCCCCAGGACGTTGAGGTGGATGAGACAATCATACAGAGGTTGAGCGCTGAATACAGAAGAAGAGTTCCGCAAATCGCGGAGTTCGTCAATGAGACCGGAAAATTCGTTCCCAAGAGGAGGATGAGGAAGCTCCACATAGGCCTTTTTGGATACTCGAGAGGAGATAGGGTAAGGCTCCCGAGAGCGATAACCTTCTGCGCGGTCATGTACTCCATAGGATTCCCACCGGAACTGATAGGTATCTCCGCGCTGGGCGACAAGGATTACGAGGACGTGTGCGAGTCCATCCCAACACTCGAGAGCCAGATGGAGTTCGTTCTCTCCCACTTCAATCCCGAAAGCCTGAGGATAGTCCCGTTTGAGGACGATGTAAAAAGAGCGATGGAGCTGTTCGACTTTGAACCGCGTGAAGACTACCTCATTGCAACCGGAAGAACCATAAACTCAATCAGGAAACAGAACGGAATCGGAGACGCGATAATTGAAAGCGGAAAGCTCAGGAGGTTTCTCGGCTGACTGTCTTTTCCCGAAATTATTTCCCACTTCAACAAACCCCCATGTGAAACTTGACGAGAAAGCGATAAAATGGATTATCAGAGAGAAAGGGAAGGGTACACCGACAAAGGAGATAGCAGAGATCGAAAACATAACACCAAGAAGAGTAAATCAGATCTACAAGCAATACAAAGATACTGGAGAAATACCAAAGCCAAAGAAACCAGGTAGACCTAAAAAAGAACTATCAGAAGAAGAAATAGAAGCCATAAAAGAAGCCTATGAAGAGTACAGGTGTAATGCAGTAGTTCTCCAAACAATCTTAAAGGAAAGAGGTTACAGAATAAGCAAGAACAAAATACACGAAGTGTTGAGAATGAACGGCTATGCTAAGGAGGAGAAGAACAAGAAAAAGCGTAAAAAGTGGATAAGGTATGAGAGAAAGCACTCTATGGAATTATGGCATGCAGACTGGTTTTTCTATAACGGGAAGTGGATAATTGCTTATCTGGACGATGCTTCCCGTCTGATTACTGGTTACGGAGTATTTGATAAAGCAACATCTGAGAATGCCATAAAAGTGCTAAAAGAAGCCATGGATGATTATGGCAGGCCGGAATCAATCCTGACGGATAGAGGTACTCAGTTCTACGCATCTGCAGGGGAGAAGAAGGCTAAAGGAGTATCTAAATTTGAGAAATTCCTTGCAGAGAATGAAATTAAGCATATTGTGGGTAGGGTGAATCACCCACAAACGAATGGAAAGATAGAGAGGTTCTATGGAACGCTGGAAGCTAAAATCAAGTATTTCGATACAGTAGATGAATTCATGGAGTGGTACAATCACAAAAGACCCCACATGAGTCTCAACTTAGATGAACTGGAGACTCCCTATAAAGCATTTTTGAGAAAGTTGACTCCTGAGAGAATATTGAGTTATTCGTGGAGGTGGTTTGATGGTGGGAAATGATTTTAGGAAACTACAGTATGAATGCTCACCCGAAAGCCTTATTAACAATTTAGTGTGTCTGGGGAACAGGCGCCGGTGGTGTAGCCTGGCTAACACAGGGGCTTGCCGAGCCCCTGCCCCGGGTTCGAATCCCGGCCGGCGCATTTACACGCCGTTTTTTCCAGTCTGGGGTCTCTCGCTCTCTCTTTTTCAAAATGCAGGTCTGGGAAAACTTTTTTAACTTGTATGGGAAGATAATCAGGGCGGTAAGATGAATGGTGTGAGAGTGGGTATTGACGAAAAGGTTCCGCTTAACAGAGCGGTAGTTCTGGGGTTCCAGCACGTGCTTGCAATGTTTGGTGCGACGATCACCGTACCCCTTGTTGTGGGCAATGCCATTGGTCTTGACCAGCACCAAATAGCGCTGCTGATTCAGGCGGTTCTGCTTGCGATGGGAATTGCAACGATACTCCAGACGACAATAGGTTCAAGGTATCCGATTGTACAGGGGTCGAGCTTTGCCTTCATTCCCGGTCTCATAAGCATAGGGGGTTCGAGCGGTCTGGCAGCGGTTGAGGGTGCGCTTATTGCGGGAGGAATAATAGAGGCGTTTTTCGGCGGTCTCGGGATTGTTGGACGGCTCAGGAGACTGTTCACACCCCTGGTTACGGGAGTGACGATAATGCTCATTGGATTCTCGCTGGCACACGTTGCGGTGAAGTATGCACTGAACTTTTTTGCCGATCCTACAGCTGCCTCAGCTCCAAAGGCTTTTGCTATTGCTCTGATAACATTTGCCGTAACTGTGGCTGTTGCATTGAAGGCAAAGGGATCGCTGAAGGCGATGCCTGTTATAGTGGGTGCAATTGTTGGTTACATTGTAAGCATCCCTCTCGGAATGACAGATTTCACCCTTGTGAACGATCTTCCGGTATTCAACGTTCCATCGCTGTTTCCATGGGGCGTTCCCGTTTTCGAAGTCTCAGCGATAATAATACTGCTGTTTGCGTACATGGTCAGCATCATAGAGAGTGTTGGCGACTATCACGCAATTTCAGCGATTTCAGAGGCCCCGATCACGAAAAAGCACATAAACCGGGGTATCATGAGCGAGGGAATCGCATGTACGATTGCAGGAGCGCTGGGTGCGTGCGGAACAACGAGCTATTCGGAGAACATAGGGCTCGTGGCACTAACAAAGGTGGCGAGCAGGCAGGTGGTGCAGATAGGGGGCATAATCCTGATCGTCATAGCAATGTTTCCGAAGTTTTCGGGATTGCTCGCTTCAATCCCCCAGCCCGTTCTTGGTGGTCTTACGATTGCTCTCTACGGTATGATCAGCGTTACTGGTCTGAGGCTAATCAAGGAAAAGGTTGAACTTAACGACAGGAACGTTCTGATTATTGCAAGTGCAATCATCGTCGGGCTTGGCTCACCGCAGCTTCCACAGGAGTTCCTTGAGCACTTCCCGAGGCTTATTGCAAGCATTCTTGAGTCCGGAATGGCTGTTGGTGCAATAACCGCCATTATTCTCGATCAGGTTTTGAGGTGATGTTATGATAAAGGATGGTAGGTGGGATGGAGTTTACACGATGGAAGATTCTCCGTATCTTATGGAGGTGCTGACCGAACTGAGAGACAAAGAGACGGATTCAATTCCGTTCAGAAAGGGTCTCGTAAAATTTGGAAGGTTCATGGGCTACGAGATAATAAAAACGATGGAGATTGAGAAAATAACTGTTGAGACACCTCTCGAGGAGACCGAGGGAGTGGCCGTCAGGGACAGAAAGAACGTTGTAATAATAACCGTTCTGAGAGCAGCCGTTCCAATGATGGAGGGACTTGTGAAGGTTTTCGAGCATGCCAGAATAGGTATTGTCTCTGCTGTAAGGGGTAAGGCACCTGAGTTCAGGGTCGAGATGAACTACATCAAGGTGCCCAACATAAGCGATGAGGATACCGTCATTATCGCTGACCCAATGATTGCAACAGGCTCAACTCTCCTTGAGGTTATAGCCGAGATAAAGAAATACGGCAGCCCCAAAAGGATCATTGTGGCAGGAGTTCTTGGTTCTCCTGAGGGCATATCGAGAATTAAAGAAAAACATCCTGACGTCGAAATATTCGTCGGAAAGATTGATAGAGGGCTGAACGATGATGGGTACATCCTTCCAGGGCTGGGAGACGCAGGTGACAGGGCTTTTGGATTGCCGGTGAAGCTTTCAACGCTCCCACAGCTGAGGAGAATTGAGTAAACCTACCTTCAATTTTTTCAGAAAAGCTTAAGCATTCGCAAGTGCATTCAATTCAGATGTCAGGTGGTTCTTGCATTGGTGTGATTGCCAGCAGGCGCAAAACAGTCAGAAAGTTCAGCTCAGAAAGTTTCGATTTGAGTCTCATTATTGAGAGTATAGACGTGGCGAAGGAAGCTCCTTCAGGCAAGAACGCCCAGCCCTGGCATTTTGTAGTAGTGAGAGATCCCAAACTAAAGGAGAACATCAGAAAAGTGTGTGAGGATAGTGAGAAAAAGTTCTACTCCAACGTCAGAGGAGAGCTTGCGGAATGGTTGAAAAGCAAGGGTTTGAGCTGGAAAAAGCCCTTTCTGACAGAGGCTCCATACATAATCGCAATTTTCGCCTACAAGAAAGCTCCGTATTCGAGGGAATCAGTCTGGCTTGCTGTAGGATATCTGCTCTTAGCTCTTGAGGAGAGGGGACTCGCAAGTCTTACATACACACCGCCGAACAGAGACGAGGTTGCCCAGCTGCTGAAATGTCCCCCAGAATACAGGCTGGAGGTCCTGATTCCTGTGGGATTTTCGGAAGATGACAAGGCAAAAGAGCCGAGGAAGAACATTGATGAAATAACGAGTCTGGACTATTTTGGAGTAAAACTGGGTGAGAAGGAGTTAAATAACAAAACAGTGCAGGGGAAAACATGAGAATCGGAATCGTGATTTACTCGAACGATGCTGAGACAGTCTGGAACGCATACAGGTTTGCGAACTTTGCCCTGAAAGCCGGAGACGAGGTAAAGGTCTTCCTGCTTGGAAAGGGTGTTGAGTGCGAGAACATGAATGATGAAAGGTTCAATGTCCGGGAGCAGATGGAGGAGTTCGTGAAAAACGGCGGGAAAATATACGCCTGCGGAACCTGTCTGAAAATCAGAGATTCCTCTCCGGAACTCTGTCCGGTTTCCACGATGAAGGACATGTACGAGATCGTGAAGGAAAGCGACAGGGTTCTTACTTTTTAAAATTTTAGGGTTTGGTTCACTCCCAGAGAGGACCGCTCAAATCCAATCCTTGTTATGGCAAAGTTACCCGTAACTTTGCTTTTCCAGCTTTTTTGTCTTTTCGCGTTCTTTCTTTAGACCGATAATTACGGCCACATCCAGTAGGGCCACAAACGCGGTAAACCAGTTCATCCCTTCAGCCAGATAGACATACAGCCCCGCTGCCGTGACGAGTGCTGCTGCCGGAACAAACAGGACGAGGAGCGGTATGAAAGGGATTCTCCTTTTTTCGGCGCTCGAATCGGCAATTTCGAGGGTGTAGTTACCAAACCTTGCAGAATACCAGAGAATCAGGATAGCGAGAACAAATGGCGGTGTGTATTTTTCCGAATTGCTCAACCCCCCTATGTAGTTCGAAACCTGTGTTCTATATTCAATCAGAAACGGAATTTTGAAAATTTCGAGAAGAAATACCCAGCCTGTCAGAATCAGAAGCAGAGCAGTCACGACATATCTGTGCAGACCTTCATGCCTTATTCTTACCTCCACCACTGCCTTACAATTCGGACACTCGAAAATGCGAAAATGTCTGAGCTGAGATGCCAGTTTCCACCATGAGGGCAGGTCTGCCCCGCAGTTCGGACATTTAAGGGTCATTGTGGCATTTTTATCTCTATTATATTTAAAAATTTTTTGATACTCAACAACATTAATCAGAAAAATGAAGGAGAGTTTATAATCAAACAGTTTTTCGCAGATTGAGCTGACGGTATGCCGGCACCGAACATACTCCCGGACTTTCCCGGACGGGAAGGTTAAAATATGCCCCTTGCCACTTCATGTCATGCGAAGCGACACGGTCAAGAAGGGTGTTGATAGGGTAGCCCACAGAGCGCTTTTAAGGGCTTTAGGTCTGACAGATGACGATTTTGATAAACCATTCATCGGGATAGCCAACGCCTACAATACAGTTGTTCCTGGCCACATGGCCCTTGACAGAATAACTGAGTATGTGAAGCAGGGCATAATTGCCGCAGGCGGAGTTCCATTTGAGTTCGGAGTTATTGGAGTTTGTGACGGCATAGCGATGGGTCATGTTGGAATGAGCTACGCTTTACCTTCCAGGGAGGTCATAGCAGACTCCATAGAGGTCATGGTTGAGGCGCACAGATTTGATGGTCTGGTGGTTGTTGGCAGCTGCGACAAAATCGTGCCGGGAATGCTAATGGCAATGCTCAGGCTCGACATTCCTGCCATAGCCGTAACAGGCGGCCCGATGGTTGCGGAAAAGATTTACGGTGAGAGGGTTACGATAAAGGACGCTTTCGAGGCTGCAGGTCTTTACAAGGCAGGACAGCTCGACGACGAGGGACTGAAGCTTTACGAGAACTTCTGCGCACCATCGTGCGGAAGCTGTCAGGGGCTTTACACTGCAAACACCATGCAGATTCTCACTGAAACTCTTGGCCTGAGCCTGCCCTACACCTCCACATCACCATGCGGCTCTTCGAGAAAGCTCAGAATAGCAAAAGAGGCTGGCAAGAGGGTAGTTGAGCTGGTCAGGCAGAACCTGAAGCCTTCAGACATCGTGACGGAGAGGAGCTTTGAGAACGCTGTAACGATGGACATGATGATTGGTGGTTCAACAAACACAGTGTTGCATCTGCCTGCAATTGCGAGGGAAGCAGGGATAAAGCTGAGCCTTGACGTGTTCGAGGAGATAAGCAGGAAGACCCCTCACCTGGTCAAGCTCGACCCGGCGAGCAGGGATGTGGTTGTTGATCTCGATGAAAGCGGAGGTGTGCCCATAATCTTCAGGAAGGCCAGGCAGTACTTCCACAACGAGCTAACTGTTGGTGGACTGAGAATCCACGAGATTGCAGAGCTTGCTGTCAGAAGAGGGGTGGACATAATAAGGGAGCCATCCAACCCGTACAGCAGAGAAGGTGGAATAGCGATTCTGAAGGGCAATATCGCAGAGAGAGGGGCAGTTGTGAAGGCTGCTGCTGTTGAGGAGGATATGAGGGTCTTCGAGGGTGAGGCAAGGGTTTTTGACTCTGAAAAGCTTGCTCTTGATGCTATTCTGGCAGGCGAGATTCAGGAGGGGCAGGTTGTCGTGATAAGGTACATGGGTCCGAGAGCTGCGGGAATGCCTGAAATGCTCCTGCCTACAGCAGCAATAGCTGGTATGGGGCTGCAGAGGGTTGCGCTCATAACAGACGGCAGATTCAGCGGTGCAACGAGAGGACCGGCAATAGGCCACATCTCTCCTGAAGCATTGGCTGGAGGAAACATCGCGCTGATTGAGGATGGAGATGTGATTGAGATCAACATTCCTGAAAGGAAGCTGAATGTCAGGCTGAGCGAGGACGAGCTTGCGGAGAGGAAGGAGAGGTGGAAGCCGAGAGAGATAAAGCACAGAGGATACCTGGCAAAATACTCCAAGCTCGTGAGCGGTGCTGATGAGGGTGCAGTTCTGAGGTAAGGATTTTTTCCACTGTTATCTTTTTCAATACAATCTTTTAGAATAGTTGAGGTTGTTAATTTGGCGGCAATTATGCTCCAAACCTTTAAATTTTCTAAATACAGAAAACATTCAATGAGTGCTGAAGCAGAGCTTTTAAAGGCAATTTATGATGAGTTAAAGGTCATAAAAGAGGAGTTGAAAAAGTTAAGCAGCAAAATTGAGCTTATAGAAACTGGATTAATTCCAGAAGAGGAAATAAGCGAAGAAGAGGCAAGGGAACTTGAGAGGCTTGCTGAGGAGACGAAAAAAGACGGGATTCCATGGGATAAGCTTAAAGCCGAGCTCGACCTATGAGTTACGAGATCATAGTTCATTCCAGAGCTGCTAAATCGATTAAAGAGCTACCAAAATCACACAGAGCTAAGCTTTCTGAATTTCTGGATACTCTGAAGAACAATCCTGTTCCTTTCAGGAAATTCGATATAAAGAAACTAAAAGGATATCAAGACAGATACAGAGCACGTTTCGGGGATTTCAGGTTGACCTATCAGATTGATAAAAAAGAAAAGGTTATTCTGGTTTTGAAGCTTGAAAGGCGTGGGAGGGCGTATAAATAGGGGTGAGCTAAGCAGATCCTTGCAAAAGGTCTCGGGACGATAGGAATGGTGTGGTTCCTTCAGAGCTTTAATACTGTAGTGAGGGACTACACTAAGGAGAGATGAGAGTGACCTGATGGAGTGTGGAAGACATCGTGATAAGGATCATGAATGCCAATAAGTGGAATTTTTTTGGATGTCACATTTGAAGAGCTGGAAAAATCATTTTGCCAAAAATCTCTCTCCTTGTCCAGATAGGCACATCCCAACCCAATCAAAAACTGCACCTCTGTTCCAGACGAATTTTTCCACACCATGCAAAAAAACTGTAGTATCCCGAAATCACTTTACACCCGAACAAACCTGCAACGTGAGGAAGCTGACGAACAAGGACATAGTAAGAATTGTGAAGCAGTGGCTTAAAGGAAAGCCGGTGAGAAAGATAGCGGATTTCTTTCAAGTAACAAGGCAGAGAATCCATCAGATAATCAAAAAGTTCAGGGAAACAGGAGAAATTCCTTTCCTTCGAAAACCAGGAAGAAAACCCAAAGAGATAGACGAAGAAATGGAGAGAATAATTCTGGAAGCTCACAAACAGTTCAACCTTGGACCAGTTCACTTAGAAAAGAAAATAGAAGAGATCCACGGCATTCATATCCCACACAACACAATCTACAAAGTCCTGCTTAATCACTGTCTGGTGGAGGAGAACATGAAGAAGAAAAGGCAGAGGAAATGGGTTCGCTTTGAAAGAAAACATTCAATGGAGTTATGGCAGGGAGACTGGAAAATGATTCATCTCAATGGAGAAGAGAAATGGGTCATAGCCTTCATGGACGATGCAAGCAGAGTGGTAACCTGCTTTGGTGTTTTTGATGAAGCCACAACAGAGAACACGATAAAAGTACTTGAGAATGGATTCAGGGAGTATGGTGTTCCAGATGAGATACTAACGGATCATGGAACTCAATTCGTTCCTGCAAGGAACAGGGATGAAGCTAAGCACAAATTCAAGCAGTTTCTTGCTGAGCATGGTGTAAAGCATGTTGTTGCGAGAATAAAGCATCCACAAACCAATGGTAAGATAGAGAGATTCTTTGGCGAGGTTGAGAGGAGAGCTGATAAATTTGGCTCTGTTGATGCAGTTGTCAGATGGCATAATGAAGTTAAGCCTCACAAAAGCTTGGATTGGGATGAGCCATGCAACGTGTTCTGGTATAAGCTCTCTCCAGAGAGGATTATGTGGTTTGTAAGGAGGTGGTGGGATTGAAGAGAAAGTGTAGAATTAATCTGGGATACCACATTAAGAAAGGGAGGTGAAAAAGATTATGAAAGTTGAGTATGATCCGGAGGCAGATATTCTCTATATCAGGATCAAGGAAGATGAGATCAAGGATACTGTTGATTGGAATGACGACATATGGGCAGATTTGAACGAAAAAGGAGAAGTGGTTGGAATTGAAATCTGGAAAGCGAGAAAACACGTAATTTCAGAAATTCTGAGGTATTTGAATAGAGCAAAGGAAATAGAAGTTTAAAATCTTTTTTGCTGCGATTATACTGTGTCTTTTCCCGAAATTATTTCCCACTTCAACAAACCCCCATGTGAAACTTGACGAGAAAGCGATAAAATGGATTATCAGAGAGAAAGAGAAGGGTACACCGACAAAGGAGATAGCAGAGATCGAAAACATAACACCAAGAAGAGTAAATCAGATCTACAAGCAATACAAAGATACTGGAGAAATACCAAAGCCAAAGAAACCAGGTAGACCTAAAAAAGAACTATCAGAAGAAGAAATAGAAGCCATAAAAGAAGCCTATGAAGAGTACAGGTGTAATGCAGTAGTTCTCCAAACAATCTTAAAGGAAAGAGGTTACAGAATAAGCAAGAACAAAATACACGAAGTGTTGAGAATGAACGGCTATGCTAAGGAGGAGAAGAACAAGAAAAAGCGTAAAAAGTGGATAAGGTATGAGAGAAAGCACTCTATGGAATTATGGCATGCAGACTGGTTTTTCTATAACGGGAAGTGGATAATTGCTTATCTGGACGATGCTTCCCGTCTGATTACTGGTTACGGAGTATTTGATAAAGCAACATCTGAGAATGCCATAAAAGTGCTAAAAGAAGCCATGGATGATTATGGCAGGCCGGAATCAATCCTGACGGATAGAGGTACTCAGTTCTACGCATCTGCAGGGGAGAAGAAGGCTAAAGGAGTATCTAAATTTGAGAAATTCCTTGCAGAGAATGAAATTAAGCATATTGTGGGTAGGGTGAATCACCCACAAACGAATGGAAAGATAGAGAGGTTCTATGGAACGCTGGAAGCTAAAATCAAGTATTTCGATACAGTAGATGAATTCATGGAGTGGTACAATCACAAAAGACCCCACATGAGTCTCAACTTAGATGAACTGGAGACTCCCTATAAAGCATTTTTGAGAAAGTTGACTCCTGAGAGAATATTGAGTTATTCGTGGAGGTGGTTTGATGGTGGGAAATGATTTTAGGAAACTACAGCTGCGATTATACTGTAAATCTTCAAGTGGCAAACAGTAGCATGGGGCGATTTTACCGATGAAAGTGACATTGATGTGCTGGTTGTAGGTGATGTAAGACTTGAGGATATCTCAAAAATAACCTCACACATTCTTTTGAAATACGGGGAGGTAATATCCGCAATGGTTAGAACAGAGGAGGTAATGAGCAGAAAATCATTCTCCTTTTACAGAAACATCCTGAGGGAAGGCGTGGAAATTGCATGATGAGGTTGCCGAGCAGATTTCTATGGCTGAAGAATGCTTGGAAAAGGCAAAATTACTCCTATCCAGTGAATATTATCGGGGTGCAGCTTCAAGAGCTTATTATGCCATGTTCCATGCTGCAAAAGCCATGTTACTAGCGAAAAACATCTCTCCAAAAAGACACGTTGGCGTTTTGAGAATGCTCGGTGTCGAATTTGTCAACAAAGGCTATCTCGAAGAAACCTATGCTGAAGCGTACAAACTTGCATTTGACATCAGAATGGATGCAGATTATGAAGGCGGGCTGAAATTGAGCAAAGAGATGGCCGAGCAGGTGGTACACGATGCCGAGGAGTTCTTGAAGAAAGCAAGAATCGTGATTGAGCAGATTGCCAGTGAATGAACTCCATCCAGTTAACACCCCGGCTCTTTTGCCATGACCTGTATTGCAGAAACAGCATGATTTTTATCTGTGCCAGACAAGTAATGTTCATGATGCTCGTAGATACTCACATCCATTCTGAGGGCAGGAGCGTTGAGGATTTGAAGCACATGGCCGGGAACGGGATAAAGAAGGCCATAACCTGCGCCTTTTACCCGATACAGCCTGAATTTCCCGAAACCCTGATGGATCTCGCAAGAAAACTGACGGAATTTGAACCTGAGAGGGGAAAGAAGGCCGGAATGGAGATTCATTCTGCGGTGGGAATTCATCCGAGGTGTATCCCTCCAGGATGGGAAAGAGTCCTCGAGTTCATCGAGAGCTATTCAGGATATGTCGCTATTGGTGAGATAGGACTTGAAGACGGCAGTGATGAAGAAAAGGAGGTTCTGAAAGCCCAGTTACAGCTTGCGAAGAAACTCGACATCCCGGCAGTAATCCACACTCCCAGAAAGAACAAGGAGGTGATTCTCGAGAAAACCCTGCAAATTCTTGAAGATGTGTCCTTCCCTGAGGAGCTCGCCCTGATAGACCACAACTCCGTCGGGACTGTGAAAGCTGTGCTTGAAAAGGGATACTGGGCCGGAATAACCGTGCAGCCCGGAAAGCTCACCGTGGATGAGGCTGTAAGGATAATTGAGGAGTTCGGAGATGAGAGGCTGATTGCCAACAGCGACACCGGTTTCAGCGAGTCGGACATGCTTGCAGTGAAGAGGCTGTACGATGCATGCGAGAACGAGAGGGTTGTTAGGAAGAATGCGGAGAGGTTTTTCGGGATTTGACTGAGAAACCTTTTTATTTTCCAGAACCAGTAGTCTACCTTGCTAACCCCATTATATTTGCGAGCGTGTGTCGCAATCATGGATTTCGGGTTACTGGATGGAGCTGTGAGACGGAGGGGAAGCCTGACCGAATCTCCGAACTCCTGAGGATGAGTTGACTGAAGTGGAGATTGAGGGACTCAGCAGATTAAACGAGGGGATGAGGGAGTGAAAAACCCCTCTTGACAATCTTCCTTGAGGTGGGAAAACAGTGTCCATGGAGAGGGCAATAGCTAAACGTTTTGGGCTTGAAAGCCCGGAGGACTGGATGAGGCATGCAAATCCCCGGAGCGTGATTACGAGGTTCACAACATTGCCACTTTTGGTACTTGCGGTCTGGTCGAGGGTCTGGCTCGGCTGGTATTCCCTGATTTTTGTTGGGGTGGTTGTCGCCTGGTCTATGATAAATCCAACCCTTTTCGCAAAACAGACGAAGATTGACAGCTGGTGGTCGAAGTGTGTGGCTGGCGAGTATTTCTGGGCAAACAGGGATAAGTTCCCGGTCGCTGACTATCATTACGGGGTCATTAGGGTACTGACGTTTTTGCAGGCTGCCGGCGGAGTCTTTCTCATAGTGGGGATGTACCTGCTCGACGTCTGGATGACCATCGCAGGAGTTGTCTGGGTGTATCTCAGCAAGATGTGGTTTCTTGACAGAATGGTCTGGATATATGAGGAGATGAAGGATCACGCTGGTGAGCTGGAAAGAGGCACATAATCCAGGGGCGTCTTAAAAACTTAAAATGCGATCAATTTGGCCGGAGTGGCTAAGTCTTCCTGCAAACGTATATCCTCCTCGTGAGACTCTTGTGCAGCCTCTGGTAAAGCTTGTATTCAACTTCGAACCTCTCCTTTACGAGGTCGTCAACGTCAATGTTTGTGAGAAACACGGCCCTTTTGCCCATCCTCAGCACCCGGTGAAATTCATCAAGAGCACTGCTGTAAAGCTCGTGAATCTCACCGAGGCTCTTCGTGGACTGCAGATAGGGAAAGTCCGTGACGATACCGTCAACGCTCTCTTCTCTGAGACCCATGCTCTTCACGTCACCGATCATTACATTTCTTGGAAGTCCGTAGTACTGCAGGTTAACTCCGCAGCCCTCCGCTATGACCCTGTATGCCTCAATTCCGATGAAATCCAGCCCCATGAGGCCAGCCTCAACCAGAATTGTGCCTGTGCCGCACATCGGGTCGAGTATTGTGCCGTCTTTAATGCCTGTAATGTTGACCAGGCTCCTCGCTATCCTTGGCAGAATCGCTCCCGGTCTGAAGAACGGTTTTAGGTCTGGCCTTCTCAGCAGGAACTGCTTCCTGTCAGTCTCGTGCATAAGAATTCCTGCATGAATTCTGTCAGAGAAGTAAACCTTAACCACGTGATCGGGCTTTGAAACGCTTATCTCTGCTCCTCTCCTCCAGAGAATCGCCCCGAGTTCCCTCTCGAGCCTGAGAGAGTCTGCCTTTTTCCCTCCGATGTTCCTGACCCTCACGCAGATCTTCCCTTCAGGAATTTCCATCTGTTTAAAGTGCTCCTTCAGCTTTTCAAGACTCGCGCATGAGAATAGATGCTCGCTAACCTCGTGGATGAGCCCGAACCTGTGGAAGTATCCGGATATTTCCTCAGAGCATTCTCCAGCCACAATCTGGGCGTCTGTGCTTTCAGTGTGGCCATCAAAAACGTTCAGAAACGTCTCAGCTTCTATTCTGGCAAGCTCCTCGAACTCTCCGCTCAGATAAAATATCAGCCTCATCCCCGCATTTCCTTTATTTTCTCCGCAAGTCTGATCATCAGTTCGGTTTTCTTCAATTTCTTCTCAACTCTGATCCGGCCTCCCTCCTCCCACCAGCACCGGGGGTACTTTTTCTGCTCCACATCATAGCTGAGACCGAGAGCCTCGCATGCTTTTGCAAGCTCGTCCAGCTTCACGTTAGGGACGGCAAACCTTCTGGGGATTTTCCTCCCCTCGCTCCTGCTCTTCTTTTTGTCAATGTTGACCGTCCAGATTACGTAACTACTTCCTCCTTCTTGCAAGCTCATCGTAAACTTCCTCCAGACTTATTTCTAGTTTTGAAAGCAGAACGAGTAGGTGGTAGAGCAGATCCGCCACCTCGTAAACGATTTCCTCTTTTTTCCCGTCCTTCACGGCCAGGATCACTTCTGTCGTCTCCTCGCCGAGCTTCTCCAGTATGCCGTTTATCCCCTTCTCACCGTAGAGGAGTCCTGCAGTGTACGAGCCTTCGACCGGATTCTTCTTCCGCTCCTCAATGATCCCGTAAAGCTCCTCCAGCATGGCGATCACTTTGAGTTCTTGAACGTTATCTCGACAAGGGGATGGGGAACGTCCTCTATGATCTCGATGTCCCTGATGGATTTAATCTTTTTCTTCCTGACGAGCTTCTCCATGCCGAGTTCAACGTTTTCGGGGACTTCGAGAATGTATGCATCGAGCTTCTCCATGCCGATCTTTTTAGCCGCAACCGCTCTGTGGTGTCCATCCACCAGAAAGAGCTTGCCACCCTTTTTTATTACCACAACTGGCTCCGCAAGCCCCCTCCTCAGCTCGTATATTCTGCCTCTCAGCTCGTCTGCGTATATCTTGGTCTGGGTGGGGATCAGCCTGTCCACCTCAACATCTCCGTTGTAAACCCTCACTTTTGTGCCGTGGACTTTTTCGATGGTCTCCTTCAGTTTCGACACTTTTGTCGGATCGGCTCTTTCAATCTGACTTCTGATTATATCTGTGTTGGTGATTATGCCCTTAATCCTGCCTTTATCGTCAACTACCGGCAATTTTGAGTGTCCGGTTCGGAACATAACTCTTGCAACGTCTTTCAGATCCATGTATTCTCTTGCAACGTAGAGTGATCTGGTCATCACATCTTTAATCCTGGCATTCAGGTCTTTTCTAAGCAGATCCATTGACGAAATGTACCCCACAAGCTTTCCGTTTTCGTCCACAACAGGAAAACCGTCATGACCTGTTTTCTCTATTATGTCTATTGCTTCTTCAACAGTATTGTCAGGCCTGAGCGTGATGACATTTCTTGTCATGTAGTCTGCAACTTTCTGCTTCACAGGAAACATGAAAAAAGAGAGGTATATTTAGTTTCTCATGTCAGGGTATCGTGGTAATGTCTGATGCGATCACCGTTGCTGGACTCATCTTGGAGAGACTGTCCAGAAATTCATTTACCTCAGGGGTATCTGCACCTCTCAGGTCTTTCAGGAAAAGATCTGATACTGACTGGTAGATCAGCTCCGCTCTGACCTCAAATGGGCCACTGTATCCGGCGACATTTATTATGTAACTGACCGTATCCTCTCCGCCTGTGAAGTCCGGGTCTTCCGATGCTTTACCCTTAATGGCGATATCCGGGATGGCTTTAGCGACATCGAAGCCCTTAGGGGGTATGCGGTTGTCCTTGATGTAGTCTGCAGCCCTTAGCAATGTGGATGTTACCTCCCCGTTGACATCGACCATCACGGCTTCGTAAATCTGAACATCATCCTCGCTCGTTATTGTGTCGTGATGGGGTTCGTAGGGTTCACTCTCTCCGGCAATCCTGCCGTTCTCCAGCTTACCTGACTCGAAAACGACATTGCCATCTCCATCGGTCACGACCAGGTGGATCCATGCCCTCCTTGATGGAAAACCGGTGGGGAACTTGTGGCCGGCACCGTTTTCCACCTTTACATCAACCTTGAGCTCGTCCCCATCTCTGCTGGCAGAAACTATTTTCAAGTTTATGTGTGACCTGAGCATTTCCCTGGCTTTATCTGCGCCATTCTGTGCTCCGAGCATATCGAGCATCTGAACATTTGCTCCGGCAAATACGTGCCGGAAGAACGGGCTCCTTTCTGGAAGGTTTGGTGGCATCGTTGAGACTCTCACACCCTCTGCCTGGGGCATGTGGCAGCTCTGGCAGGGTTTTTCCAGACTGTATTTGCTGTTCAGCCATTCCAGGTATGGCGTCTGTTCGGGAAACTCTCCGGCAACGTTACCCCCATCATCAATGAATGGCGTGTACAGCGTGTGGCATGTGGCGCACAGCTCGGCTTTTCCAATGTGTTTGCCAAGCTGGGGTATGTATCCCACGTTGTTTACCATTGGTCTCACTCTTACAGGCTCAAAAGGACCAAAGATGATTCTGTCCGGCTTTTTGGTTTTCGTGTCTATCGTATACTTTCCGCTGAAGCTTTCCTTCTTGCCGAGATTATCCGGGAGTATCTGGTGACACAGTGTGCACGAAACACCTTCGATGGCGAGGGAGTGCATTTCGCTCTCTGCGTTCAGGAACGACCCCACATTCACCTCAACTCCGTCTGCATGTGCCTGAACGCTAGCCATCGGCATGTGGCATCTGGCACATTTCTCGTTTATCACGTCTGCAAGTTCCGGGAACTTTGCAATTTCAGCGCTGACCTTAGCTCTCCAGTAGGGGTCCTTTGACGCAAAGGACATCATGCTCTGGCCCCATTCTTGCAGAATGGATACGTCTGTGCCGTTCCGGTCTCTCAGGCCATCGTGACAGAAACACGATGCTGACTGTGCAAAAAGTTCGATTTTTTCCGCCTTCACCGCTTTTGTTGTGGTCTTTTCTGGAGCTGGTTCTGTCTTTTCCGGTTCTGCAGGCTTTTCCACCGGTTGCTGGCAGCCGGAAACGAAAATTGCGAGAGCAATAAGAACCGTGAAGACCAGAAGTTTCTTCATGTTAAATAATTTTCTCAAAACAGATATTTAAGATTTCTCGAATTATTTCTTCCCTCCAAAAACATCCGCCGGGTGCCCATCTACTGCTGTTCGTGGACGTTTTTCAGGAATTCTGTCACGGCCCTGTTGAACTCATCGGGATTCTCCAGCATTGCGAGATGAGCGGCGTTGCTTATCTCTTTTACAGTCGAGCCCGGTACAAGCCTCGATATCTCCAACCCGAATGCAGGTGGTGTTGTGACGTCATGTTCCGCCGTTATCACAAGCACCGGCACACGCATGTTCGGGAGAACATTTTCGTAATCTGCTTTTGCGAGTTCAGACGTAGCGGCGGTGTACACTTCCTTGCTGTTCTTTCTTATGATGGTCTCAACGAGTTCTTTCAACTCCTCTCTTTTCTGATAGAGTGATATTTCGGCTATGAATCTGGCAATCTGGGTCATGTCCGGGCTCGCTTCGAGAATTTTCAGCCTCTGCTCGAACTCCTTTCTCACCTGCTCGGGAAGTTTGTGGAACGTGTTTGCCAGGATGAGGGACTTCACCCTCTCAGGATACTTTCTGTAGAACTCCATGCACACCAAGCCCCCCATGGAATGACCGAGAATGCTGGCTTTCTCAATCTCAAGGTGGTCCATAAGGTTGCGAACGTCATCTGCAAATCCCTCAATTGAGACCTTCTCCGGAGCATCCGACATTCCGAAACCCCTGAGGTCGAGTGCGATGACCCTAAATTCTTCAGAGAAGTCTTCGAGCTGGGCAGTCCATGCTTCTATGCATCCACCGAGACCGTGGACGAGAATGAGTGGTTCGCCTTCTCCCATGTCAAGGTATCTCAGCTTCAGTCCCGCAGAGTCGAAAAACCCAAATATCATGATAATATGTTTCAATTTCCTGACATTTAAACTTTCGGAGACCCGGTGGGCTGGGTGGACAAAAAACATTATATTTCAGATGCATTAGATTGGGAGGGTGATAAGGTGGATGCTTTTCCTGATAAGTTCAAATGCGTTGTGACAAACTGGGAATACATGGACGGGCTCTGCAGGAGAGTGGCAGAGCAGATAAGGGAGGATGGTTTTGAGCCGGAAATCATTGTTGCGCTCGCGAGGGGCGGATGGTTTGCTGGCCGGGTTTTATGCGATTTGCTCGGCCTTGATGACCTGACGAGCCTGAAAATTGAGCATTATGTCGGCACTGCAAAGCAGAGCGGAGAGGTCAAAATAAAGTATCCCCTGCCCGAGGACAGCGTTAAGGGCAAAAGGGTGCTGATAGTTGACGACATAGCCGACACGGGAAAGAGCCTGATGAGGGCCAAGGAGCATGTCGAGGAGAACGGGGCGAGCGAGGTTAAAACTGCAACCCTTCAGCTCCTCTACACCTCCCGCTTCACCCCCGACTACTTCGGCGAGTACATGGAGGAGTGGGCGTGGGTTATCTTTCCATGGAACTTTGTCGAGGACATGATAGAACTGATATCGCGGCTGCTTGCCAAGGACAGGGAAAGGCTGTGGGGCGAGTGGGATATAAAGTGGGGCCTGCACGAGTACCACCAGATTGATCCGATTTATCTTGAAATCGCCCAGCCCAGAAGGTTTTTTGAGGTCATGGATGAGATGGAGAGAAGGGGAATTGTCGAGAGAGTGACTAAGGACGAGAAGACCTTCTGGAGGCTGAAATGATGAAAGCTGAGATTGCCATAATAGGTGGTACCGGAGTGTATGATAGCGATGCGTTCGAAAACGTTCAGGAAGTCGAGATTGAAACTCCATTTGGGAGACCATCGGATAAGATTCTGATCGGAGATTTTGAAGGCAGGAAGGTTGCTTTTCTCCCAAGGCACGGGAGGGGGCACGTTTACTCTCCCACAAACCTGCCATACAGGGCCAACATCTACGCTCTCAAAAAACTGGGCGTCAGCAGGATCATAAGCATTGCAGCAGTTGGTTCGCTGAAAGAGGAAGTAAGGCCACTCGACATCGTCATTCCCGACCAGATTTTCGACAGAACGAAGCACAGAAAGGACACCTTTTTCGAGGAGGTTGTAGTTCATGTTGGCATGGCCGAACCGTTCTGCGGGGAGATGAGGGGTGTGGCAATAAGGACTCTTGATGAACTTGGACTTTCGTATCATCCAGAGGGAACATACGTATGCATCGAAGGTCCCCAGTTTTCCACCAAGGCTGAATCGAACGTTTACAGGCAGCTCGGTTTCGACATCATCGGTATGACCGCTCTTCCTGAGGCTAAGCTCGCAAGGGAGGCTGAGATGTGCTATCTGACAATAGCGACGGTCACAGACTACGACGTCTGGAAGAATGAGCCCGTGGATGTAAAGACCGTCCTTGAAAACGCCGCAAAGAATGAGGAAAACGTGAAGAAAATCCTCAGAAAGCTCATTCCAGCTATCCCTGAGAAAAGAGAGTGCGAGTGTGGGGATGCTCTTAAATTCGCGATAACCACGAGTCCCGATAAAATCACGGACGAGGCGAAAGAAAAATTAGGCATTTTCCTGAACAAATACCTCTAATTCTCTCAGCAAAATCCTGTTTTCATCTCTTTTTTTGACAGCGATTCTGAAGTGGCTGTCGGTGAGCCACCTGAAGTCGCTGCATGTCCTTATCAGAATGTTTTTCCGCTCCAGGAACTTGAAGATGTCTTCCGCATGAAATCCACCTTCGCACAGCAGGAAGTTGGCTTTACCCCGGCACTCAAAACCAAGTTTTCTAAGGCTCCGTACCAGATGTCTCCGTTCCGTTTTTATTCTTGCTCTGACATGCCTCGAGAATGTTCCCAGCCTTGGCAGATATTTTTCGGCCACGAATTTTGCAACCCCGTTAACGCTCCACGGCATCCTTGTGTCATGAAACTTTCTTGCGTACTCTTCGGGAAAGCATCCGTATCCGAATCTCAATCCCGGAATACCGAGAATTTTCGTGAGAGATCTAATCTGGAACGCATCAACGTCATGGGGCTTTACAAAGTCTATGAATGCCTGATCGACCATCAGCTTCACGTTCCTTCTCTGACATGTCTCGGATATTTCCTCCATCACGGCTTTTCTGAAAAACTCTCCGGTGGGGTTGTTGGGGTTGCAGATCACGATCCCTTCGGGGCTTCTGCCGTCTATGAACTCCAGAATTCTTTCGACGCTCCATGGGACATTGTAGACTCTGAGACCGTAGATTCTGGCGAACCTCTCGTATTCGGTGAATGTTGGCTGGACTATGGCCACATCTTTCCTCAACATTCTGAAGAAGAATTCGATAAGCTCGATTGAGCCGTTTCCGAAAACGACGTTTTCTGAATCCCATCCGGTGGAGCCGGAGATGACTTCAATCAGAGACCTGTAGCTGTTCTGGGGGTAGTAGTACGCACTTTCAATGGCTTCAATGAGATTTTCGTGCAGGTCTCTCGGCCTGAACGGGTTGATGTTTGAGGCAAAGTCCAGCGGTTTCAACCCCATCTTCAGGTATTTTTCATAGTAATCTCCGTGCACAGCTTTTCTTGGGCAGGGGTGTGATAAGCTTTTTCAAATGTGTGGACGCTGTCAAGCTGCAGTAACCGTGTAGTTTTTGCCGGCCACGGTATTTCATGGCGATTCAGACCGGAAAACAACCTCGACTTTGAACTCCTCATTGACCCATAATCCCACCACTTCCGCACTCTTGAAATGCTTTTTCAGTTTTTCAACCGCAGTTTTTAGCTGTTCAATCTGCTGCTCCTTTTCCACCGGATTTCCGGCACAGTCATGATGTGCCACAACCGCGATCGCACTTGCTCTGTGCCTTTCCACGGAAACTTTTATTTTTTCGATAAGTTTTTCAGGACTTTTTTCACACTCAAATAGCTTCACGATTCCGGGCTCGGTAATCATGTCAACAAACTCGACTTCAAAGTTTTTCCTCATTCATTCTATAACTGGAATCTGCGTTCTTCCGTCAATGCAGTTCACGGCACAGCCAAATTTCATGGCCTGGCTCTGTTAAACGCTCATTTAAATTTTGCCTCATAACGGGTTCCAGCAAGCACCGCAATGCTTAAATTCAATTTATTGGACAGTGGATTGCTGCCGCCGTAGCTCAGCTGGTCAGAGCGGGTGACTTGTAATCACCAGGCCGCGGGTTCGAATCCCGCCGGCGGCTCTCTGGATTTTTTCAGATGAGGTTGCTGGCACATCTCCATTTCTGATTGAATTAACTTAGAACCATTTAAATACCTGTGATGTGATTGAATCCGTAGGAGATGTCTGACATACAGGTGAAAGCATGGAGAAATGGGTTTACGAGCTTATCATTGAAAAAATCCCGCCATTCTCTCTCATAAGTGATAGAAACGTGGTGCTTGTGCAGCTCCTCTTAATGCTTGCCGCAGGCATTCTCATAGCAATACTTGCAAAATTGCCGCTGGTCTCCCTGCTGATGGGCTCTCTGGCGATCCTGGTTGTTGTCGTGTGGAGCAGACTGACCCTCATAGTTGCACCGTCTATAAGATCCTTCAGACCATCAATGAGTGAGGCGGAGAATATTGTGATTGAGGGGTACAAACAGCTGCTCTTCAGCAAAAGGAGGCCTGAGCTTTTTACCGGCATACTGATTTTCATACCATTTCTCTATCGAATTTTTACCAATAAGACCTTATTTCAGTTCTATCACCTTGAAAACTGGGTAGTGATTTTATTTGCCCTCATTCTTGCATGGGATGTTGTTTATCGGGCAGGTATTGGTATCTGGGTGTTCTCTCTGAGTCTTTTCAGATCATACAGGCTCTTCAAACTCTCAAAAAGGAGGAAGGAGCTTGAGCATGTTCTCCTTTATGATCTGAAGGCGATGGAGAGTATAGACAGGAGGGGAATTGCTTACGCATTCACGTCTCTCATGCTCTATCCTGTCCTTTCTCCGGACAAACTTCTGGCTTCAGCCGTTCTTGCCTACTTTCTGGTGATATTCTTGCTCTCATCCGCTTCGGTCTGGCTTATCAGGATGGTTCCGTGGCTCCCTCCAGATATAATGAAGCTGCTGGAAGAGGCAAAATTTGCGTATGTTGGCCATAATGGAGATTATTACCCGCATGTCACCCCTGTTGTACAGGTTTTCGATGGCAGAAGCATATACTTTTTCACCTCAAGGAAAAGCAAGAAACTTCGCCTGATTGAGAAGGACAATACCATCACGGTGGTTGTCGACGTCAGGGATTCGAGGGACTTTTTCAATAACCGGGCCGTGATGATTTCGGGAAAAGCGAAACCGTACTATCTCTGGAGAGCTTTACTCAGCCTTCCAAAAATTTTAAAACTTTTCTATTTAACCAGGAGGAAGTACTCTGTGTATCTTTCGAGATACAGGGAAAACTACAGCGAACTTCCTGAAGCCTGGAAGCTGACACCCTTCCTCACAAGAATCCCTATTGAGGTCGAGCCTGAGAGAGTTATTTACTGGAGAGGTGCCAGAAAGATAAGGATAGGGTTGTGATATTATGATCCCGTACGAAGTGCGGTCTCTGCTCAACACAACATATTTTGGATATCTCTGTACGAGAGCAACGTATCCCCACATAACCCCCGTTTTCTTTGTGTACGATCAGAGGGACGGTGTGTACTTCATGTCGACTTTTGGCTCAAGAAAAATCAGAAATATTGCCAGTGACAGGCGTGTCTCTCTTGTGATTGATGTGAGGGATGAAAATGATCCCTTTAACAATGAGGGTGTCATGATCTCAGGCATCGCAAGACTCTATCTGCCGGAGCAGTTTAAGTCTCAGGATTATGGTTCCCTGATAACCGTCTACAATCTTTTTAGAGAGAAGTATGCTGAGTTTGTTGAACCGGTCCATGGAGATGATGACGTTCTGGTCAGAATAGAAATGAAGAGACTGAGCTACTGGAAGGGACCGCAGTTTATGAATGTCAGACTTCACGACTGATCTGAACCCCTGGATCAGTAGGACCTCCAGATTTCTCTGACGATTCCCATGTGGCGTTGTTTACCATTAAGTATTGTTTCAAGACAGGCGGACACTCTTTCTGCAACAGAACCATTTATTGTGCCTTCAGCCACTGCGTGCCTGACATCTTCAAGGAGGTATGTGTGGAAGTCTCGGAGGACCAGCACAACTTTTCTTAAAATTGCGGCTTTTTCAGCGTAAAGCATGTCTTCAAACTCATACTGCTTGAATCTTACAGGTTCAGCCTCTTCGCCGCCTTTTATTGTTCTGAGACACTCCATAAGCCTGACTTTGTGGTACTCAGAATCTCTTAAAAGCTCATAGAGCTTTTTTCTCCCGCTTTCATCGTCTTCTGCCACGAACAGCTTTAACAGTATGTTTATGTTTGCCTCTTCCATGCTTATGGCTTTCTCAAGCAGGCGGATCAGCACCTCTTCATTTATGACGGTGCCACCTTCCTCGGACATAACAAAATAACTGTCCTCACCAAAATATTTATCTTTTTCCTTGTTTTATTTTTTATTTCTTCACTGGGGTTATTATCGGAGCGTTTCTGGCATACTGCGCGGTGCTTCATAATGTGCGAGCACTCGCTTTCCTGCTCGCCCGGCTTGGAGGCATCGTACCTGCATGATCTGAAGCAGAAACTGCATGGCTGTCATTTGTTAAGGTCGAATGCTGTTTGCTGTGGCAGAATTCCTTTTCAGTGTCTATCCGGCTCTGACACACGGCTAACATAGTTTTTCGGTTGTTATACTGGCCTGGCTTAATGAAATTCAGAAACACAAATCATATAAACACATCTTTTTAAGCCATTATTCGTGTCTGCCATGATGTCGGGAAGAATTGTCTTGGTTTGCTTTATCCTTGTCATCTCATCTGTGCTCACGGGATGTGCTTCCTCTGACCTGCACAGTTCTGTGGGCGGTGGGAACGCTCTGATACCCATGCCTGCAGGGATAAAGGAACGATACGAATTTCCGACAGAGGTGAGTGAAATCGAGTCGCTTACAGCCGAGCTGAATGCGGGGGTGAATTCGCAGGACCCTCGAGTAAGGTCTCTTGCACAGCGCATCGTTCAGGGTGATGGAGAAGGGAGCCATGATATTATGGCCGTGCAGGCCATCTATTCTTACGTGCAGAGCAACTGGACGTATGTGGAGGAATCCGAGAAATTTGCTCAGATTTCGTCTGCACCGGAAATAATTGAAAGGGGGCTCAGAGGTGGATCGCTCGACTACTCCATCGTTATGGCATCACTGCTTGAGGCCGCAGGATTCAAAGCGAGAATTGTATTCGGGTGTGATCTGAATGAAGGAATCTGCAGAGCCTGTCCGGAGGTGTTTGTTGGAACTGAGGAGGAGGCGAAGCAAATTCTTGTGGGTTTATCGGAAACCTTTCAGGACAGGATATACTATACGCATGATCCTGAAGGCGGTTACTGGCTCAGTCTGGATTTGGGAGGCGAACACATCGGAGGAAAGCCCTCAATCGACAGAGTGTACCTGATCGTTTATCCGGTGGAAAAGAGATGGGAGGTTGTGACAGGGGGCTGATTATCCTTTACATTTCAGTAAGGGATGAGGAAGTCAGGGATACGGACGAGATAGGCGAGGATGTGTTCATTGAGCTGAATTTGAGCAATGGAGCCTGTGGCTATGGATTTTTGGGGTATGGGTATGTAACAAACTGAACCTGAAGAACAACTGCCGAGGGGGGGATTTGAACCCCCGACCTCCTGATTATGAGTCAGGCGCCCCGCCAGCTAGGCTACCTCGGCCTGTGAATCTGCATTTGAGAAAGGATTATTAAAATTTTTGGCGGGCTAAATCATGGATATGAAGTTTTCGAGAACCTTTAGACCATTTTTACCGCTTTTTTCGGGATGGAACTGGAGACCCGTGTAATTCCCCTTTGCCACTGCAGAGGGAAATCTTATTCCGTATTCTGTCCAAGCTATTACGTTTTCCGCCTTTGTATTGAAATAGTATGAGTGGACGAAGTAGAAATAACGGCTCTCTATCCCCTCAAAAATCGGATGGTCCTCATGTTCTATCTCATTCCACCCCATGTGAGGTATTTTTCCTGAATTCTTCGGGAATCTGACAACCCTGCCTTCGATCACATCAAGCCCCCTGTGCAGCCCGCCCTCTTCACTGTAGGTGGCAAAAAGCTGCATTCCGAGGCAGATTCCCAGGACAGGAACTCTGGAGTCCTTGATATGGCTGGAAATGTTCTGCAGATTGTTGATGGCAGTCTCAAAAGCCCCAACACCGGGAAGTACAATCGCATCAGCGGATTCGATTTCTTCAAGTTCGGATGTAATCTTCACAGCAGCACCTGCTTTTTCAAGAGCCTTACTGATACTTCTCAGATTGCCTGCACCGTAATTTATTACTGCAATCACAATTTTAATGGGTTTTTTCAGGCTTTAAATATTTCTCAGTGAAAACTCGTAAGAGATAAATATCTGTATGCACAACAGGTGATGGAATGATCTCTCTCGACGATGAGATTTCAGGCAGTATTGAATCCGAGGTAAATAGAGTCTGCTGCAGAGTCTTTGAAAAGTACAGCATTGATCAGCTCATGGAGATGGTCAGGGGCAGTGAAAATGTCTATCTTCTGCTTCACAGAGATGATAGGGAGTTCGTAGACATTTATGTCAGCAACAATGGGGTAGATTCCTCAGAATTTATTGCCGTTCCGGTACCAAAGAGATTCGCAGTCCTGGAGCCGGATAAAAATTATTTTGAAATAACTCTAAAGGCAAACATTGCCCTTGCACTGAGGGGAGAGAGGGACTTTCACCTCTGATCTATTTTGAAGGCAGTTATGAGGCCTGAAACGCCTCCTATCACCACTGCGAAAAATATGCTCAGTGCGAACAGCTGACCTGTCTGCGCGGCTTTTTCGAAAATGCCTTCAGAGGACAGGTAGGCAACGAAAGCCAGCCATACAAGCAATCCGCCAAACGCTCCGAACATTACCTTGGACTTTATTGAGTTTCCGTAGAGTGACAGTCCTGCTCCGGCGATAATTATCCCGATCCAGTGGAATGCCGAGATCATAACACCTAAAATAAATATTGGAAATCCGAGGTTCATTCTCCCACCTCCATCTCTATGTATCTGCACTCCTTCCACATCTCAAGCAGGTCCTGGTAGTGCTTGGAGAAGTAGTTTCCAGAATTTCCACCGGGGATGATTCCGTACATTATGCCCTTAGCGTCGTCGAACGTTGTGATCATTCTCCAGCTGCTTCCGGCCTGATCTGGCCTGTAATCGTATCTGAAATTGTAAACTGTGTATTTCGAGCCGTTCATTTCCATAACCTGGTAATTCATGAACGAAACCTTCGGATAGAATGGGTGAACGGCTATGAATCTGTTTATGTCGCCGTACTTTGTCCACCCCTTCTCCTCAATTTTCTCGGCAACTCTGTCCATGGCTCTTGCAATAATGTCATATCTGTTCTCGGTCTTTTCAGTGTTTATGTCGTCAAACCATTTGCTGTTTTCAGGCAGGTTCTGCAGAACCCACAGTTTGGGGTAGTAGCTTTCGTCAAGCCCTGCTGAACTGAATTCATCATGGAAGGTCTCGTTCATGAACTCGTCTATGAAAAGCGAGAATATCAGTGCCGCTTTAGAGTCATACGTCATCCTGTAATCCCAGTTTATCAATTCTTTTGCGTACTCCTTTGCTCTATCTGAGAACGGAATCCTGTCAAAGTTTTCCCTGATGTCGTTCACGAAGAACTCTGCGGGCTTGGAGTAAACGTCTTTCTGCATGTCGATGAAGTCCTGGACTGTGAGCTTCCTTCCGTCCTTTGTCTTCTCCTTAAGCATCTCGTAAATTCTCATCCCTCTGTACGGGTCTGCAAAATACCCGCTGTCTCCTATGTAATGTTTGAAGCTCAGGACGGGTCTCTGGTTTGCTGTGGCAACGTAATCCGGATTTATGAGGTGCGGGATCTCCTTGAATGGTATGAACCCCTCCCAGCTTGAGATTCCGTATGGTGTAAAGCCCACCCATTCGCCTTCACCCCTGCTTCCATTGAAAATGACATTTCCTGGAACTTCCTTTCCGTCTGTGTATCTGATTGGATACTTTCCTGCGGGATAGTATGCAGTATTGCCTTCTCTGTCGATTATAACAAAATTCTGGGCTGGAACGTAAAACCATTTCAGCGCATCTATTGCCTCCTGAACGTTTCTGGCTTTATCGAGGTTGAAGATTGCTCTGAGTTCTGTTGTTGCGCTCAGTCCTGTCCATGCCACCGCAACTCTGGTACCGTATTTTTCGATCAGTGGTCCGTGGACGGTTTTTTCAACCACAATCTTTTTCTCCTTGATGCCTTCGTCCGTTAGCATCTTCAGGGTTTTCACTTCCTTACTGACTTCCCTCCATTCTCCCTTGTAGAGGTATTTATCTCCATTGAACTTGTAGGTGTAGAAGTCTATAACATCGGCACCCACATTCGTAACACCCCATGATATGTATTTGTTCTGTCCAATGATTATTACCGGGATTCCGGGGAATGTAACGCCCTGAACTTCGAAGTCGCCGGCTTTCAGGTGCATCATGTACCACACAGGCGGAACACGCAGGGACAGGTGTGGATCGTTGGAGAGCATGGGCTTTCCGTTCTCCGTGTACTTGCCGGAGACAAGCCAGTTGTTTGAACCTGCCGAATCGTCTTTTTCGAAGTTGCTGAGCCAGTCAACAAGACTTTTGTTTATGTTCGGTATTTCGCTGTTTATTATCTGGTATGTGTGGTTGAGGTAGTCTGGATAAAGTTCTCCAGCCTCGGGAAGGTTTTTGAGGATCACTGCTCTTTTCAGGTCCCAGAAATCGCCTGTTAAACCCCATGCTATCAGCTTGTTTACGAGGAATGTATCTACCGGAGTCCATGGTTTTGGAGTATACCCGAGGAGCTTGAATTCCGGCTGTAGCTCACCATCTTCAATGTATTTGTTCACACCGTCGCAGTATGCCTGCAGAAGTGGAGCGTACTCGCTATTTTTGAAGTATTCCCAGGTTGCTTTGGCGGCACCCTCGAAGTCCATTTTGATGTAAAATTCGTCAGTTTCGTTTAGGGACTCTCCAAAAACTTCTGAAAGCTGACCTTTCATCAGTCTACGCTGCAAATCCATCTGAAAGAGTCTATCCTTGGCCTGAGCATATCCTGTAGCATAAAAAAGGCTTTCAAGGTTGTCGGCGGTAATGTGAGGCACACCATACTCGTCATATTCTATTACTGCCTTGCCATAGGGGGTTGTGAGTTCGATTTTGTCGACTTCGTGGAACTTCCAGAACTGTCCAAATGGCGCAAAAAGATTCATGTAATCGTACATTGGTGAGATCAGTATCAACAAAATCGCTACTGACAGAAGGGAGAAAAATTCTCCTCTTCTGAGGGGTCTCAGTCTCATAGTATGTAATTTAAATGCCAAATAAATATATTTTTCGGATTAATAATGAAAATTAAAATGGCAACTGTTAAAAAACCACGTTAACCCTTTCTGAAACATGGTTGACAGAGCGGAAAATCTGACGAAGGTGTCAATGGCCGTAATCATGGCAGCAATAATTGCGTTATCTGCTCAGTTGAGCTTTAAAATTGGCCCAGTGCCATATACCATGCAGAATTTCGCCATAATGCTTTCGGGATTCCTGCTCGGACCTTATTACGGAGCAATGGCCGTCATCATCTACCTCGGTATGATTGCCGTTGGACTTCCTCTCGGAGCAGGTGGTGGGGGTCCCGGCGTTCTCATGGGATATACAGCAGGATATCTGTTCGGTTTCGTCTTCTCTGCGAGCCTGGCAGGCATATTCGGCAGAAAATTCGGGGACAGGCCGGTCATCCTGTGGATATCCACGTTTGTTGCAGCATTGCCAACCTATCTTCTCGGTTTCGCTGTTTTCTACAGGTTTGCTCTTGGAAGTGCTGGACTTTCAGACTGGGCACTGAGCGCTGTTGAACGATTTGGTATTCCCGCCATATCATTCCCGTTTGTAATATTTGCCGCAACCGTCCTGATATATA
Organism: Geoglobus acetivorans; assembly: GCF_000789255.1. NCBI lineage: Archaea > Methanobacteriati > Methanobacteriota > Archaeoglobi > Archaeoglobales > Archaeoglobaceae > Geoglobus > Geoglobus acetivorans. The sequence goes on from NZ_CP009552.1 coordinate 264,441, forward strand.
TCCCCCAGGACATGCTTATTGACCATCTGCTTGCAGTTGTCGTTTTCCGATATGTTAGGGATCTAATGATTCAGAGAGGTGTTCGACTCTGATTGAATTCGAAATTCATGAATACGTGTATCCCAGCGGGCAGAAAGGGCTGGAGGGTGTTAGGGGCAGGATAGAAGAAAGCTGCTTCATTTCCGGGGCTACGGGAAAGGGGAAAAGCACACTGCTGAGAACTTTCAACGGTCTGATTCCGGATTTTTATGCGGGTGTATTCAGGGGGAAGGTAAGAGTTCTGGGAGAGAAACCAAGTGCTAAGATAGCATATCTGGTGATGCAGAATCCCTATGAGCAGATAACATCTCTGAGAGTGATTGATGAGCTTGTATTTCCCTCAGTGCAGGGTGGTGCGAACTACCGGGATGCAAAAAAAGATGCTGAATCTCTTGCCGAGGAGATGGGAATCGGACATCTGCTCGAAAGAACCACGCATACTCTCTCGACAGGTGAACTGCAGATCGTGGAAATACTCTCCGCAATTCTTTCTAAAAAGAAAGTCCTTCTCATGGATGAGCCTTTTGCCCATTTGAGCACCAGAAATGTCAGGGGCCTCATAAAAATTATTGGAGACCTTTTTACCATAATTTCTGACCACAGGGTTGAGTTCAGGGAGCTATTTCCCCAGCACATGGATCTTGGTGTTGACAGGGTGGATTATCCTGATGTTCAGGCAGAAATTGGTGATGTAATCTTTGACGGCCTGCTCACGTTGAAAAAAGGCGAAATTATTGCTGTAATCGGGGATAATGGTTCGGGAAAAACAACAATGCTGAAAAAACTGGCAGAAGAGATGAAAAAAGCGAAAGTGGATTTTGGAATCGTTCTCCAGAACCCAAATTATCATCTGACTGAAGGAACTGTCATTCAGGAGGTGGGTGATGAGTGGGTTCTCAGAGATTTTGGTCTTGAGGGGTTGAAAGACCGGCATCCACACGCTCTGAGCTATGGTCAGGCCAAGCGTGTCAGTATTGCGAGAGTATTCAGACGCGACATCCTGCTTCTCGACGAGCCAACAGCCGGGCAGGACACATCTTTCAGGCGCAAACTGATACATCTGCTGAGAGGCTATGGAAAGACTGCCGTAATAGCGACCCATGATGAACGTCTTGCAAAATGCTGTGACAGGGTTGTCAGACTATGATTCTGCAGAACCTGAATCTTGCTCTGAATGAAGGAGATCTTGAGGGCAGAACAGCGCTGATGTCCTCGATAATGCTGTCAGCATCCATATATTTGTCCGGTTTCGACATTTATGTCTCTTTCGCCGTTATTGCAGTCTCCTCACTTTTTTCTGGAGGAAGGAACTTCAGGTTGATCCTGTCTTTTTACCCGTTTATGGCTCTCATTCTTTTTTCCGGAGTCTTCTTCGATATGGGTTATGCTGTCAGGTCTTCACTCGCATTTGCCGGGATACTGTCAACCGGGGCAATGGTCTATTCTTCGAGGATCTCGGAAGTTACCGGAGCGCTTCTATGGATGAGGGTTCCGGAGAAATATGTTTCTCTCATGCAGCTTGCTCTTGCATCGTTACCTCTTCTGGCAAAGGACCTTGCTGAAATTTTCTGGGCGGTTGATGATTCCGGATTTGCAAAATACCGTAAGGTGTTGAAGGCTTTCGTATCCACCTCAGTTCTGCGCTCGATTTCACTATCTGAAGCGCTTTATTCGAAGAATTTCGCCTACATCCCTGCAGGAGTATTGAGGAAACCGACCATGAAAGACGTCGCCCTTACTGCAGTATCTCTGCTTTTACTTCTTTCCACAGTTCTTCGAGTTCTCTGACTTCGCCTCTTGCAGTGTACGCTCCATCTGTTTTTTCAACGAACCCGTTATCGTGCAGGAAGTCCAGATGGGCTATGACCTCCGACATTGCCAAAAAAAGCTGATCCTTCTCCCTGAAATGCTCCACTGCTATTTCGTAAGCAGTTTTCCCTTTACAGAGTTTGAAGATTTCGATGCTCCTTCTCTCGAATCCGTCGAGATAGTCTGAGATGAGTTTTCGGTGGTTTTCTATGTGTTTTCTGTGACCTGGGAAAACTTTCTCTATTTCAAGCCCGTAAAGGTATCCGAGCGTCCGCAGATAATGCTGGAGAACGGGCTTTCTGTTATATCTGCCGTCGGGCTCTATCACCGGATTTGGGGTGATGCCGTTGAGAAGTGTATCTCCCGAGAACAGAACGCCATGCTCCTCATTATACAGCGCAATGTGGGAGAACGAGTGACCCGGAATGTGTATAACCTCAAATTCATCGTCTCCAGCCCTGATCTTTTTCCCCACTTTGGAGCAATTTTTGCACGGGCGTATCAGTTTTGAGTACTCCTTGAGGGCGTTCTCCTTCATTTTCCTGGATACCTCCAACGGCATCCCTTCCTCTCCAAAGTGATGGTATATGAGTTCAAAATAGCTTTTTTCAGCATCGTGGACTCTCTCACAGGCGATTTCGTGAGCGTATACCTTTTTGAACATATATGCCGAACCAAAATGGTCAACATGGGGGTGCGTGAGTATGAGCGTGGAATTTTCAAAGTCCATATCCGATTTTTCAAGTTCATTTTTGAGATCATTGATGGACTCGGGGAGGTTAATTCCCGCATCAACAACGATTTCGTGGTTTATTATGTACACGTTGGTATCTCCCACGGGATAGGGGCTGAAAATTTTTGCAAATCTGATTTCCATGAAAGGAAAGTTTATAATTTGACTTATTAAACTTACTCCATGGCTCTCGACACTCTGAAAGACGTTGTCAGAAAAATCGCAAGATCATCCTCAATTGATAAACATCTCGTTGATGAGGTCGTTAAGGACATTCAGAGGGCTTTGATCAGGGCTGATGTTAACGTAAGGCAGGTCAAGGAGATAACCGATGCGATCAGGAAAAGAGCCCTGAGCGATGAACCCCTGAAGAGTCTGAACCCGAGGGAGCACATCATCAAGATCGTTTATGAAGAGCTGCTGAAGGGGGTCGGAGAGGGCCTTGAGATCCCCCTCGAAAAGGCCAGAATAATGCTCGTCGGTCTGCAGGGGAGCGGAAAGACAACAACGACCGCAAAGCTTGCCAAGTACTTCAAGGACAGGGGAATGAAGACCGCCGTTATAGCTGCAGATACCTGGAGGCCCGCTGCCTACGACCAGCTAAAACAGCTTGCAGAAACCATCGGCGTTGGATTTTATGGGGACAGGAATGAGAAGGATGCCGTCAAGATTGTCAGGAACGGGCTTGAGGAGCTGAAGGACTACGACATGATAATAATCGACACCGCAGGAAGGCATGCGCTCGAGGACGAGCTGATTAGGGAGATGATCGAGATCGAGAAGGTTGCAAAGCCTGACTACAAGTTTCTGGTGCTCGACGCTGCAATAGGCCAGCTCGCCTCCAAGCAGGCGCAGGCGTTCCACGATGCGATAGGCATAGACGGGATAATTATAACGAAATTCGACGGAACCGCCAAGGGTGGAGGTGCCCTATCGGCAGCGAGGCAGATTCAGATACCCATAGCATTCATTGGCTCTGGAGAGAGGGTTGACGACCTCGATCGCTTCGATCCTGCCGGCTTTATCTCGAGACTGCTTGGAATGGGGGACATAAAGGCTCTGCTCGAGAAGATAGAGCGGATAACTCAGGAGGAGGAGCTCGACCCGGAGAAGTTCCTCAAGGGGGAGTTCACGCTGAAGGACGTTTACAAGCAGATTGAGGCGATGAACAAGATGGGTCCCATAAGGAAGATATTCGAGATGCTCCCCCTGGGCATGTCGGTGAAGGTTGACGATGACGCCCTGGAAATGACGCAGGAGAAGATGAAGAGGTTCAGGGTTATAATGGACTCTATGACGGAGGAGGAGCTTCTCAACCCCAGGGTAATAGACGGTTCGAGGATAAGGCGCATCGCCATCGGCAGCGGGACGTCCCCGCAGGAGGTCAAGGAGCTGCTGAAGTACTACAACACCATGAAGAGCCTGATGAAGAGGATGAAGAAGGGCAGGCTGCCGATAAAGGGGCTGAAGATGGGGTTCTGAATTTTTTAAATACTTCTAGCACTCTTTAAACAAGATGGTTAAGTCAAAAATGGTTCTCGGGGCGGTTATGGGTTGTGTAATTGCAACTTGAGGTAGCAATTTAGACGATCTTGCCGAAATTCTGAAGGAGAATGAATTACATCTTGGATAAGTTTTGTCCAATCGCCCAAGTCCGTTAAACCATTGATGAAGTGCGAGTCTCAAAGCTATCGTGGTTCGAGATTTATTACCTCCAGCAATTCTGGTTATTTATGTTCATATTGCTCAGAGACTGTATTGGCAATATCCAGCTGTTTTACTCAAAAATTTTATAAATAATTGCTTCGTATTAAAGAAACAGATATGCCGGCATTTAATTTGGTCATGGCGGCTATTGGAATCGCCGGTGTCATATCTTCAGCCATCCCGATATATATTATTGGAACAGAAAAGGATAACTTTAAGAATATTTACACCTCTTGGCTTAAGTTCAGCCGGTATTTTGCGATATTTACATTCATCGTTACTTTGATTAGTGTTATGGAAGGATTTGAACTATTCTTCGAACATTTTGATATACATCCTGTAAGCTTGGAAATCGTGCACAACATATTTGGTCTGAGTATAGGGGTGATAATAATCGCATTTTTGATTTCACTTTCCATCTCAATTTGGAAGGAAAGTGAAAGAACACAACTGCTGGATAGTTCCGTTTTTTACGGAAAATTTGGAATTACGCTATTGTATGTTTCAGTTTTCGGGATTATAAGTCATATTCTGAGCAATAGTCCAGATATTGGTCATTTAATCGTAAAGATTTCTGAAATCCTGTACATAGGGTTTTTCCCGACATTTGTGTATATTCTCCTGAGATTAATGAAGTACAATACCATGATCAAAGAGGGGAGGATAATCGTCCCTTCTCATACAATTAATGTGTTTATTGGTGTATCCACGTCATTTCTGATGTTCTTTATTGGTATTGTATTTGATGCGTTCGGGAATCATTTGATGTATAATTTGATGGAAGTTGGGTCTCTTGCAGTATTCGTCCTTGTGGGTCTGTCGTACGGAGCAGAGATGGAAAAAGTGTTGAGTATTTCGGAATAACCGCTGTGGAGATGTAAATTAATGGCACCTCTTCTACCATCGAACTGGAGGAATGAATAATCTTTATCAAACTTGATATTCTGGTGTCGTTTGAATGATAATTGCGGGAATTGACGAGGCAGGAAAGGGTCCGGTTATTGGCCCGCTCGTGGTTTGCGGTGTTGCGTGTGATGAAAAGCTGTTGAAAAAGCTCGTTGATCTTGGAGTCCGGGACTCAAAGAAGCTAACGCCGAAAAGGAGAAAGGAGATCGCTGAGGAGCTGAAAAAACTTGTGAAATGGGAGGCAGTAGTTATTCAGCCAGCAGAACTCGACAGGATGATGGAGGACAGGACAATAAATGAGATCCTGAAGGAAACATGTGCCAGAATCATATCCAGGCTCAATCCTGATGTGGCCTTCGTGGACAGCTTTGACGTCAGGCCTGAAAGGCTCTCTGCAGAGCTTGAAAGGCTGACCGGAAAGAAGGTTGTTGCGAAGCATTATGGTGAAGAAGAGCCTGTTGTTGCTGCTGCCTCGATAATTGCCAAATGCCTCAGAGATGAGATGGTTGAAAGGCTGAAGGAGAAATACGGAGATTTCGGGAGCGGATATGCTTCGGACGAAAGGACAAGGAAGTGGCTGGAGGAGAGGCTGAAAAACGGTGAGGTTCCGGATATAGTTCGAAGGAAGTGGAAGACCGTTGACAGGATGATGAATGGTTTGAAGCAGAAGAGCCTGTATGAGTTCTGATTACTGTTTGTCAAGCACCGTGACCTTTATTCCCACCTCTTTCAGTCTCTCAAAGTCTCTGTCGAATGTGAGAATCTCGCAGTCCGGATCGCTGCTTGCGATGAGGATGTCAATGTCGGGGACGTCTATGCCTTTAAGCATGAGTGACGACTTCACTTCAGAGGCTCGCTCTACAACCTCTTCGTCCACGGGAACTCTTGTAAGTGCTTTCAGCATCTCTCTGATTTTGATTAGCTCTTTTGCATCTCCGTGCTTCTTCCAGACGAACTTTGCACCAACAGTGAGTTCGTAAATTGTTATTTCGCTCACCATCAGGTCCTCACACGCTTCTTTCCTCTCTTCAAGCGCTCTCAGTGCATTTTTGTTCTCTCTTTTCAGCTCTATCAGAAACGAAGTATCCAGCAGGAGCTTCAAAGTCTCACCCTGAATTTCTTTCTGATTTCCTTAGATATCTTTTCGAGCTCACTCTCGTATCCTGTGGCCTCAGCAGCCTCAATGAGCATATCTATTCTCTTTTCCACGCTTTTTGATATCAGTTCGTCTATGATGGCACTGAAGCTCTTTTTCCCCTTCAATCTGAGGAGCTTCTCGTAAACGTCATCGGATATTGTTATCGTTTTCATGTTTCGTGTGTTGTACATGAAAATATTTAAGCTGTTCTGCTGGCAAATTCGTTCGGCAATATTTATATCGCTCTTCTCAAAAAATCTCTCATGGCCTACGAAGATCTCAGGGAGTTCATTGCCAGACTCGAGCAGGAGGGCGAGCTGGCGAGGATAACGCGTGAGGTTAGCGTTGAGCTTGAAATCACCGAGATTGCTGACAGGGCAGTCAAGCAGGGTGGAAAGGCTCTGCTTTTCGAGAACCCGAAGGGCTATAGCATTCCTGTTTTGATAAACGCATTTGCGAGCGATAAGCGCATCAGGCTCGCCCTTGAGACTGAAAGGCTCGAGAGCATCGGAGAAAAGCTTGTGGAGCTTGCGAGGATGAAGCCCGAGTCGGTCCTCGATGGCCTCAAAGCATTATCCTCGGCAAAGGACCTGGTGAGCTTCATCCCGAAGAAGGTGAGGAATGGACCTGTGAAGGAAGTCGTGGATCACAATCCCAACCTGCTGAAATTCCCGATTCTGAAGTGCTGGCCTCAGGATGGTGGGAGGTTCATAACATTTCCCGTCGTAATCACCAGGGATCCTGAGACAGATGTGCTTAACGCGGGAATGTACAGGATGCAAGTTTTTGATGAAAAGACCACGGGCATGCACTGGCAGATTCACAAGCATGGTGCGCTGCACTACAAAAAGCTGAAGGAGATGGGGGTGGACAAACTTGAGGTTGCCGTTGCAATTGGCGTTGACCCTGCAACGCTCTACTCTGCAACCGCACCGCTGCCGGAGAACATGAGCGAGTTCATGCTCGCGGGCTTCATCAGGAAGAAAAGGCTGAAGATGGTTGATTGCGAGACTGTGGACCTGCAGGTCCCAGCAACGGCAGAAATCGTGCTCGAGGGCTACGTGAAGCTCGATGAATTCAGGACTGAGGGACCTTTCGGTGATCACACCGGCTACTACACGCCGGCAGAGCCGTATCCCGTGTTTCATGTTGAATGCGTAACTCACCGCGAGAACCCGATTTATCATGCTACAGTGGTCGGAAAGCCACCAATGGAGGACGCGTGGCTCGGGAAAGCCACGGAGAGAATATTCCTGCCCATGATAAAGATGATCCACCCTGACATCGTGGACATCAACCTTCCGATCTCGGCTACGTTCCACAATCTGGCCATAGTCTCGATAAAGAAGCGCTATCCGGGGCACGCGAGGAAGGTCATGTTCTCGATATGGGGCACGGGTATGCTCAGCCTGACGAAGGTTGTGATTGTTGTGGACGATGATGTGAATGTGCACGACATGAATGAGGTGATGTGGGCCGTTACGAGCAGGTTTGACCCTTCGAGAGATGTGGTCGTCATTCCAGACTCACCCCTCGACAGCCTTGATCATGCCTCGTACAAACCAAACCTTGGAGGAAAGCTGGGTATTGATGCGACGAAGAAGTGGAAGGAGGAGGGCTACGAGAGGGAGTGGCCCGACGTGGTTGAGATGGATGAGGATACGAGGAGAAAGGTGGATGCCTACTGGGATGAGATAAAGAGAATGATTTTTTGAGCAGTGAGAGGCAAAGGATGTTTTTCACATTCTATTTTTCGGTATCTCAAACAATGCCTCGGAACACTCCAAGGTTCTGGTGCAGAAGGTTATGCATCAGCAACTTTTTGAGGATGCATCCTTAGGTTTCCATGTGGGCAAACCATCCCTTAGCTTATTCTAAGGGATGGGCCCGGAGGGATTTGAACCCTCGACCGCCCGGTTATGAGCCGGGCGCTCTGACCTGGCTAAGCTACGGGCCCTTGGCTTAACGATACTGAGTAGATTTGTTTATAAGGGTTTTGGGTGCTTTGAATTTAGCAAGTGATTATTTGGGCCGATACCGCTGGAGACTATGATGGTGTACGCCCCTCAATGCAGAAGTCTGTTACAGCTGGATTAAATGGATGCATGACAGCAAAGGAAGGTCAAAATTATGTTTGAGCAGCCATGGTGTTCCTGGTGGATTTTTGCAGGATTCTTCAAACTGTATGCAAATTAATCAAAAAGACTATATAGTATGAAAACTAAGATATAATGGGGACGAAGGTCAAACTTCTAAGACTAAAAGCCCAGGGGTTTAGAGCCTGAGGGTTTTTGAATCTCGAAGTTTGACTGAGAGTGGTAAGCATTCGTTGCTGGTGGTGAAAGCTACCAGCAATGTCCCCCCATTACCTGTTATATGCTTGTGTGGCCTTAGTATATATGTCTGGCAGGCTGTTATTTTTACTGCGGTGCTGTGTTTGAGAAATCGACGCTTTACGGTCAAACTTCCTCTTCGTAAATTTTCTGCGCGATTCTCCTATTGAGTACAAGCTCTTTGTCCTTTACGACCAGCCTTTCTAATTTGCTGAGGGCAGCATGGACTGCAAATTCTACGCCCCAGGATTCACTTGTAACAAAGAAGTCCCCCTGGTCACTTCTGAGCCTCATTCTCACGTAGATGAGGGGCAGATCTCTGTAATGTCGCTTGAGCTTTTTCACATATACAAATAGATGGGCCGTCCCGAGAGAATCCTTGAATTTCATTAAAAATCTGTCCAGGTCCTCCAGAAGTCCTTCCACTTCAGAGCTTCTCAGAGTTATTCCCTTGGAGACAATCTGTACATTTTGTTCTTTTGACGTGGTCATCCTGAGATAGTATTCCAGAAAGTCCTTCTTAACAACGATCCCCTCCGCCACATCGTTTTCCATGACCACGAGGCTCGAAACATTCTTCTCTATCATCAGGTCGATTGCTCTGACAACCCTGTCGTTTTTCTTGACTGTTACAACCGGTTGACTCATTATGCTCTCTACCGGTATTGAAAGCGTCTTCTCCTTTTCCTTCATACTTAAATACCCAAGTCCATCGTCTTTTTTAAGAGATACAACTCGGTCTATTATGTCTTTGCCGGTGATGATTCCTGCAACCTTATTTTCGCTGTTGACTACAACAACTCTGCTTATGCCGTGATTTCTCATGATTGCTAAGGCTTTTGATGCACCATCGCTCGTTTTAACAGTGATAACGTCTGGATTCATAACACTCTGGATTTCAGTACCTTTGAATTCATCCTTTATCCTTTCCAGGAAATCATTAATACGTATTATCCCTGTTTCTCCGTCAAGTTTTACAGGAACAAATGGCGTGGAATCCTCTATAAATCTTCTTGCCACTTTTTCCGGGGTCAGTTCGTCAGGACGAATGATTCCAGTTTTTGCGGCAAATCTTCCGATTTTCGTCTCATCGGGGTTTGTCATCAGGCTGCCTCTGATCAGGTCTTTTTCTCTTATGGCTCCTATAATCTCACCACCCTTCTCGACGAGCATGGGCCTTTCGTGTTCATATTCGGCCAGCATTGAAATTACCTTTGAAATTGTCTCATCTGCATTGATGATGCTGTACTCGTCTGTGATAACCTCCAGAAGGCTTTCAGCATTCATGATGTTCATCCCCGTATGATTCCTGTATGTATTATATAGTATAAAAATTTAACTGCTTATTATCTATTTTGAATTATTTTAATTTTTGATCCTTTATTTTGCTTAAGAGCTGCTGAAATCGCTTAAAAGCTGAATACCTCTCTGGAAGTTATCATGATGACATTCTGAACAGCATGAAAACTCTGAGCTTCAGCAAAATAGTGTTGCAGGGAACTGAACCGGAGGAGAAAGTGCCCGGAGCCGGATTTGAACCGGCGACTATGCGGTCTTCAGCCGCACGCCAATTTACAAGCTCTATTAGCGAAATAGAGTCGAATAATGGATTAATTAGGTATCCTGAGGAAGCAAAAGGAAGCAAATTGCACCAAAAATATAATGGCTACAATGAAAGAATAAAGTTTGAAGATATTGATTACGAGGATTTTGAGCTTTTCTGGACGGCAGAGAGGAAAATGAAAACCAGCAAGGGGAGAGTTAAGAGATTATACAATGTTCTCAGGAAGGTTCTATCTGGAAAGGTGATCAATGAGGAATCTCTGAGGGAAGGATTCCACAAAACAACAAACAAGAAGGATTACGTGAATGCTGTAAGGGTTCTGCTGGAGTATCTGAAGGTTAGGAAGCTAATGCCAAGGGAAGTCGTTCAGGAGATCCTTGAACAACCATTCTTAACACCAATAAGATCAAAGAGGAGAGGAATCTATCTGAAGGATGAGGAGATCAGGCAGGCTTATGAGTGGTTAAAAGAGAAGTGGAAGGATAAAGATACCGAACTATTGTTCAAACTGCTTGTGTTCTCAGGGATAAGGCTTGATCATGCTCTGGATCTGCTCTATAACTTTGATCCAAGGAAGCTTGAGTTTAAGGGGAGAGTTGCAAGGTATCCATTAACCAATATTAGCAATGAGATCAAATCTGGAGAGTATGCATTCATGCCGGCAGAGTTTGCAAGGAAGCTGAAGAAAATCAAAAAGAAGCTCAATTACCAAACGTGGGAGAACAGGATCAACGTTAAGAGATGGAGGGGAGATGAGAAATACAAAAAGAGCAGAGTTGATGCGAATGCCATCAGGAAATGGTTTGGGAACTTCTGCTTAAGCCATGATGTTTCTGAATCTGCAACGGAATACTTCATGGGGCATGCAATAAAGGGAATGGGAGGAAAGGCTTACTTTGATCTCAGGGATAAGCTGAGCTGGAGGGAATATGAGAAGATTGTTGATAAATTCCCAATTCCACCCTAATTTTTTTGGCAAAATTGTTCTATTAATTTTAACAGGATGCTCTATTAGCGATTTAATGTTTCATTTCTACTGAAGCACATGAGTATCTGTTTGAGTTTTCTAATATATTAGACGGCTCTAACAAAAATATTGTTAGAAACTCTAATTGTAACAGAACTACAATGAAGTTTACTTTTGTGCAGAGTTGGAGAAAGGCAACGACCTTAACAAATGGCTCTACTAACTCTCACAGATGGGATGACTAAACAAAAATTCTACTCATTGGCTTTCCTAATCTTCCTCGCAATATCTTCTACGCTCTCATCGAGCCACTCACGCCTTTCTTTTGTGTAGTCTCCACTACCAGTATCGAAGCTCTGGAGGAATCTGACCATTCCTATCGGCCCAAGAGCTTTCGCAAGGGCCTCAATACCTTCCTTCCTGATTTCATTGAGGGTTTTAGCGCTGCTCATCTTCGAGCACCTCCATTAACCAAGTTACTGGATTTTCAACTTTAATCTTAATACGATCTTCATTTTCTTTAACTTTTCTCACGAAATCATCATCTGTTGTGAGCAGAATATCTGAAGATTTTTCTGCACAGGCCAAATGCAGAGCATCAATTCCTTTCAAACCCATTTTTTCAAACTCTGAAGCCATTTTAACAACCTCATCATCCACGAGAACTTTTTCTTTTGAAATTGATGCCAGAACTTCAACCTTACTCCTTCTCTCATCGTCCGGAATTTTCGAAATTTCGTAATCTACAGCTTCACTCCCCACGAGAGTCCAGTCTCCCAGACATCTGGTAAGGATTACCAGCACAGCCTCAGATTCAATTCTGATCCTATCCTGATTTTGATCATCAAATGGCCTGTTAAGGCAGCAGACATCCATGTAAATTCGCATATGGTTGCTTATTTGATTTTCTCACTTTAAAATGTTTTTCTCCGCCCAAGAAGTTATTCGAGTAAAAGGTAAGACTCAGACCAGAGATTCACTCCTGAGAGCCTCCAGCAAACCAGCCCAGCCCTCGTTTATCTCCCCTCTCAGCATCCAGTGGATTTCGCTCAGAAGCAATCCGTATCCCTTAGGGCCGAGAACTGCCTGAGTTTTCGCCAAACCCAGTGTTGCCGCAATTTTGCCAGTTGTTGTAAATGCTGCTCTGTAGGCTACCTTTTCTTCCAAAAAATAGAAATCAGCCATGAACAGGAATAGGTTCTTGTAGAACTCCCAGTAATCTTCATCACTATCGCTTGGCAGTTTTTCAGCTGACTCGTACAGTTTGTTGTATGAATCGATGAGAGCTGAATAACCAAGTGCTTTCTTAACTTCCTGTATCCCTGCAAAATTCTCTCTGGATAGATCAATTTCAGGTATTTCAGTTCTAAACCGACCATTGAGTGTTTTTGCAATGTGATTGATCCTGTATGTTTGCCTGTTGAAAGTTTCGTAATCCTCAAAGAACGTTTCGTTAATTGGGCCTATGGCTTTCATTTCTTTGGCTAATGAATCTGCGAGCTTCTTGTGAGATTCATTGATGGATTTCTCCTGCATTAGGGCTTCAGCATGGAACGTGAGCAATTTGATAATTTCCTGATTGGATGGATTCTCTTTCAATTCATCATAAAGAGCAGTAAGTATTTCCGTATCAAATCCGAGTTCTTTCGCTTTTTCGATCAACTCTTCTTGGTTTAATGTTTCTCCCAATTGAGAGCAGCCAGCAAGTAATAAGGTGAAGAATATCAGAGAGGCATAAATAACACCCCTCGTCTTCCACATAACCTTTATTCCTTTAAATATTATATTTAAAATTTTCCAATAGCAAAAATATGTTTATGGAAATGTAATTGGCTGGGTTTTTTTACAAAAGAGGGAAAATATGAACCCAAAGGTATCCAAATGTTGATTGGGGCAACTACAAGCATTCGCTCCCAGAGTTTGTTTATCTGATTTACATGGAGAGCTGGAGGAATGTTCACCTGATACCCAAGGAAGCCTATGAGTTGCTTTGATTTCATCATTTTTGGTAGAATAGTTCTATTAATTTTAACAGGATGCTCTATTAGCGATTTAAGGTTTCATTTCTACTGAAGCACATGAGTATCTGTTTGAGTTTTCTAATATATTAGACGGCTCTAATATTATTAATATTAGAACCTCCATTAGCAACAGAGGGATGATACAGATATTTTTGTGCAGAATGAGAAGAACAAACAATCTCTAACAGATCACCCTATTAGTTCTAATAGAGGTCAAACGAATCAAAAATTCCACACCTGTTCGTGTTTGACCTCTCCAGAATGCAGAAAATCTCACCTATCAGACTCAAGAACCTTCTTCAAAGCTTCTGATACCCTTCCTACAAACTCTTCTGCATCGTGTATTATCTCCTCAGCCTCCTCCTTTCTGGCTTTATAGTATACATCGTAATCAACTCTCTCCCTCATCTACATACCTTTCGAAAGGATTTTTCCATAGATCTCATCTATGTATCCCTCACTGACGAATCTCAGCCCAAGCTCCGAAACAACTCCTTTGTGTGTTTTTGGATGTCTTCCCTTCACACTGAGAAGAGCTTTCGAGGCATAGAACATTGAGTAGTAGGCCTGACTCACTGCCGCATTGTATTTCCCGTTCTCAAACAAAATTCTTGCAGATTCGAGGGCCTCATAAGCCCTCTCCAGAAATTTCTCATACTCTGGCATAGACCGTTACTCCCTCGCTGAGAACGTTTTTTATGAACCCAGTTTCTTCAGCCCTCAGCATCTCGAAATGCTCTCTGCTCATCACAATCGGTGAGATGTAAATCCCGTATTTGAGTGAGAGAGGATAGGTTACATCGATAACCTCACTGAGCGTTACGTCTCCAACCACAAGAACATCCATATCGCTTTCTTCATTCATCTCATCTCTCGCATACGAGCCGAAGAGGATAACCAGATCTATCCTACTTTCAAACTCTTCTTTAAGTTTCCTGGAGAGCTCTTCAACTACTCTTTCGGCTTCAACCCTCATCAGATCACCGCCGTGCAACCACTCAATCTCCACCAAATCTTGTATGAGCCACTATTTAAAGCCTGCTCAGCACAGATAAGTGCTAAGAGATTATTTGGCTGAGCTCACGATCAGCCTGTAATCATCCTCAGGAATATCCCTCATCGCCTTGCCCATTAAGTGACCGCTCCACTTCTGCTTGTTGGTTATGAACTTCAGCTCTGGAATTAGAGGTTTGAACTCAACGGGCTTATCGAAGATTTTGATTGGTTTGAGCCTGATTCTGAGTGGAAAAGTTTCGTTTCCCATTCCTTTTGGTGTTTTGAAAATCCTGCTTGAATCTCTGAAGACTTCTGAAACTGCTTCATAAACTGCAACAATTCTCGGTTCTTTGATTTCGTCTTTATCCCTTTCCTGTTTGAGGTAGATGAGAAGTTTATCTCCGGGCTTTAATTTGTATTTTTCAAAATCGTTCTCTGTAATCTTGCAATAGGGCATACTATCCTCCCAATTAATTCCATAATCAGTAATGTCAGTTATTCGTAGTAGCTTAATACCTGTTTTTTCCTCTACTGCTGAAGTAGTTATGCCATATTGAAAATTTCCGATCTCACCAAGCCTTACAACCTCCCAATCCTCTGGAATTCTGCCGATTGGTGTTTCTTTGTATCTGGATGTTATGTTTGCCCCTCCTCTTTCAACTTTCTAACCGCTTCCAAAGCTCCGTTCAATTCGTCGAGTAAGTAATATGCATCAACCCCATATTTCCGACCATTAGCAACCATCAATCTGTCGGAAGATATCAGAATAGAGTTCGTTAATTTAGCAGTTGCAATGAAATATGAATCTGCAGCTCTGGGATGGACTTGCTCGGCAACATTAAAAGCCTCGTCAAACACAAAATCCTCAGAAAGAACTTCAAAGTCGGCAACGAGTTCTTCAACATCTTCTTTCGAAATATTAATTCCAAGCCTCTTTGCAACAGAAATTAACTCAATGAGGAATATCTTGGGTATAAAAACAGTTAAACCACCAATTGAACCCAAAAACTCAGTTGCCTTTTTATTTCTATCATCATTTCTCTCAAAAAGATAATCCACGAAAACAAAGGTATCAATAACGAGCATTTCTTATCTCCTCTAACGTTCTGTAAGCTCCTTCAACTTTCTTAGATTTCCTCTCAAGTTCCTCAAGCTTACTGTAAAATCTCTTCGTTACTCTCTTCGTTTCTTTAATCTCTACTCTTACGATTTCTCCCTCCCTTAACTTAACTTTCCTGAGAGGCTTGAAAACACCATTTCGGTAAACCATTTCGATAGTTTCACTCACGTGAATCACCTGTTTGAAACTCTGTATGTTTACTCATTACTCTAAAATACTTAAAAAACTTTCAGGCTTGCTATTGTTAAAGCGGATCTATTCTAAACCCGGTGAAATATCATAGCCATCTAAGAACGCTCATAGAGCTCTGTTTTCAGCTCCTCCCAGGATTTATCTACCTTCAGCGCTCCTCTTAGCTCGTTCATCAGTTCAAAGAATCTGTCTCTTTTGTTGAAGAACTTGGCAGTTTCCTCAACTGCTTTTTTGAATGCTTTTTCAGCGTGATCGGGAACAGATACTTTGATTGTCATCTCACCCATGAGCTTAAGTTGTTCTGAGATATTGCATAACTTATTCCAGCTTTCCTTAAAACAATCCCAATCCTCTGGAATTCTGCCGATTGGTGTTTCTTTATATTCCACTCTCCAATTTTTCCCTCTTTAACTAAAATTCTATTTTTGGAGTAAATTCTTGAATGAACTTGGAGTGTTCTAAAACGTCCAATGTACCCCTAACTTTTTTGCACTCTGGTAAATCTTCCCTAAATAAACAAGTGTTTCTTTTAATATTTCCAACTGTAGTGTTCGCAACTATTTTAACTAAGATGGGTAAGTCCCTCCATTCCCACTTTTTAGGATTTTTAGGATTTAGAGTTACATTACACCTATCCAAAAAATCTGAATATACGTCCTTGAAAATTAGTTTTAATTCAATAACTTTTGATCCATATGGTCCAATTTCTATAGGAAAGACATCTAAATAATCGGCAGGTCTTTCTGAAACTACCAATTCACTGTTAATCATTCCAAGCACAAATGGGTACATCTTTATAGCCTTCTCTGAATATCTGACAAACACAACTAAATCAGTAATTGAGCCAGATGCGTTACCTTTGTTCTCAAATAAAACTTTCATTGTAAGAATTAAGTCGTCTTTACCGTTATCCTTCCTTTCAATTTTAAAACAACCTTCCACCACTTTAAATTCAATTTTTGGCTCTTCTTTCTTTAATTTTTTCCAGTATAGGTATAATGATGCGATTCCTGGTGAAGCACTAATAACGTAACCTAAAACTTGGAAATCCATTTCTACCACACCTCACAATTTAGTTTTAACTCATTTAATAAACTTTAATTTTGCTCTCACTTATACGCCCTCCCTCACCTTTCAAGCTTCAAAACCAGAATAACTCTCTCTTCTCTATCAATCTGGTAAATCAGCCTGAAATCCCCTAAACGAACTCTGTACCTGTCCTGATGCCCTTTGAGTTTCTTTATATCGAATTTCCTGAAAGGAACAGGATTATCTTTTAAGGCATCCAGAAATTCAGAAAATTTAACTCTGTGGGATTCTGGTAACTCCTTAACCGATTTTGCAACTTTCGGATGAACTATAATCTCGTAACTCGTAAACCAAGCTCAGCTTTTAGTTTATCCCATGGAACCCCGTTCTTTTTCGTCTCCTCAGCAAGCCTGTCAAGTTCTCTTGCCTCTTCCTCACCATACTTCTGCTTAACATAATCATATGCCCTGATAAGCATCCTCGCATAGCCAGCAGCAGGATCATAAACGCTGTCCATTGGCTTTGGATCAACAATCCTGACAATCAGATCAACAACCTCAGAGGGTGTGAAAACTTCACCTTCCTTAGCCTTTTGCGGAGCGAAATAACCAATCAACCATTCGTAGGCATCACCGAGGATGCTATCACTCGCTCTTCCAAGATTTAATCCGCTGAAAAGCTCAAAAAGCTGAACAAGAATATCAAAATTATCTCTGTGCCTCGTAAACTCAAGAAAATCGAGCCTGTCAACCACTCCCTGCAATTCAGGATTTTTCTCAGCAAGAAGTTTCAACGCCTCGGAAAGCCTTACAGGCAGCCCATTAATGTTCTTTCTCAACTCTTCCCATGTGTATCTCTCAGGATACTCAAACCTGTGGAAGGATCTATCCTTTGCAAGGTTTTCAGCCTCTTCTTTGCTCAACCCTTTCTCAAGCAGTGTTTTCAGAGCTTCGTTGTATTCTCTTTTCCATTCATCACTGAGCCGTTTCAGAAAGAGGAGAACGAGAATGTACTTGTAATCAACCCTCGTTCTTATCAGATCCGCAGCCTGCTTGCACGCTCTTATCAGCTCATCTCTTGTGGTCTCAATCTCGATGTAATCGGCAAGAGTCATTACAACAAATGAGTTCATCCTGTATATTTTATTTTTCTGGAAAGTGTTTGATTGCTGCTGATCCCATGTTGATCTCAATCAACGTTGAATCAACAGTTGATTGATTGCTGATTTATGCTGATCAGCATGTTGATTGATTGTTGATTGAGCGTTGATTGCTGTTGATTTGTCCGTTGATGCTGCTGATCTGAATAAATCAACTCATGTTGATCCTGCTGATTTGAGAATCAACATGGTGTTGATATTGCTGATTGATTGTTGATCAACAGTTGATTTTGTGGTTGATTTTCTGTTGAATTTCTGCTGATGATCACTCCTCATTTTTAGTCAATACCAAACTCGAAATTATGTGTTCATTTTCTTGTGTGTGCGCATTCGCTACTTGTGAGAGGTAGAGCTTTATTGCCTTGGATAATTCCTCACCTAGATACTTCCAGTGATAGCTGTATTTGGTTAAAACGTAATTCTTGAAAGCCATCCATTCATCTTCATTCACGTGAACGCTGATTTTTACTGGTTTATCCATCAGATCACCTCTCCAGAAATCGCATAGAACCGTGAAAAATGCTCATTTCTTCCGATATGCATTACTACTATGCATTTTTTGCACATTTCTTCCTGTCTTCCTTTATTTCTTCCTGTCTTCCAATGTGCATAAAATGAATGAATGTTGGTATGAAATTCATGTATCTTTCTTCCAATGTGCATGAAAAGAAGCTCTCTCCTGCCTTCATTTGCGATCACCTGATACTCTCTCGTGGAGTGTGCACACACATGAATTTGTGCATGCAAAAATTTCGTACATTGTGGTTGCAATCTTTCTTGTGTGCAATCTGAATAAATTTAGTTTTTGTTACAAAAAATTTATATATCTGTTATGCAATATTTATCACTATGACGTCCATGGACGTTCGTGAACGTCCAGATAGAATAAACTCTGAGAAAAATTCAGAATCTCAGAAAAAAGGCAGGAGAAAGCTCAGAATGACTTTGTGGTTTTCAAGGGAGAACTACGAATACCTGAAAGAAAACTACGATGGCAGGATTTCTGAGATAATGGATGCTTTTGCAACCTTCCTGAGAACTGGAAACGTTGTAGAGGTTTCAGTTTTAAGAATTGGAATGCCCGGAGCCGGATTTGAACCGGCGACTATGCGGTCTTCAGCCGCACGCTCTCCCAAGCTGAGCTACCCGGGCGTGTGTTCTACCTTAAGCACGAAGGGTATTTTTAATTTTTGGTAGAATTGCTTTCGTTCAGAGAATGGTGATTGGACAGAACACCTACAACATGCCGGAGTTGAAGTTGTGAGGTAGAATTTGCTGAAAATCTTGGCTTACTCGGATTCTCAAAAGAAAAAATTTGAAATTGTGGCTTTATTCTGTGACTATTTGATAGCTTTTCAAAAGGACTTCTGAGTTCAGCTTTCCGTGCACGTATGTTTTTCCGGTGGATTTGTCGTTGATGACGATCTGAGCTGGAGCGAAAAGGTGCGGATCTATCTTGTAGAAATCGTAATTTGCATCTTTGAATATTTCATAGAATGGCTTACCGTAATCCCTGCTCGTGTTGCTCGGGACATTTTTCAGTATCTCATCGTATTCTGTGACTGTCAGATAAACGCTTCCGTAATACAGCATGCTATCATTTGTGGCGCCCATCGCTTTCAGGTCGTTTTCCAGGATTGGTGCTATGGGGCATTTCCCTGCTCCGTAGAGTATTTTCTTCGGATCATATCCAATTTCTGCCATCTTGTATATTCCTGTCTCGACGATTCTGCCTGAAATCTGAACGCTGCCGACGATGCTTGCTGTTGGTGCCACCACTGCATAAAGGTCTTCTGGGTCCACATCGCACTCCTTTGCTATGTGTTCCATGACCTTTTCATCGGGCAGTTTGTTTGCCTCAAGCGCTATGACTGCATAGCTTGCGTCATCCTTGTAGTCAATCAGCTCGTAAGTTTTCTTTGGCTTCAGTGCCAGAGCCCTTGCAGGACCGCTTCCCATGGCAAAGTACTTGTCAACGCTTATTGCCCATCCTGCCTTCTGGCTTCCGAGGCATGCAACTGCGGGATGGTCTGTATACTCGGTAATGAACGCAAACGGTATGTCGTTCACGTAGTCCACAACTATGTCGATCTTGGCAAGACCTCCCATGCAGATTTCAGTGTACATTATTCCGGCTTCGTAGCTGCCGGATACGTTCACACCGCAGTCTATGACTGTGGCACCGTTTTCAAGCTTCTTTGACTCGATTCTAAGCTCCTCCTCAAAATCAAGCATGTCTTCAACTATATTCAGAGCCAGCTCATTTACACTTATCAATTCTACCACCTCTTTTCATCTCTCGCATTTTTAATGTTTAAACCTTGTGCTTTTTTTCGAGGTAGTTGATGAGATTGTCCACCATAATTTCGCACAGCCTGTTGTGTTCTTCGATTCTTTCCCTGCTTTCTTCGATTATGCTCTCTGGCACACCTTCTGTTGTTTTAACCCACTTTTCAATCAATTCCAGCGTCATTTCGATGTGGAACTGTATTCCCACAGCTTCGCCAATTCTGAATCCCTGGTTTGGGACATCTTTTCCACTGAAAAGCATTGCTGCGTTGTCTGGCAGTTCGAACGTGTCCCCATGCCACTGGAATACTTCTGGCTTTTCTGGAAAACCTCTGAAAAGCTCGTCTTCATGGATTTTTTCAACCCGGAACCACCCTATTTCCTTCTTATAGGGATAGACTCTCTTTCCAAAAGAGCCGGCGATAAGCTGGGAGCCGAGACACACACCAAGAATTGGCTTTTTATCATAGTTCTTGGCTATCAGATCCATTTCCCATTTCAGGAATGGATACTTTTCAGCCTCGTAAACACCCATTGGGCCTCCGAGGATTATATATCCATCTCCGTCGACTTTCCTCTCTCCATTCCAGGCTTCGCAGTATTCGTATTCGATACCCTTCTCCCTGAAAAGTTCTTCGATGTATCCGAGGCCTTCGGCTCTGTGGTTTTTTATGGCGAGGATTTTCATGGTTTAATCAATCGGCAGCCCAAATATAAATGTACTCCCGAAAAGATTGGCACTCATGGAGTTTGATTGAATGTGGATTATTTGTTTTCCCCACTGTGCAGCAAGGTGGGGCGATCACTTTCTTTGTTTCATTTTGCCAATCAAATCAAACAGATGTATGTTTGTTTTTTCCGGGTAAACCCTGTTCAGAGACCAGATTCTAATCAGTGTAAAACCGATTTGAATTCTGAAAATCCCCTTCAGCAATCCATAAATTCTGTTTCTGTCCATTATGGTCTCACCCCTGGTTTCAGTTATATGTGCTGTCTCTAAATTTGTTGCCTACAAGGACATCAATTGAAATGTTGGATATAAGGTTTTTCAATATCTGTATGCTGCAGAGTCTGTATTGCGTTCAGGGTCTCTGCGGATTCTGTAATTTTTCGCATCACGTTTGGTCAAAATTCTCTTTTTTACCATAATGCCCGACAAAAACTTAATGACCACTTTTCCAGAAAGCACCTCTGTGAAATTCACCATAATCGCAGAGGATGGAATGGCAAGAAGGGCTGTTCTGAAGGTAAACGGAAAAAGGCTTGACACACCTGCATTCGTTCCGGTGGCAACTCTTGCAAGCGTCAGGGGGCTGGATGTGAGGGATCTCAGGGAGATGGATGTTCGGGCGGTGATATCGAACACATACCATCTGCACATGAAACCCGGTGATGAACTCATCAGAGAGTACGGAGGGATTCACAGGTTTATGAACTATGATGGTATTGTCATGACTGACTCCGGAGGTTTTCAGGCGTTTTCTCTTGGCTTCGGGATGGAACATGGAGTTGGAAAGATTGCCGACAATATCTTCCTTGAAGGTTTGAGATCAGCGGAATACAGAGGAGAGAAGTGGGCGTTCGTGGATGATGATGGTGTTACGTTCAGGGATCCACTTTACAGCAGGAAGTCAAGATTTACGCCGGAAGTCAGCATGAGAATACAGTCCAATCTTGGCAGTGACATCATATTTGCCTTCGATGAATGCACGTCTCCTCTTTCTGACTATGGTTACACAAAAAAAGCTCTTGAGCGAACCCATAAGTGGGCACTGAGATGTCTTGAGACTTATGACCGAAGGCAGAAAATATTTGGAATAGTTCAGGGCGGGGAGTACAGGGATTTGAGGGAAAAATCTGCCAGATTCATAAGCTCTCTGCCCTTTGACGGTTTCGGTATTGGTGGTTCGCTTGGGAAGAGCAAGAGAGACATGCTTAACATTCTCGAGTGGGTCATTCCCCTGCTTGACAGAGAAAAACCCGTCCATCTTCTCGGCATAGGAAGTGTAGAGGATATTTTCGAGGGCGTGGAGCGTGGAATCGATACATTTGACTGTGTAACTCCGACAAGGTGGGCAAGGAGGGGAGTTCTTTTCGTATCTCCCTTCAGCGGAGGGAGCATAAGAAACAAGTTCAGGGTGCACATCAAAAGGAGTGAGTTCAGGCTTGATGACAGACCTCTCGACGAGTGGTGTGACTGTTTTGTGTGTCAGAACCATTCGAGAGCGTATCTGCGACATCTTTTCAAGGCCAACGAATTAACGTTTTTCAGACTGGCATCATACCACAATGTCTGTTTTATGATGAAGCTTATGCGAGAAATTAGAGAGAGCATAGAGGAAGGCAGGTTCTCTGAGCTTAAAAAAACATGGCTTTATGTCTGATCCCTATCTTTTTAAGGACCTGGCCAGCCTGCAGAGCTTCTCCACTTTTTCAACTTCTATCTCATCCCCAGCTTTAAAGTAGCTGCCAACAATGAATCCATCGGCATACTCCGCAAACCGGGCAATATTCGATGTATTGATGCCGCTTCCTGCAAAGACCGGAATCTCAACGGCCTCTTTGATCTTTTTCAGTTCAGCAAGATCGGGAGCCATGCCCGTCTTTTTTCCGGTTACGATGACCGCATCTGCAAACGTCCTTTCGATGTTTTCGAGATAATCTTCAATGGCCGCAAAATGCACTGCATGTTTCACGTTCACGTCTGCGTAGACTCTTGCTTTAAGATCAATCATTCGCATGTACCTGGCGAGCGTGCCTGCTGCCGGCTCGAGGAAACCTTCTGGCGCTGCTGATGGAAATGCTGCCTGGTTCACCCTTATGAACTCTGCTCCGGCAGCTTTGGCAATCGCACAGGAGGCGATGGCATCATTTCTCAGAACATTCACTCCCACGGGTATGTGTATTTCTTTCTGGATTTCTTTTATCACGGCGGTCATGCATGCCACGGTCTCTTTTCCAACTTCTCTGAGATATGGAAAATCTCCGTAATTCTCAACGAGAATGGCTGAAACCCCTCCCTCTTCGAGCTTTCCTGCGTTTCTTACCGCGTGTTCGATAACTTCGTTGAAGTCGCTGTAGCGCGGTGATCCGGGCAGTGGTTTCAAATGAAGAACTCCGATTATCATTTTATTAGCTTTTTTCCTTCTTCAGTTATCACATAAACGCCTTTTTCAGGAGAATCAAGCAGACCCTTTTTTCTCAGCGGTGCAAGCCTGCAGGATACTTTTGAAGTAGGAACTCCAATCTTTTCTGCAATTTCCTTGGCTTTTGCAGGTTTGCCGAGTTCGGCAAGGGCTTTCAAAATCGCCCTGGTCATGTCCTCTGCCATATTGCTAAATTGACATGCTGAGATATAAATTTTGTCAGAATGATAAGGAAACTGATTTAAATCTATGTGCCTTCTGCATAACATGAGCAGGGTTGTGCTGTGCTATTCAGGTGGCCTTGATACCACTGTTTGCATTCCTCTGCTTAAAGAGCGCTACGGTTTTGCTGAGGTAATCACGGTCACAGTTGATGTGGGTCAGCCAGAGAGTGAAATTAAGAGAGCTGAGGAGAGGGGTAAGAAATACGCTGACAGGCATTATACCGTGGATGCTAAGGAGGAGTTCGTAAACGCCGTTTTTCAGCTTGTGAAGGCCAACGGAGACTATGAAGGTTATGTGCTTGGAACTGCACTCGCAAGGCCGATAATTGCTGAAAAGGTTGCTGAGATTGCGAAAAAGGAGAATGCAGATGCAGTGGCTCACGGAGCTACCGGAAAGGGCAATGATCAGCTCAGGTTTGATAACATATTCCTTCAGCACGGGTTTAAGGTTATAGCTCCGATGAGAGAGCTTAACCTTACACGAGAGTGGGAAATCGAGTATGCAAATGAGCATGGTATTGACATTCCCGTTACGAAGGACAAGCCCTGGAGCATTGATGAAAACATCTGGAGCAGGAGTATAGAGGGTGGAAAGCTTGAGGATCCGTCCTATGTCCCTCCTGACGAAATATACGAATGGACAAAAGGCGGCAAAACGGAAGAAGAGATAATAACCATCGAGTTTGAAAAGGGCATACCGGTGGCCCTTAACGGTAAGAAAATGAATGGGATAGAACTCATTATGGCACTCAATGAAATCGGAGGAGAGCACAGGATTGGCAGGACTGACATGATGGAGGACAGGGTCCTCGGCCTAAAAGCGAGGGAAAATTACGAGCATCCTGCGGCTACAATTCTCATCACCGCTCACAGAGATCTCGAAAAACTGGTTTTGAGCAGAAGAGAGCTGAAATTCAAGAGATTCGTGGAGGAGGAGTGGGCGGAACTTGTTTACTATGGACTGGTAAACGATCCTCTCTTCCATGCCCTTAACGCCTTCATAGACAAAACCCAGGAAAGGGTTACCGGGTGGGTAAAGCTGAAGCTTGGAGATGGCTATGTTATGCCCGTGGCGAGAGATTCGAAGTATTCGCTGTATGATGAAGAGCTAACGTCCTTCGACTCCATTGTTGTGGACCAATCTCTCGCAGAGGGTTTCTCGATGTTTCACGGACTTCAGGGAAGGGTGTTTTACAGGGTTGTGAAAAACAGGAGGAATTAGATATCAACAACGACGAAAGCATACCAGATATCTTTTCTTTTTTCAACAGTGAAATTGTGGAGTGTTATTGCTTTTGGCTCCATTTTGACCTTCTCCGGGCTGAGAATGTCTCCTTTAAGAACGCCTCTTGCTGCAATTCCATCGCCTTCCACGACCTCCACCTCTGCAAATTTCCCCGCAAATTTCTCGGTGTCGAAAAGGTACAGCAGTTCATTGAGCCATGAGTACAGCAGGTAGTCTACCGAGTCCTCATTGACCTGGACCTCTCTGATGGTATCTGCTTTCAGCTCTTCGACATATACAAATGCATCGTAAAAAGCGAGAGATGCATCTCTTAAAAGCTCTGAGATCGTTTCTGCTTCGATCTCAAATGCGATATCTGCGGTGTGGTCGATGAACCGGTACATACTGGTAGTGGCTGGAGACGTTTAAAAAATGTTGGCAGAAGTTTAATTAGCAATCGTGCCTGAGATTCTCTGCCATGATTCGGAAACTCAACCTCAAGGGATGTAACTGCTACCTGATAGTGGACTCTGGAAAGACGTATCTGGTGGATACTGGAACTCCCGGGAACCTGAAGAGAGCTAAGAAAAGCATAAGAAATCTGGACGGAATTATCCTGACTCATGCCCATTACGATCATGCTGGCAGTGCTTTTGAGATCTCAGAGCATTTCTCGTGCGAGGTCTATTCGCACGTTGCAGAACACCCGTATCTTGAAGGCAGAGAGGAGTTTCGGTTCAGTGGATTTGTGGGTCGGATGATAAAAAGACTCGAGTCGCTGAGACCAATGAAGTGGATTCAGGCTGAGGACATTGAAAAGCTCAGGCTGAGAGAGTTTGACGTTGTCCACGTTCCCGGCCACACCCCTGGCAGCATCATGCTTCTGAAAGGGAATGAGGCGATTGTGGGGGATCTCATCAGATTGAGAAAGAAACGCTTTATGGCAGGAGAGTATGTTGTGAGACCATCCTCAAGAAACTTCAACTGGAACCAGAGTGAGTACGTCAAGAGCCTTGGGAGACTGGGGAACCTCGCACCTCTGAAAGTCCATCCCGGCCATGGTGTGAGCATCACACTGGAAAGGGACTTCATGGAGAGGCTGGGAGTCTGGAGAAAATGAACTGGAACAGGTTTCGGGAAGAAACTCTGGAAAAATACAGAAAGGCAGAAATTGACAGGTGGATCAAACCCATAACTGACGATATTAATTCGGCTGATTGCTTTGTCACTCTTTCGAGCTGTGCTGGACGGTTTGCGGTAATGGACATGCCCGAGTTTGGAGATAAGAGAAACTCAGTTTTCCTCGGAAAGTGGCATGATGTGCCGGCAGTTGAGGATGTACTGACTGCCATTCGAAAAGGTGTCATGGAGACGTGGTTTATGCTCCACCCACCAATACTTCATGTATCCTGCAAAGACCTGGAATCCGCCCGCATTTTGCTCGATATTCTCAGAAAGGCAGGATTCAGGAGGGCTGGAATAATATCCCTGAAAAGGATGGTTGTTGAGATTGCCGGACAGGAAAGGATTGAATTCATAGCGGCGAGGAACGGTCAGGTTTTCACGGATGCCGGTGTTCTCAGAGAGAATTACCTTGAGGCGGTGAAAAAGCTGGAGATGGGTAGAAAGAGGTTTGAAAAATTCCACAGCATTTTCAGAGAAGTTTTTCTATGACTTCCGGATTTGCTGAAACCTCCATCGGCTTTTCGCACACTCTTATTATCTCTTCCGGATCCTTCAGCAGGTTCCCCGTTGCTATGCATACAACAGTGTCGTAATCGAACTCTTCTTTCAGGAATCCTGCTAGACTCGAAGCACTGGCAGGCTCCACACCTACTCCCTGTTTTGCAAGGAATTTCTGTGCCTCGACTATCTCGCTATCACTTACTCTTAAAACTCTCCCACCTGAATCATAGATTGCTCGCAGCGCTTTTTTCGCATTCACGGGATTCCCTATCCTGATTGCGGTTGCGATTGTTTCCGGATTGCTGACTGGATCAATTCTGTCCTTTTTCTGAATAAATGCTCTGTACACTGGATCTGCACCTTCTGCCTGAACACCAACCATTTCGGGAACATCGTCAATGAATCCTGCTTCTTTTAGCTCTCTGAATCCTTTGTATATTGCCGAGATATTGCCCGCATTTCCTATGGGGACAAATACTGCATCCGGAACGTATCCAAGCTGGTCTACTATTTCATAGGCTATGGTTTTCTGACCTTCAAGCCTGAATGGATTGATAGAGTTCAGGAGATATATCTCATTTCTCTCTGTAAGCTTGCGAACGATTTTCAGTGCAGCGTCAAAATTGCCCTTTATAGCTATGACTCTGGCTCCGTGCATCATTGCCTGGGTCAGTTTTCCCAGCGCAACCTTGCCTGATGGAAGAATGACGTATGCTTTCAGTGAGGCTCTTGCAGCATACATTGCCATTGAGGCGGAGGTGTTTCCTGTTGAAGCACACATCACACTTCTTTTTTTCAGTTCTAAGGCTTTCGTTATTCCAACGGTCATTCCTCTGTCCTTGAACGATCCTGAGGGATTGAGGCCTTCGTGTTTGATGTATACTCTTGAGCTTTTGCCTGTTTTCAGCGGATACAGAGGAGTACCACCTTCAAATAATGTTACGGGGTCAGTCTTAACGGGAATAAGGCTTCTGTACTTCCATAACGTGATGTTGTTACCATCAAGCCTGAAGTCTGCATTGCTCAGGTCAACAACGACCTCTAACAGTCCTCCACACTTCGCGCAGGTGTACAGAGAATCAGTTTCGTATACCTCTCCACATTCAATGCACCTGAGTAGATACATGAAAAAAGGAAAGGAGGGTTTTTTATAAATTTACTCTTTTGACTCGGGTGGCCAGTTCTTTTCCAGCCAGCCCTTTATTCTTCCAGAATCCATTGGTCCAACGAAAACGCTCCAGCCAGTCTCGTCTTCAATGGCACCCTGTAGCCTCGCAGCAAGACCGGGGATCACCAAGTTCTTGTGGTTCACCTTCTGCTCTATGCCAGTCTGCTGAATCAAATCCTTGACTTTTGCAGCGGTGAACTGCCCTCCTGCAACACTGACCTCAACACCGAGACCTTCGGTGTCAAGCACGAGGAGCCACCCCTTTATGTTGTTGCTGGAAAGGTCGCTCTCCACGGTATAGTATGTCAGGGCGAAGTTTGTGGTTATGAATACCGGGTCTTCCGGTCCCGGGCTGTTGATCTCCCTGAGGCCAGGTTCGACCTGTACCGGCGTTCTTGGGTCGGTGTATATGTTGTATCTGAGGATGACTGAAGGCATGACTGTGTACTGCTCGAGGTTCCTGAATATCATGACATCTGCGTACTTGACTATGAATGTTCCTGCAATTACAGCCTCCCAGTAACCCTTCGTAACCTCATCTCCCTCAACAAGCCATGCCGCTATTGGTGTGACCATTATCGGATATGCTATGTCCTTATCTTCTCCCAGAATTCCCGTCCTTCTGAGCTGCACAACCCTCTCGAATGTGCCCCTCAAACCATCTCCGAGAGGCTCGGTAACCGGATCGAGGACAATCTCCTTCACTCCCGCATCTTTGAAGGTTTTCGCCATGCTTTTCAGGGTGTCGAGGTTCCTGCTTCTCAGTGTAACCGGAACATTGAATTCAAGAGCAAGCTGGAGAAAATCCTTCCAGTTATCCTCTGTTGCGGCGTA
Organism: Geoglobus acetivorans; assembly: GCF_000789255.1. Classification (NCBI taxonomy): domain Archaea; kingdom Methanobacteriati; phylum Methanobacteriota; class Archaeoglobi; order Archaeoglobales; family Archaeoglobaceae; genus Geoglobus; species Geoglobus acetivorans. Next base: position 292,726 of record NZ_CP009552.1, read on the forward strand.
GATCAGTGGTCTCTTATCCGCAACCTCTTCAAGTGCTGCTCTCATGCATTCTGGATTCAGGCTTATCAGGATCATTGGTTTTCCATATTCTGAGACCTTTTTCGCAACACTTCTGAACTTCTCCGGATCGTTGGAGGTGCATCTCACTGCGATACCTTCAAGGGTTATGTAATCTCCAACATAGAATTTCCTGTATTCAACAACCTTCTTGCATCTCTCATCGATCTGGGCTTCATCCAGCGTGTCCCATACGTCAAAGAAGAACGGTGGTGGATTGAAGAATGTGAGTTCATGCCTGTGAAGCACATCTTCTCCGCCTATCTTTACAGCAGACTCACCCGTTCCAATCACAACCTCTGCAATCTCGGGAGATGTTAATTCGACAAGTTCGTTAAGTTTTTTCTCAAATTTTTTGTCTGTTTTTGCCTTTTCGACGAGAGGTGGACAGTCCGTGGGTTTGACACTTCTGTCTATGATCTGAGCAGCGAAGCTCATGCAGGTATCGTATCCGCACTCACCGCAGTTTGTCTGTGGGAGGAATTTGTAAACCTCAAGGGGACTTTTTACCTTCATCTGCCTACACCTCCATGGTTATCCAGGCATCGACATCCTTGATGGACTCTTTCACGGCACCCGAAAGCATGTCCATCCAGTCTTTTACCACTGCCACAGCACCTGGATGCATCATCATGAAGAGGTCCACGCCTGCGAGAGCAAGGGTCATTCCGGTGACAATCTCCCAGATCGGCCCTCTGAGTTCCCTTGGACCCCACGGAGTGTCTCCTTCTATCGGGGAGTCTATCATCCATGACTCTCTTGCTCCCCATGCATTTGTGGTTCCACTTGAAATCGGGAAGTTAAGGTCCTGATCTCCTCTCAGTCCTGAGATCCTGATTCTTTCCATGTTGGTGAACGCGTAATCGAGACCGTATCCGAGAGCAGCGGTTGTTGGGTCCATGACCAGGCTGTTCCTCTCGATTCCGACTCTCTTCAGCAGGTATCTGTTGAGGGTCTTCTGGTTGTTGATGTCCATCTGGGTCCAGCTGAGAATAACGTGTCCGTGTTTCTTTGCTGCATTGCCGATTCTCTCCCAGTCCATGTCGAGTGTTGCGCTTGCAAGCATAACTCTTTCTCCTTCAGCAACCTCTGCGGCTTTCTCAAGCACTTCGGGATCTTTTTCCTTGTTACCTGACCCACCTATGATGAGCGGGACCTTCACGGCCTGGAGAACTTCTTCAACAACCTTTACTGCCTCACTGGCCGGAGTATCTTCAAGGAGTGGGTCTGTGCTTATGAGGTGAAGCGTTACAAGGTCTGCGCCAAAATCTTTCACGGCCTTTCTTGCCCACTCTGCCGGATCGTCAAGCACGTCTTCGTAGTGTTCTCTCACGGCCTTTGCCAGCATTGGTCTCCTGTCAAAGATATCTATCGCAATCACCGGTGTGTGTGGATTCTGGGCATCGAAATTGTAGAATGCAAGGCTTCTCTCACCGCCTATTGTTACCACGCTCTCTCGTGTACCACCATCTGCTCTTGTTGCACCGAGCGTTACCTCTTCAATGACTCCCGGATATTCCATCTTGTACGGTTCAAACCTGGCTGGAGCAAGGCTTTCTGGGATTTCAAACCTGGGCTTTTCGAGGATCTCTGCTGGCTGAATCTGCTGTGCAGGCATTGCAGGCTGCGCCATACCGACTGGCAGCTGAATTCCAAGTGCATTTGAGAGCCTCTGCAGATAAGTGAAGGCCATGCTTGTGTGGTAGAGGAAGTTTCCAAATTCCTGTATCAGCTGTGTGTATCCTGCCAAAGCGGCTAAAGCTTGGATAACGTTTGCATCCAAACCACTACCCGGTTCGATTTCAATTTCGAGGTCACCCTCAATTCTTACTCCTTCAAGCTCTTCGACATTATACTTTTTCAGCTTTTCAAAAAATTCTTCAAGGGTAAATTTATTTGCCATTCTCACACCTCCAGAGATTATTTAGTGGTAGATTTAGCATGAAGTTCGATAAACATCTCGGCTATTTTCTTAGCTTTCTGGTAATATTCTGAACTTTCAGGGAGGTTCACCACAGGTTCTCCTTTCAGATCAAGTTCAGCAATTTTTTCGTCAAACGGTAGGAAGTCCAGCACTTTCATCCCTATTTCGTCTGCGAATTTTCTGATCGTTTCTTCTGCCTCTTTGCTGGTTATTCTGTTCCCCACGAGGAATATGTCTTTAAATTTGAGATCTAGTTCTTCACTGAGTTCCTTTATTCTCTTTGCCGTTGCAAGACCTTTCTTGGACATGTCCGTTACTACAACAATGTAGTCTGCGCTGTCGATCGTCTTTCTGCTGAAATGCTCGAGTCCCGCTTCACTGTCGATGATGATGTATTCGTAGTGTCTCATGAGCTTTCTCAAAACCCCTCTGAGGAGGCTGTTGGCATAACAGTAGCAGCCCTCTCCCTCAGGTCTGCCCATCACAATCAGGTCATAATTGTCGCATTCACAAATAGCCTCGCCGTATATTCTTCCCTCGAGCCACTGCTCTTTGTTGGCCGTCCCCATTTCGTCTCTGCTTACCTGAAATGTCTCTCTCACTTCTCCAAGCGTTTTCTCTACAAGCTCAGCTACGCCCAGTGCGTCCGGAAGGTTGCTGTCGGGATCTGCGTCAACCGCCATCACTTTGCTCGTCGTCTGGGAAATAAAATGGGTGAGGAGCGCTGAAAGTATTGTTTTTCCTGTTCCCCCCTTCCCTGTAACCGCTATCACTGTCATGACTACTCCTCTATGATCATCTCACTGATCTTAATTTCTGCGCCTTTTAAGGTAATTTTAATAAATTTTGGTTCATCTTTTTTGTCGGTCATTTCCCTCCCTTCTTCTCCTCGCTTTTAACAATTATCTTGTCGATAACGATCTTCGCATCCTTGATTATCAGTTTTATTCCAGCGGTTGCAGGCTGTGCTGCCGGGAGCTGAATCTGCGGCATCTGGAATGCTGGCATCTGTGGCATCATGGGCATCTGTGCTGGCTGTACCACCTGCTGTGTGGGCTGTGCCTCGGCAACCTCAGCCTCTGCCGGGGCCTCCTCGACCTCTTCAACTTCCTCTTCTTCCTCTTTCCAGCCCTCTGTTATCTTTTTGCCGTCGACAGGTCTTGTAACTCCGGTAACGACGGGATGGTCAACATTCTTTAGGAACTCCTTGAGTTCATCAATCGTTCTCGCATCCTCTTCAGTTGCTATCTTGTCCCTTACATCTTCTGGAATGTATTTTTCGATTCTCTGTTTCAGTTCCTTGGGCATCCAGACGGTTCTGTACCATCCACCATCGGCCTGAATGAACTTCTTGCTCCTGAAGTAGCTTATACCAATTCCGAGGAAACCGATAACCTGCTTTCCTCCACCGGTCTGACCTGCCATTGTTGAGAACGTGAGGCCATTGGGTGCAGGTTCAGGATATCCTCTGTGGACCCAGCCTATACCATCAACTTCAGGCATGTAGAATCCTATGACCTCAAAGCATCCACATGAGGTGTGCGGATACTCGAAGAAGCTGTGAAGCTTGATCCTGTCATATTCTCCACCGCTCTCCTCCTTTGCGAATTCATTAACTCCGCTGTATTCTCCGCCCACCGGATCTACAACATCTCCTTTTGGTATGGCCTTGTTTGGCCCCTCTGGATCAACTCTTGCAGCAGCTCTGCCATCAAACCAGCTTATAGCACCACAGAGCGATGGTCTGTCAGGGCTGACGACACACACATTTGTTGGAGCAAAGCTCTGGCAGAGTGTGCATGAATAGAATTCGTCCACGTCCTCGTCATGGAGGGTCTCAACTCTCGCATCTCTCTCCTCATAAATTGGCATTGCAACCTCGTTCAGGATTTTCTCCACAAGATCCTTGTCCGTGATGTAAACTGCCTCGATCTTCTCTATGAATGGCAGCTCGTTTTTGAACAGGAACATGGTCGCATGAGCGATTTCGGTCAGGCTTTTGAGGCCTTTCTTCAGCGCACCTTTGCTCAGCCTGATCCAGATATCATATCTCTGGTTGAGGTGCATGTATCCCTCGATGTAGTTCTGGAAGTCATGGTTTCTTCTTTCGATAACCGGTTCGAGGTCCTCCTCAACCTGGCTGCCTGCGATGTAATAGATCATGGCATAAGGATATGCTTTTCCTTCTTCCATCTCATCAAGGTCCGGGCCTATCAGTGTAACCTTCATGTCTTCAACCTGATCTTCAGGAAGGGCGAGCACAAGCTCGAATCCTGGCTGTGATGGACCTCCAAGCTCCACAAACATGTCTCCCTTCCTGACTCTCTCTCCTTCAAACATTGGGGATATATCAAACGGAAACTCCGCCTCAGTCCCCTGAACCTCCTTTATTTTCGCACCTTCAGGAATTTCCACCCTTTTTCTTTCTGCCATTTAAATCACCCCCATACTTACAGATTATTCACAACCTCTTCAAGCATCTGATAATGCATTTCCTTATTTGCGGTCAGGTTTGTGAAACTGAATTTTGCGTGTGGCTGGTAGAACTCGTCTAAGCTTATCGTCGTTATCTTGGAGAAGTGCTTCAGTGCTGAAAGCATTCTTGAGAGATAATACGGCAGGAAACCCAGGAAGAGTACGACATCATAGGGTCCCTTGCCATCAAATCCCTGCCATTCCTCGTCGAGCATGAACTGGGTTACGTAATGCAGAGGGAATACGGCTGACTGGGGTTTGACTCCTCGCTCTATCAGGGCTTTGCTTGATCCTCCGGTGGCTATGATTGGAACGCCCTTCTCGTGAAACTTGACTGCAAAGTCCACAAGCTTCGGATCCTTCAGGAGCTGACCTCCTGTAACGAGTACCGGATGTTTCGCCTTCTTTACGAGATTTACCACCACATTCGGTTTTACTGCTGTGGCTTCTCTGCTCACCTGAATATCGGCAACCTGATATCTTCTCGCAGCCGGATATTTGTCTTCCTTCTTAACTGCCATCATAACACCTCCAAAAAATTAGTTACTGTGGGGGCTTTTCCCCCGCGTATTTTTCATAAACCTCCTCAACGAGCGTTGGGTTAAATCCAGCATCAAATGGTCTTATTGGCCCTTCGAGTATCTTCTTCTTATCCCAGTCGATCTTCCAGCCGTAATCGCTTTCGAGGATCTGCAGGAGCTGGTCTTTCAGCTTCAGCGGGAGGTCTGCCTCGCTTCTGACATACAGTGGCCAGTCATCCGGCAGTGTACCGAGGTATTTCTGGCTCAGTTCGAGGTAATGCGTGAGTTTGATCTGTCTTCCCTGGCTGGTGTCGTTGGGTCTCAGGGCAAGTCTTGCCAGCTGGACGATTGCTTCTTCTTTGGTCTCAACTGCAACAAGCAGTGAGTCTGGGGCAGGCTCGATGTTCATCTTCTTTCTGGATTTTATGTCATATACCCACCACTTCTCTGGCTTGTAGTATCTGCCTATGTATGCTCTTCTGTATTTTGCACCGTGCGGCCCGACAACGACCGGAACACCGAGTCTGTTGAAGCCTGTTGCGATACTTGCAGCCTTGTGGCTGTACGGTCCCCAGCTGAAACCAACAGCGCCGACTCTGTTCAGGATGTAGTCTGCAATCTCAGCATAGTTTCCTCTGAGCGGTCTCATTGCGAATATGCTCGCAACCTTCATTGCCACACCGCTTATGTGTGAGTTGGATACACAGCTCCCTGTGTTGACGAGACCACCTGCGTCGAATATGCCGGGATATTTCTCAAACAGGGTCTGCCCATCTTCATCCTTGAGCATACCTATGTCCATTGCGTGGCAACCGGAGGTTACCACAATGTATCTCCTCTTGAGGAATTCTTCAAGTATTTCTCTTATGGACTGCATTTCATCCGGAAAGTTTATGCAACCAACAGCTGCAATAATTCCGGGAATCTGACCCATGACAATTGGCTGACCGACGTTTCTCACTTCCGTATCCTGTATCGGACCCCTGCCGACTCTGGTCTTACCGCTCTTGTTGTAGAGCTTTTCAAAGTTGCTCGCCATTATTACGTTAATGATTTTGATGTTCTTCGGGCATGCCTGCTCACACTTCCCGCATGCAAGGCACTGTTCTTCAAGGTACCCGAGCTTGCTCAGGTCCTTTGTCTTCTGGGCGTGGGCCATTCCCTGGTCTATTCTCAGGTTGTGTGGACAGGTGAACACACAGCTCATGCACTGTGTACACTTGTTTATCTCTCCCCAGAGGTCTTCGTCTGTCTCGAAGAATCTGTATTTTCTCTCACCGCCGTGCTTCTTGAACACTGCCTCAGCAACAAGTGGGGCAACCTGGCCAACCTTTTCAGGATCTGACAGGAAAACACCTGGAAGCTTTCCGCTTACGAGAGCATCAACAATCTTGTCAACTGGCCAGTCACTTACGTCCGGCAGCCCTCTTATTGCTGCATCACTTGTGGCAATGAGTGGGATTCCCACAGCCTTACACGCCTCGAGCAGGTCAGCCCTTATGCACTGCTCGTCGCTTATCAGCACATCCGGCAATCCAGACCTTATAACCCTGAGCTGGTAGCTTATTGGCCCGAAAATCTTTGTTTTTGAACTGACTCTTGTCATGTCATGTGCCGTACAGCAGAGTCCGGCAATCTCGAAGTTATCGATTTTTCCCTGTTCTTCAAGATACTCCACAACCGGCCTTGAATACATCACGTTATGGCCGACAACAACAATGACTGGTTTGCTCTTGTCGACAATTCCAAATCCGGTATCCACAAGCGGAGTATCCTGTTCGGCTTTTGGCAGGTTATATGCCACGATCTGGGCAATGTCAGCTACCTCCATACCTATATGGTCTGCCATACCTACATGCATGGCCTTGCTTTCGTAATCTATGAAGCTCTCTTCATTTCCTATGTGGGTTGCGTGCAGCACTTTGACAATCTCCTTTTCAGCCCAGTCGAGGGCCTCTCTCAGATCCCCGAGAGTTCTTGGCTTTATGCCGATAATCGTCCTGATATTCGGAGCCTCCACGTTGATGTCTCCACCCAGGTCTATCGGAAGATCCTCTCCATAATCCTCAATCAGATGATCAAGAAGGTGTCTTGCATGGGCCGTGTGGGCGGCAGCACCAATACAACAGGCAATTGTGACGAGTCTTGCCTTGGCTGTTTTCAGGTCAATGCCGCATGCGCCTCTCTTGTTCATGGACAGATCACATGGACCCATCGTACAGAGGTTGCAGTAGTCGGACATCGGAGCATAGAAAGGTTCAAACCTTTCGAGCAGTTTGTGATCCCACTTCCTCAGTTCGAGAATACCGGGCTTTGGCGTAGGTCCCATTGGCTCGGTCCATTCCTCTTCTTCCTCGACTACCTTTCCTATCTTTATACTTACGTTTCTCATCTCGTCTATTGCAAACAAACCTTTTTTAAGTTCGAAAGCCATACCATACCACCTCACATATCGAATCCAATTATCAGATTTTCTGAATCTCAGATTTTGTGTTTTATATGCTGCAATTTGCCTATTCCTGACATCTCAGTAATGCAGCAATATAAAACATTACCTATTTTTTCCATGTTAAAATAAAATAAAATTACGTTAACACTTTTTGCATAATTTCTTCAGGTTTAGTAACACTGCCTTCCACAGGTTCAATCGTGGCCTGAAACCTCTTGAAATCGTCGAAATCTGTGAGATACGAGCTGTAAATGCTGTTTGGCATAAATGCACCATCTTCAGGAGCGGTATCAGATATCAGCACTTTGAGATTCACACTTCGCCCTTTAGCAGTAACCTTCACAATATCTCCCTCTCTGAAACCATTTTTCTTTGCAAAATCGTCTGTGAAGTATATCACCGCCGATTTTTCGACAAATTCTTCGCTGAACTTGCCTTTGTCCATCGCCTCAACTTGATAGCTGAGCCTCCCGACAACCACTTCCACACTCACTTTTTTCAGGAATTTTGAGAACTGAAGGGGCATTCAGACCACCTCCAGCAATCTGCTGAGAATCGCCTCGTCATTGATTTCTTTCTCAAACAGGGGTTTCAGCTCAACTCTGACACCATCACTCCTGACCATTGTCCCACCCGTTTCAACCCCGGCTATTGCTGATGGGAGAACCACCCTGGCAAACCTGCCGGTGAATGTTTCTCTCGGGTCAATCACGATTGTGTTTATTTTTGCCAGTTTTTTCGCATATTCAAACGGCAGGGAATTTAGAGGGTCTGTACCAATTATCACAGCGGTATCTATGGCGTCGTTTTCGAGAAGTCTGTAAAAAGCAAACTCATCGGAGCTGCGCTGCTCATTGAAACTGTACCTGTTAATCTCACCTGTTTTATCAAACATCAGCTCGTTGAAACCCCTCATGTTTGGATGGCAGCCAGCCGGGATGAAATAGACGCCTGTTCTCTCGTTCAGTCTTGCTATGAGGTTTTTGAACGCTTCATATTTGCCTTTCAGCCCGTATTTCAATCCAAGCCCTCCGAATATCACGTTGAAGTCTGCTTTTTCCATTTCTTTCAGGATTCTGGGGATATCGTTGACGAAAATTGACGGAGCCTTTCCGTCGAGAGCCTGATTGAACGCCTCGATCAGCTCCAGATCATCCCTTATCTGAAGGAATCTGGCATTTTTCTTGGCGAGCTTTGCTGTGTGGGTTTTTCTAACATCGATGACAACGAGAAATCTGTCTTCCTCGTAGCCACGCTGTCTTTTTCCACCTCTCGGGTAGTAGGTGTATCTGGACATGTGTCTCGAAAGGCTGTGGTATGCATCGCTTCCCCAGTATGCAATCACGTATGCGTTGTCCTTGACCTCCTCGAGTGTGGTGCTGGGCAGTTCTCCTTTTAGAATCATTTCCACAAAGTCTCCGAGGCAGAACGTTGAGTTGTCGTCTATGTATGCTTCTTTCTTTTCTGCAAGTTTTATCGCAAGTTCCTGCACTTCGAGGGTTGTTGTGTCCAGCCCGTAAATTGCGAGGTTTTCCGAATTCTGAATGATATCCTGTGCCTTCTCGATAGCCTGTTCGAAGTCGGCAATTTTCCCGTCAACCTTTGGTTCTGTCCTTGACAGCCTGTAGTTCAGAAATATTCCGGCACCTCTTCTGCAGGCGTTATAAACAGTTTTTACATCGTCTTTTTCTGTCACTATCTCAATGTCATCGCACAGACATGAGCATCCTGCGCATGTGTACATTCCATCACCCCTCCAGAAAACTTATTGCATCGCTCGGGCAGTTTTCTCTGCATGCAACACAGAGTATTCTGTTCTTACCGTATCTTCTGCACCTCTGGACGTTGATTATTTTAAGCACCCCGTTTTCCAGTCTGTAAATGGGATCGTCGATTTTTGGTCCGAATCCACTTCCCGATCCGTAGGCATCCTCTGCTGCATGCACAGGACACACAACAATGCAGTTTGCACATCCCGTGCATTTGCTTTCATCGACAATCAGCCCGGTTTCACTTGCCTCTTTCAGAGGTTCAAGCATTTCAAGGAGCTGTTCTTTTTGTTTTGCGTATTTTTCCTCTTCAAAAAGAGGTGTGCATTCCTCTATCTGTCTGTCTCTGTTGACAACCTTGAAGGCAAAGGCCATACATGTTTGTTCGCCGCATTTCTTGCAGTTGGTTTTCGGTAAAAGTTTGTAAATCTCCATCGGTGTGATCGGCATTGAAAAGAGTAGGTTTCTTAATAATTTAACGTTTCGCATTTTTGAATCTCCAATCAATAGTCATTATGGTGCAAGAAAAAAACAATGAAAACATTTATAAAAATGTAATTTAAAATATCCGACCATGAAACCGGTGGTTGATTTTGAAAGATTCAAGCCTGATATCAGATACGCTTACGATTTAAAACCGGTTTTGCATCAGCCTGATGCACTTAAGGACAATTTTCCAGCATATTTCATGTACAGGGATGCTTATCTAACCAGAGAGGACTGGGAGAAGATTAAAAAGGCGGGTTTGAGATACGACTACACAATAACTCCTCCTGCGGTCATAGGGGATGAATACATAAAAACCTATGGCCACTACCACCCCAGAGCTGGTAAACTGAGCTTTCCGGAAGTTTATCAGGTTATTGAGGGTAGGGCACTGTTCATCATTCAGAAGAGGGGCGATGATGACAACCACATTGAAGATGTCGTGGCTGTGGAGGTGGATGAAGGCGAAGTTATAGTTGTACCTCCAGAATATGGCCATGTTATGGTGAACAGGACTGATAAGAGGCTGGTGACTTCCAACTGGGTTTGCAGGAATTTCAGTTCGATTTACGAGCCATACACCAATCTCAGAGGTGCGTGCTATTATTTGACCAGATCAGGATGGGTGAGAAACGGGAATTATGCTTCGGCCCCTGAATTAAGGTTTGCCAAGCCCGATCAGGTTCTTGATGTGTCCGGGGACATGTATGACCTCGTAAACGAGATTGAAGCGCTGGAATTCCTCGTCAACCCTGATGAGTATGAAGATATGTTCAAAAAAGCTTTAGTGTTCGATTAAGGCTCTCACAGGTGCTATTGGGGGAAGTTCCCGTTTATGCCTGCTTTTTTCAACCATTTCGATAACCTTTTCAACATCCTCTGCCGCCACACCGGCTTTTTCCACGATCTCCTCTTTTTTCAACCCGCTCTCGATTCCCTTCAGTATTCTGTCGAGCTTATCGTAGCTTATTCCCATTTCTCCCTCATCTGTCTGACCCCGCCACAGTCTCGCTGAAGGCTTTTTCTTCACGATCCTTTCTGGAATTCCCAGATATTCTGCGAATTCGAAGATTTCTGTTTTGTACAGGTCTCCAATGGGAAGAAAATCTACCCCACCATCGCCGTACTTCGTGAAGTAGCCGGTTTTCAGCTCGCTCTTGTTTCCCGTACCTGCAACGACCCTGTTCATTCTGTTGGCGTGGTAGTATATCAGGCTCATCCTCACCCTCGGCTTTATGTTGGCAAAAGCAAGACTATCGCTGTCTCCAAGAATTTCCGAATACTTGTCAACAATGGGGTTTATTTCGATAATTCTGTGTTCAATGCCCAGTCTCTTACACACCTCCAGTGCATCTTCGATATCTTCGGCGGGAGTTACTCCCTTTTCCGGAAGAAGCAGCCCAAAAACTTTTTCAGGTCCCAGAGCTCTTACACTCAGATAGGCTACAACGGAGCTGTCAATACCTCCACTGAGGGCAACAACAACTCCATCTGCATTTGCCATCTCAACCCTCTTTTTTATGAACTGGCAGATTCTTTTTTCAACTTTCTCCCAGGTCATCTTATCCCTCCAGCAGTCTGAGAAGTATTGCTTTCTGTGCATGCAGTCTGTTTTCAGCCTGATCAAAAACGACCGAGTGTTGGCCATCAATAACATCGTCTGTAATTTCCTCCCCTCTGTGTGCCGGAAGGCAGTGCATGACTATGACATCCTTGTCTGCGAAACTTAAAAGTCTTTTGTTTACCTGATATGGCTGGAATATCCTGTTTCTCTCTTCTTTCTCTTTTTCCTGGCCCATCGAGGTCCACACGTCCGTATATATAACATCTGCGTTTCTCACGGCCTCCTCAGGTTTGTGTGTAAGCTCAACCTCGGCCCCCATTTTTTCAGCCCTTGAGAGTATCCTCTCGTCAGGTTCATAACCTTCTGGCGTTGCGATTTTCATTTCAAATCCGAGCAGAGCCGATGCAAGTATCATTGAATTGCAGACATTGTTTCCATCTCCAACCCATGCCAGTCTTATGTCGAAACTGCCCTTCTTCTCCCTGATGGTCTGCAGGTCAGCGACAATCTGACATGGATGCTCGAGATTGCTCAGGCCGTTGATAACAGGAACATCGCTAAATCTTGCAAGCTCGGTGATGGTTCCGTGGTCCCTTACCCTCGCCATTATTCCGGAGGCGTATCTTGAAAGAACTCTTGCAGTATCTGCTATTGTTTCTCCTCTGCCGAGCTGGAGGTCATTCCAGCTTAGGTAAATAGCATGGCCACCCATGTCGGTCATTGCAACTTCAAAACTGACTCTCGTTCTTGTCGATGGAAGTTCAAAAATCATTGCGAGCGTTTTGTTTTTCAGATAATCTCTGAAGATTCCCCTCTTTCTTTCATCTTTCAGGTTTTCTGCCAGTGTTATTATCTCGAGCAGTTCATTTTTTGTCAAATCTGATATGGATGTGAGATGTTTCACCATGTCGAAAGGCAGAATTGAAATTTAAAAAATGTTTCTGATTTAACCGCTGTAGAACTTGAGTCTGTAAACGTTTCCACCGGGCTGATATACGGCAACATTTCCTGGCACAGGGTTGAGGTTCACCTTCTTCTGAAACTCCGTCTGGCTCTGCCAGGTTGATGAATTTATCACAAAAACTCCTCTGTAAAATCCCGTTCCATAGGTGTGAACGTGTCCGGAATGAATGACATCGGGAATGTCATCGATTACAAGATAATCCTCCTTCTCCGGGGCTATTGGGCTTCTTTCCCCATACAGAGGAGCGAGGTGCCTCCGTTTTAGAAGTTCCATGACTGCCTCGTGTGGCCTTTCATAACTGAGCCTTGGAACCCTCGAGATTATGTCGTCAAGGCTCCTTCCGTGATACAGGAGTACCTTGATTCCCTCGACGTCAACGTAGGCGGGATTTCCAACATGTATGACGTTTTTCGGGAAAAGAGATGCAAATTCCTTGGGCAATGCTGGCTGAGGCTCTGCCTGTCTTACGGCATCGTGGTTTCCGGGAGAGAGGATTATTTTGATGTCCTTTCGAATCAGATCGAACTGCTCTGCGGCAAACTCATACTGCTGGTAGATGTCGAGTATCTCAAGCTCTTTTTCCTGGTCGGGGTAGATGCCAACACCGTCCGTTAAATCCCCAGCCACGAAAATGTATTTTACCGAGTGGGCAAGTTCGTTGAGCTTTTCGTTTTCACTTTCACCGTTTAGCCATTTTACGAACCTGCTCCATTCCTCGCTCAGGAAAGTATTGCTTCCGAAATGAACGTCTGAGATAAAAACCATCAGAAAATCTCTGCTTTTTCTGTTTCCATTGCTTATTGGAACATCCGGGAAAATGATTCTGTCTGCGATTATGCTTCTCCCTCTCAGCCTGCCTGCAACACCAATGACTTCATCTCCGAAAAGCTCCATAACCTGCTCCTTTACTTTTCCCTCAGCGTAAACGCGAACTCTGCCCGTTTTATCTTCAAGCTCGAACATGGCCTTTGACGAATCGAGCTCTCTCACATTGTCCGCAAAACCTATGACCTCGACCTCTTCCATTTTAATCCTGCCGAGGGAACCTATCGGTATGGCCTTAACTCTCGGTTTCAGAATTGAATAAAGCTTCTCGTATCTGGAATTGAAATATGCAACGAAATCTTCCACTGTCCCTCTGCATGTTGATTTGCCTGTTACGTCTTTCAGAATTGAGACCTGCCCTCTGCTCTCGACTTCTCCTTTCGGAGTATCTTTCAACCCCGTGTCGAAAACCTTTTTTTCTTCTCTCCTTGATGCAAGCTCTTTCAAAACGTCTGAGATATCTTCAGGAGTTATTATGAATGAGCCGTTGCATTTCCTGCATGCGAAATCAACTATTCTGTCCACGTCAACTCCACTGTTTATTATGAGTTTTACAGCTTCAGGATGGACATTTTTTCCGTTGAGGGCGAATTTTGCCACCACGGTTCTTGTATCGATACTTTTAATAACCATTTTTAAACCCCCAGTTATCATGCAATCAAAGCTTGTGGGATTAATCAAGGATATTCTCACTACACTTATAATTGTTGGTGTGATTGCTGGTGGGGGTTATCTCCTTACAGGGACCTGGCCCTTTATGGTTGCCGTTCAGAGCGGTTCGATGGAACCAAACCTCCATATTGGCGATGTTGTTTTTCTTGTAAGTCCTGAGAAGAAGGAGATTGTAACCTATCTGGAGGGGAAGGAAAACGGATACAAAAAATTCGGAGACTATGGCGATGTCATAGTTTACAGACCGAATGGAGACTCGTCCAGAACTCCCATAATTCATAGGGCGATAACATTTGTGCACAAGGGTGAAAAAATAGGTAGCTATGTTGCTGAAAATGATGGCTATCTGACAAAGGGCGACAACAACCCTGTTATGGATCAACCACTCCTTTCAAAGCCCGTTAAAAAGGAATGGATTGTAGGGGTTGCTGTGTTCAAGATACCATATATTGGCTACTTCAGACTTCTGTTCAGTTAATTTTTATTCTTGCATCAACGACCACATGCAGAACCCCGGGAGAATAGTTCTTTACTTTTCTCAGGTTAATCTCTTTGACTTCAGCCCCGAGTTTTCTGGCGTGTTTCTTTACCCTTTCAACAGGTCTGTTCAGTATCTTTTCCGGGGTGGATTCATGGTAGTGAATCCAGCCCTCCTCCCTCAACGCCCTGATGGCCACGGGAATAAACGCCTCTGCATTTATGTGGCCCATGATCACCCTGTCAGCAAAGCCCTCTGGAACAGTGTACATGGAATCACCCAGAACTGGTATGATTCCATTGACCCGGTTGATTTTTATGTTTTCGAGCAGAAAAGTGTATGAATCGGGGTTTATCTCAAATGCGTATATCTTTTTGGCTGGAGAGTGCTTTCCAACAGGTATTGTGAAGTAACCTATGCCGGCAAACATGTCTGCGACGACTTCTCCATCTTCCACAAGCCCTGCAATTCTCATCTTTTCGTACTTGTTCCCCTGGCTGAACATCACCTTTGTGACGTCAAACCTGAAAATGCAGCCATGCTCCTTCACCTCTGTTTCACTTCCCTGCCCCGCGAGCAGTTCCATCTCCGGCTTCCTGAGCATACCGTGTCTCCCCCTGTCGAGCCACACAGCCTGCAGCCTGTATATCCTCATAAGCTCATCTGCTATTTTCCTTGAGAATTGCGTTAGCTCTTCTGGAAGCTTTACAACACCTATTTTTCCAAATATCTTGAAATCTGTATATTTCGGGTAATATCCGGCCACGTTTTCCACAACACTTCTAAAGTTCTTCTTTTCTTTAAAAACAGGATTTCTGTCCTGGATTATCTCATAGTCTCCCGGTATATCGAAGCTTTCAGTGACTGGTATTATCACATACCCATCTTCAAGCCTGATTCTTCTATCTTTATCCTTGTAACAATTCTTTTCCAGCCACTTTCTGATCTTCTCTGCTTTCTCTCTGCGGACTTTTACGGCTTTCATGGCTTTATCAGGCTTTTGTGTATCACAAACACCCGGTCTTCGCATCTCCCGACAAACACGCTGTCGCCAGCATTGAACTCAAATTCAGGTTTCCTCACACACACGTTCCTGTATGTTTCCGGATCAAGAACTTCTATTGCAGAATTATCTGCACTGACCACGTAGCTTTCCGTTATTTCTTCCTTTCTGACAAGGACCTTTGGGTTTTTCAGGTTTATAGTTCTGCCCGTGAAAATATCAACGCCCTTCCTCTTCTGGACACTCGCCACGATTGCCGTATGCCCTTCATCCTCAACAATGTCTCCCTCAAAATATTCCGGCAGTCTGACCGAATACGTGAACCTGTAGATATCCCTTCCGTCCTGCCTGCCCGCAATCTTGCTGCTCTCCGAAAGTTCACCACCAAGCTCCTTCAATATTGCTCTCGCTATTTTCTGGGCAAGTTTTTTGTCACCCATGTAGATGTCAATACCTTCCCTTCTTTCCTCGATTTTCGTGATGAATGCCTTGGGATGGGATTTCTGTTTGTCTATTCCGGCGCCTATTATCTCGCCAATCTTTTCAAGCTCTTCGTCTTTCAGCTCTCTTTTATCTGCTCTGATCTGGATTATAGCCTCGTAGTATCCACCGGCCTGCCTGCTGCACTTTTCGCATGCTATCTTTTTCAATCTGACCTCAAAGAATGAAGTGTGTTCAAACTCGTGGTTTCTTATCCGGCCATAAAACGTGAACTGGTATTTTCCGGTCTCATCAAGCCCGAACGGCTGGAAGGAGAAGTCCAGCACCTCCACCTCTTCGTGAATTCTCGTCTCTTTCCTGAGTGTTTTTTCAACAGCCTCTTCCAGCGATATATCTCTCCATTTTTCGAGTCTTTTGGCATCGCATTTCGGACATACGGTAATTTCAACTACAGGTGGGATTTTCACCGCATCTATCCTTTCCAGCAGGCATTTTCCACATACGGGATGTTCGCTCTCCTTTCCGCACACGGCACATTTCATTGCAAAACGTGAATGGCGATGGATGGTATTTATCTCTTTTCGCCAATTATTTAAATACTCTTTACGGTATCTCTTAGTGATATGAAGATAATTGCTTTCGTTGGTCTCCCCTTAAGCGGAAAAACAACTGCATCCAGAATTGCCGAGGAAATGGGAATTCCTGTTGTGGTCATGGGCGACGTTGTTCGTGAGGAAGTGCTGAGGAGAGGTCTTGAACTCACGGATGAGAATGCAGGCAGGGTGGCCACTGAACTGAGAGAGAAAGAGGGTATGGATGCAATAGCGAAAAGATGCATTCCCAAGATACGGGAGAAGCTCGAAGAGAGGGGTGTTGTAGTTGTTGACGGGATACGGGGGATAGCAGAAGTAGAAACTTTCAGAAAGGAATTTGGCGATGATTTTATCCTCATAAACGTCGAAGCGCCGCTTGAGGTGAGGTTTGAGAGAGCATTGAAGAGGAAAAGAGAGGATGACGTGAAAACTCCCGAGGAGCTGAAAAGAAGGGACGAAAGGGAACTCTCCTGGAGTATGAGAGAAGCTATAAAGATTGCTGACATAACCGTAGAAAATACTGACACGATTGATGAATTCGAGGACAAAATCCGGGCAATACTGTCCCATTTTTTGCCGAGAGTTGAGGTGGAAATCGAGACGGATGTATTTCCAACAGAAGACGAGGAAAAGGTAAAAAAAGCGGTGAGGAATCTTTTTCCGGATGCAACAATTGAAATTGAGGATGGAAAGCTGTATGCAAGAACGTCCAGCCTTTCGAGATTCAGAGAACTTTTGAGAATGCAGAGAATACTTGATACTGCAAGAAGTGAGTTCATCAGGGGCAGAAGTGGGAGCAGAGTTACGGTTTTCCTGAACAAACAGACTGCTTTTGTGTCGAGGATTAATTTTGCTGAAGAGGATGCGATTCTCTCGCCCCTCAGGGTAACCTTCCGGCTTTATGACATCGATTTCGAGAGGTTCCTTGATTACATGACGCCTG
Source organism: Geoglobus acetivorans (assembly GCF_000789255.1). Lineage (NCBI taxonomy): Archaea > Methanobacteriati > Methanobacteriota > Archaeoglobi > Archaeoglobales > Archaeoglobaceae > Geoglobus > Geoglobus acetivorans. Next base: position 309,890 of record NZ_CP009552.1, read on the forward strand.
AAACGAGGGACGGAAGACCAATCAGGGAACTGGAACGGCTATGAATCCGATTCTGAGAATCCTTGAGAGAACGGACGGAAGCGTTACATCCATAATCGAAGCCTTAACAGGAGAAAGGGCAGAGATTAAAACCATTGAACAGAAGGTAATTGGTGCAGGCCCGGAAATTGCACAGATGCTGAATATAAGTGAGGGTGATGAGGTCAATTTCCGGGTGGTGGATATTCTCTCAGCCGGGATCAGGTT